>CAVFFT010000029.1:0-24830 GCA_963621885.1 bacterium
GTTCGGATGCGCGTGCGCGTGGTATTCCGTCGCCTGTGCGAATGGTGCGAATGGATGTCTGGGCGAACGGCGCGTGAGCGGATGTGAACGGCATGCGCGGGAAAGCGTTCGCATAGACAAAACGCGCCGTTTGCCGAAAAGGACAAATGAGACAAATCGGGCGGCCGCGAGCGCGTTTTCTGGCTAAAACGATGCCGAAATGTGCGAAAAACGCGCCCGAACGGCGAAATCGATAAACAAAAATTTATAACGGGCCATTTTCCATAAATTCGGACAATAATTGATATTCGGGTATCAACTCTCCGGGACGCATCTATAGCCCGCAGGTGTAAATCGGTTCAAAGAATTGAATTAATTACCTATAAACACGGAATTGGGTAAAGTGCTATTGTGTTCGCGGGTCAAACGGCGGCGGCCCTTTGACTCGACAGTTGGCACATCCCGACGGAGTGGTACCTCCTTCAAACACATGCATCGCTCCGTATTTTCGCCAGCTAACTTCCTTTCTTTGGCTCCCTTCGGGGAGCCATACTTTTGCCTTCAAGACGTACAACAAACCTGTACAATGGATAACGAGAGCAGATAAGGATTCGTAAGAACGGTCTGTCCATGCCGTGTCGTGCGGGGCTTGCCTCTATGGCAGTAGCCGCCTTATGTGTTGCATGGCCGTGAATGCTGAGGCTTGTGCCGTGGGCTGCATCGTGAGGCTTGCGCTTCAGAGCATGCAATAGCTCCTGAGAGCGAGTGGGCTTCTCTTGATGGAACCGAGAGCAGAAAGGGGTCGAGATGAGCGAGGCAATGGTGACAGGACGCATGACCGCCGAGAAGAAGGCGGCGGGGAATCGCGTGCTGGAGAAAGCGGGGCTGAATGCGTCGCAGGCCGTGAATCTGATGTACGACCGATTGGTGGAAAACCAGAATGCCGACTTCCTTTCCCAAGGGCTGCCTCCCACGGCGCAACAGTGGCAAATGGCGGCGGAACTCGTGGACAGCCTTCCCCTGAAGGTGGATGAGAGTTTTTTGAACATGTCGCGCGGCGAGGCGAAGCTTGCGCGGGCGAAATCGCGGGGAGTGATCTAGCCATGGCGCGAAAGAGCGTGCTTCTCGACACCAATGTGCTCATTGATTTCCTTGGTATGCGGCAACCGTTTTTTGAGCAGGCGCGGAAACTGATGATTGCCGCACGTGTGGGTGAATTCGAGCTCTGGATGAGCGCCTCGCAGGTGACCGATCTCGTGTATATCCTTTCGGAAGGCGGGAAGAAGCGGCTTGTTCCGGAGGTGCTGCGTCGCTTGCGCACCCTTCGCCTTTTCATGAATGTGTGCCCGGTGACCGCCGCGGATGCCGATGCGGTGCTGGCGTCGGATTGGTCGGATCCCGAGGACGCGCTGCTTGCGCGTCTGGCGCTGCGGCTGAAGCTTGATGCGATTATCACGCGTGATGAGGATTTCCCTCACATAGATGGCATGCCCGTGATGGATTGCGAGGACTTCTTCGCATGGTTACGTGAAACGGAGGGCGTGGTGTACGAGGAAGCGGTGCTGTAGGAAGCCACCGTAGGAAGCGCGACCGCTGATCCTCCGACAAGCATTGCTGCTCTGTCCAAGAATGCGTTTGCAAAAGATGCAAAAGTTTGCAAAAGATGCAAAAGTTGGCAAAAGTTGCAAAGGAAACGAATCGTCTGGCACGGTTATAACGCCTGTGCCCGGCAAAGCTTACGCACGCGTCCGGTCGCGCTATAACGTATCGCGTTACGGAAAATGCCTTTCGCAGAACTTTTTCTTCCGAATTCTCCTTATGTAACGCCCGACACAAAAGAACAAGTTCGGGAAATTCATAATGGAATGCGAAACGAGAGTAGTTCGGGACTCCTTGAGTTTCACAACGGTTAGCCTTCCAGGCCAGATGCTGCCTTCTCCTTCAAACCTTTTCAGGTGGCATCTGGCAAAGGCGCCAAACTTCCTTTCTCGTGGCCGCCTCCGGGCGGTCTATTTTTGCTGCGGGGCTGCCGGTCTGCGATTCCCTTGAATGCGCTCTGGAGCAAGACAAAACGTTGCATTTGACGGGTACAATCGCATATCCACGTGCGAAAATGGGCGCATGGTTTATCCCGAAGAAAGGGGAACGTGATGGAGTTCGAGGAACTGGTACGCGCGCGCCGCAGCGTGCGGAAATTCACGGACGAGCCGGTGTCTCGCGAAGACCTGCAGGAAATTCTGGAAGACGCGTGCTGGGCGCCGTCGGGGCAGAATCTGCAGCCGTGGTTTTTCCAGGCGCTCACGAAGCCGGAGGACATTGAGTGGCTGTTCAGGGAACTCGCGACAACCGAGGCGGGCCATAAGAAGGAACTCGAGGAGCGTTTCGCGAAGAATCCCGAGGTCGTGGATGACACGCTGCGTTTCATGCGCCGGGGTGGCAATGCGAACGTGGTCATTTTGGCTTACCAGCTGAAGCCGACCTATGCTGAAAAGGACAAGCCGAGCGTTATCGAAAGCGTTGCTGCCGCGATGAACGACATCTGCCTTGCAGCGTGGAATCGCGGAATCGCATCCTGCTGGGTGGAGTACGTCACGCGCATTGACGAGAAGATCCGCGAACATTTCGCGCCCGACAAGGGTCCGGTGGTTGGTGCCATCATGATGGGCTATGCGGCCATGGAAGCGAAGACGCCGCGCCGCAAGGACGGGCGTTTCGAGATTCGTTAGTCCGTTTGCATCAAGGTTTCGGACGTGTCGCGCGATTTTGTGGCGGCAAGCGTGGGGCGGCAGCAATGCCGCCCTTTCTTATGTGGTGCGTTCTTTGGGCTGTTGTCTTCCACGGTTGCCGCGCGAATGGTGTGCTTTAGCTGCTGTTGTTCCAATGCGTCTGCGATTACGCGAATGCAATCAGAATGACGTGGTTCGGACTTTGCGCGAACGCGACCAGTTCGCTGCGGCTCGGCCCCTACGCAAATGCGGTGAGCGCGATTGTTCCCGCGACGATGAGAGCAAGACCCGCGCCCGATTTCTTATTCAGGCGCTCGTGGAACACGATCCAGGCGAAAAAGACCGATATCAGGATGGAAAGCCGGTCGAGCTGAACGACGACGCTGACCAGGCCCGTTTGTATCGCATAGTAGTAGCACAGCCATGATGCGCCGGTCGCGATGCCCGATAGTACAAGGAACACGAGCTCGCGGCCTTTCGCTTGGCGCACAAGCGGCCCCTTCCCCCGCGCGAAAACGATGCCCCATGACATGACAAGCACGACGCAGGTGCGGATGGCGGTGCCCAGGTTCGATTCGACGCCGTCGATGCCCACTTTCCCCAGGATGGAAGTGAGCGCGGCGAAGACGGCAGACAGCACGGCGTAGAAGAGCCAGCTTCTGCTTGCACGGGCGAGGCCGCCAGAGCCGTCGGACGAACCGGCGAGGCCGTCAGAGCCAGCGGAGGCGTTTGAACTGGCACCGCTGCTCGCGTTGGAGGTATGCACATCGCGCCGCTCGATCATCATCATGGTGCCCGCGAGGATGATCGCGATTGCGGGAAGCTTGATGGCAAGATTTGCCGTTTCGCTAAACAGCGCAATGGCCAGCAGCGTTGCAAGCACGGCGCTGCTTTTATCGATGGGAACCACCTTGTCGATGGGGCCGGTGGAAAGCGCCTTGAAGTAGCAGATCCACGAACCGCCAGTCGCGAGGCCGGAAAGGATAAGGAAGACCCAGGTGGTGGTGCTCAGGCTGCTGATGCTGCCGATTGATCCCGCGAGTGCCGCCGCGATCCACGCAACCGGAATGACGACGAGCGTGCGTATGGCGGTGGCGATGTCGGAATCGGTGGACTGAACTCCGAGCTTTCCCAATATTGCCACGAGGCCGGCGAAAAGCGCCGATCCCAGGGCTGCGACTATCCACATGCGTAATCACCTCTCGTGCGGGACTCTAGCACACATGCCTGGTGCCGACGCGCCGATTGCGTTACCGGAGCATCATCTGGGTAGGCGCATCCGATTCCTGCGGCCAGCACATGGAATCCCGCTCGAGCGTTTTCTGGCGGAATTCATACGCGTTGTGCATTCTTTAGGGTCATCAAGCTCAGCAACGGGTGACGTATAATCGGCGCCAAGAAGATGAGAATGGCGGCTTAAGAAGGTGTCTTTCATGGCGGGGAAAAGCGAGAAGAATCGTAAAAGGGTTGCTCAGCCGGCGCGTGAATTGAAGCGTGAGAAAGATCGCTATTTTAAGCAGTTTCTCGTTTTTGTCCCCATAACCGCCATTGCCTGCGTGACCCCGTTCATCATGACTTCCTCGGGCGCGGATTTCGGAGACAACCAGCTGATAATCATTCTTCCCACCATCGTGATGTTCGTTTCGGCTATGGTGATGTCGGACCGTTTCGTGAACTACCAGAAGGCAAAGAAGCGTTTCGCCGAATATTGCCGCGAGAACGAATTGGGAAAGAAGTAGCGCTCCGATAATACAAGTTCCGCTGCTCCGGCGGGTTCAAAGGCGGATCCGAATGCGAATCCAAAGGCGGGTTCAGGAGCGGCGAAACCGAGCCCCTTGTCGGTTATGGCAAGGGGCTTTTTCATGCGCGTCCGCGGCTTGGAAAAGCCGCCTTTCGTATACGCCCGCGTTCGCAAGAAAGCCGGAGAAAGTGACGAAGGTTACAAACATCGCGTGTCCGGTTAAAGCAGAATAGTGGCGTTAAGAGAGGGGCGGGCATCGCGCTGGTCAAATAGCGGCATCATGCAATGCGCTGTGCCGGGAGCGCTCAAATCCCGTTCAATTCACTTCACAAGGAGACTTTTATGGCGAAACAGGCGCAGAGCGCGAAGAATTTAGAACGCAAGCGCTATCTCATTTTGGCAGCGGCGTGTCTTGCCGCTGGTCTGACAGGCATCACCTACATGTGGTCGGTATTCACGACCCCATTAATGCAGACGCATGGCTGGAATGCCTCACAAGTATCGCTTGCCTATTCGCTCTACTTCGTTATGGATTTCATCGTGGGTATTGCGGCGGGCGCATTGCAGCGACGGATGGGTACGCGTCCCCTGACCATTGTAGGCGGCGTGCTGTTGTCCTTGGGATGGTTGTTCATGTCGCATGCCGATACGGTAGCGCTGCTCTATCTCAGCTTCAGCGTTGTGGGCGGTGCTGGTGCGGGTTTCGTATATAACGCTTCGGTTTCTACAGCTACGAAATGGTTCCCTGACAAAAAAGGTTTCGCGAACGGCTTGTGCATTGGCACGACGGGCCTCATGCCCATTGTGTTTGCGCCACTGGGAAACTATCTTGTGCAAACCTTTGATCTTTCCAGCGCTCTTATCGTAGTGGGAGCAATCCCGCTTGTGCTGTATGTGGCTTTTGGATGGCTGGTGAATACGCCGCCAGACGGGTGGACTCCTGCGGGATGGAAACCGCAAGCAGAAGATGAGGTAAAGACTCAAAACGGCGAAGTTGATGAGGCCGTTGAGCCGACGGCGAAGATTCCGAGTGCTGCTCTTCCCACTGCGGGACGTGACTACACATCCCTTGAGATGCTTCGCACGCCGCAGTTTTGGCTTATGTTTATCACCTTTGTCGCGGCGGCAAACAGTGGCGCCATGATAACAAGCCAAGCTTCTTCCATCGGCGCGGAGCTTGTGGGCCTGACCGCCGCACAGGGAGCCATCATGGTGTCGCTCCTCGCGTTGGGCAACTTTGCGGGAAGGTTTGGGCTGGGAGCACTTTCGGATCGCATTGGACGCTATAACACCTTGCTTATTTCGCTGATGGTGACGGCGCTCGATATGCTGGTGGTGTTCCCAATGGCAGGTGATTTCGTGGGCTTCGCGGTTGCTATTATGCTGGCGGGCGCCTGCTATGGTGGTGTGATGACGGTGATGCCTTCGTTGTGCGGCGATCTATTTGGCATGCGCAACTTTGGACAGAATTACGCCATCCTGTTTGGCGGTTTCGCGATGGCGAATCTGGTTGGTCCCATGATTGCCGCCTCGATGTTTGACATGACAGGCTCATATTCTGGAGCCTTGGTTGTGGCGGCTGTCCTTGCGGCTTGTGGCATCGTGATTGTGTTGGGCATGCGCCGTTCGGCACGCCGCGGCTAGTCATTCGTGTTGCTTCTCTCCGTCGGTTGCTGTGCCCTTCCGCACCTTTTGGCGCAGCGCGCTTCGACCGCTTGCTTCTGTGCGGCGATAGCAATCGTTGCGGCATCGAAGTAATAGCGGGCTGGTTGAAAGAATGTCGGTGGAATGCGCAGAGAGGCGCGGTAAGAGGGGCGTATAGAGGGTTGACGTGTGCAGGAAAGGATATGATGTCATGAATACTGGTGTCGCTAAAAATGAAAAGACGTCCGGTGGTGCTCTCGATCCGCGCATTGTTTCGCAATGCAAGAGAAATTTGCTGGATATCAAAGGCTTGCACCGCACGCAGTTTGTTTCTGCGACGCGAGGTGAATTCGTATGCAGGGGTGTTCCAGGCTCGGATTGCGGAAACAACATGGGCAACGTCCATGGGGGATTTTTGCTTACGCTTGCTGATCAGGCAGCCACCTGCGCGGCTGAGACTCATGGGCATGACAATGTGACCATGACGGTTTCGGCGAACTTTTTACGGCCCGCGCGAGTAGACGATGCCTATATCGAAGTGAGAGCCCGTACCGTGCATGCGGGGCGGAGGTCGATTGTTGTGCAGGTGGAAGAGTACCGTCCGTCGGGCGAACTGGTGTTACAGGCGACTTATACCCAGGCGGCTTTCGATACGCTTGTAGTGGATAGGGCATAGGTATAACGATGAGGATTCTTGCGATTTCATGTAGCGAAAAACGGAATGGCAATACGGAAAAGCTGGTAGATTCTTTTGCGAAAGGTGCACTCGAGGCTGGACACGAGCTGCATGTTCTGCGGCTGAGCGAGCTTGATGTCCACGGATGCCGGGGCTGCAATGCTTGCGCAGAGACGGATAAGTGCGTGCAGAAGGATGGTATGCAGCAAATCTATCCGGAGTTCATTGCGTGTGATGCGGTGGTGATGGCGGGGCCTTTGTTCTTCTGGGGTATGCCCGCTCAGATGAAGGCGGTCATCGACCGGCTGTACGCCTTGGGGCACGATAACGAGAAGGGCTATTATGCCTATCCGTGCAAGAAATGTGCACTTATTGCAAGTGCTGCAGATACGGAGCGTCATTTCTGGGTATTCGAGAGCTTCGTGAACTACTGGCACCGCTATATCAACTATATGCGTTGGGAAGACTTGGGCTGTCTGCTGGTGGGAAGCTGCGGCGGCACGAAGCAGCCCCGTCGCATCGAAAAGACCGATGGCCTTTCCCGTGCCTATGCTTTTGGGAAGGCAATGTAGCTATTGCTCCATCAATCCTCAAGAAGCTTAACCTTGGGGAACGCCGGACGCTCACGTACCCGGCCGAACGCAATTTCGTCCGCGAAGTCGTAGACGCGTTTTGAGACCTCGTCGGCCTTGATTGCCGCTCCGCCGTGGCCGGCACCTTCGAATAGCTCGAGCCGCGCGCGGCCTTCGCCGCAAAGATAGGTGATCTTGTTGTACATCGCGGTCGCCTGCGTGAAATGAATCAACGGGTCGGCGAGGCCGTGCAGGATATAGCTGGGCGGGAAATCCTTCGTCACGAAGTTAAGCGGGCTTGCCGACGCGGCGATGGCGGGGTTGTCCAGCGCGCGGCAGCCGAGCTCGATGTTCGAAATGAGGCTCATGCCAGGTTCGCCCGTGTCGATGCCCTCGGGCGATTCGGCAATTCGGAACTGCTCTTCGGCGCTCAGATAGCAGGTGAGCTCCATCTGGTAGAGGTCGGTGGGGGAATAGAACGAGACGAATCCCTGAATCTCGCTGCTTTGGTCGGCATTCCCCATGGCGAGGTCCTCGTAGACGGGCTGATTGTTGGTGGCACAGCACATGCCGAGAATGTGTCCGCCGGCAGAGTTTCCCCAGGCCACAATCGTATCCGCGTTGTAGCCGTAATCGGCGGCATGCGCCCGCAAAAAGCGGATGGCGGCTTTCACATCGAGCGCCGGCGCGGGCCAGTGCCATTTCGGGGCGAGCCGATAGCCCACCGACGCGAGGGCATAGCCTTGGGAAGGCGCGTACCATACGCCGGGCACCGTGTTGTTCTTCGGTGCCTGCTGAACCCAGCCGCCACCGTTCACATACACAAGCAAAGGGTAGTCGCCCGCATCGCCCGGCGTGTAGATGTTCACCACCTGCAGCGGGTCCTGGTCGCAATACGGCACATCCTCCCACGCGTGGGCATATTGGCTCGGATCGATTCGCTTGAACATTGAAGCCATTTGGTTGCCTTTCTTTTGCGGGTGGGTCGCGCTCGGAATACGTCGGTTCGCCAGGAAAAGCATAGCAGGGGATGCGCTTTGTTAAAACATGGTTGAAGGGTGGCGTGGTCATGTCGAACAGTCTGATTCGTCGCTATATTGAAAGGCCAGAATGAGAATGATTGCCTGTTGAAACGAGGCAAGCGCCAAGGCAATAAGGGGAAAGCCGGACCTCAAAGCTCCGCCCTCTATCTTGGCGACCAAACAAGAACGGATGGCGCGGCTGCATTGAGCTCGAACAGCAAGCGACGAAGGGAGAGCGGATGCCTTTCAATTACGACATGAACGCGCGCGGGAAGCTCTCGCTGCGCGAGTATTTGTATCGCTGCATCCGGGATGACATCATGGGCGGCGCGGTAGCTGCCGGCGAGCGTCTGCCTTCGAAGCGCGAGCTTGCCCGCCGTTTGGGCGTGAGTCTCATCACGGTGGAAAGCGCCTATGCTCAGTTGGTCGCGGAAGGCTATGTGGTCGCTCGCCAGCGGAGTGGCTACTTCGCGGTTCTTCTTCCGCATCTGCTCGATAATGTTCCGGCTCGCTTGACGGAGAGTGGCGGAGTTTCTTCGCCTGCCTTCGCATATGCCGACGTGACTGTCCAAGTTGCCGTGGATTCCGTATCTGCGCCGCAGGTCGAAGGGATGGTTGCAAATTCCGCTTCCGGCTGCGAGGGGCAATCGCTCACGCCCGTGCCTGCTGCTACTTCAGCAGCGTCCACCTCTGCATCACCCAGCCAGCAAACTTCCACTCCCATCGCGGACTTCTCGCGTGCGACCACGCCCGACGATTCCCCGGCTGCCGCGCTTTGGAGCCGCGCGCTTCGCAACGCTCTCGTGCAAGAACCGCGCAACGCCCTGTTCGGCGCGCAGCCATCTGCGGGCACGATTCGTCTGCGCACGGCGATCGCCACCTACCTCGCCCAAACGCGCGGTATGGCGATAGACCCTGACCGTGTGGTGGTAGGCGCCGGCGCGCAGGTCCTGTATGTGCTGGTCGCGCAGCTTTTCGGGAATGAGTGCGCGGTGGCGGTGGAGGACCCCGGCTACCCGCAGCTCGCCGACGTGTACGCGCGCTGTGGCTTGCAGGTGCGCCATCTGCCGCTCGATGCGGAGGGCGTCAGCATGGCCGCGCTGCGCGAAAGCGATGCGCAGGTGGTGCATATCATGCCCTCGCACCAATTCCCGACGGGACGGGTCACAAGCATAGCCCGCCGCTACGAGCTCCTGAGCTGGGCCGCGCAGGCGCCGGGCCGCTACATCATCGAGGACGACTACGACCGCGCCTTCCGTTTCGCGGGCATGCCCATTCCCTCTCTCCAGAGCATTGATGTGCCGAGCCGGGTGATTTACGTAAGCACCTTCTCGAAAAGCCTTTCCTCCGCGCTGCGCATGGCCTACATGGTGCTTCCGGATCCGCTCGCGGCGCCTTTCAAGGAGCGGCTGGGCTTCTACGCGAACACGGTAAGCGTGGTTGACCAGGTGACACTCGCGCGTCTGGTGGAATCGGGAGAATACGGGCGGCACCTGAACCGCTATCGCAAACGGCAGCGCGATGTGCGTGATGCCCTGTTGCATGCCTTGCGGGAAAGCGAATTGGCGCCAATCGCGCGAATCGAGGAAGCCGATTCGGGCCTTCATTTTGTCCTCGCACTTGATACGCCGCGACTTGAAGACGGGGCCGGATCGCGAGGCGAAGGTAAAGCCGGACAGCAAAGCGAAAAGAATACGGTGCCACAAAGTGAAAACTGCGCGGCGACACGAAGCGACAAGGCCACGACGCGAGATGAAGGTGAAATTCCCCTCCGCGCGGAGGATGAAATCGCGCGTCGAGACAAGGCCGAAATTGTTTCCCATAGCGAACAGGAGATTGCACACCGTGCGCGCGAGGCGGGCGTGGTGCTCGCGCCGCTTTCGTCCTACGCGCACAATGCGGAAAACGCCTGCGCGCCTGATGGCCGCCGTCGATTCGTCATGCAGTACGAGGGGCTCGACACAGAGCTCATTCCGCAGGTGGTGAAGGCGCTCGAATGGGCGGTGATGGGAAAGTGACGGTATCCTTGCCCGGTTTTCTCGGTAGCACGGGGAAGTCGAATGGGAGCGACACGCTCCGTGCGGTTCCCAAACGCGCTTCCCAAAGGGTGGTGCCGGGGCGCAGTTCGCGGGAAGAGTTCCCATTCGCTCATAGGCTCCCCATATGAGCATCAAATTTTTGACGTACCATGGTTCGCGGAAATGAAAATGAGCGAGTCGCGGCCATCGCGGCTGAGCGAACGGCGCAGCAACTGCGGCCGATCCGATAGCTTGGCCATCGCGGTTGGACGAACAACCGGCAACCGTGGGCAACCAGAATGGCTTGGCAATCGCGGTCAGGCGAACGACCCGACAATCGCGATCAGTCCGACGGCTCGGCGACCGCGGGCGGACCGACGGCTCGACAGGCATGCAGGCGAACAGCCGGGCAGATATAAAAGCGCACACGCGGAAGGAGTGACATGTCGAATTACGAATGGGTGAACCAGGGCGACTACCAGGAGATTCTCTACGAAACCTATGACGGCATCGCGAAAATCACCATTAACCGGCCGCAGGTGCGCAACGCCTTCACGCCGCTGACAAACCAGGAGATGTTCGATGCCTTCAGCCGCGCGCGCGACGATTCTTCCATCGGCGTCATCTTGTTGACGGGAATGAACCATGGCGGCCGCCACGAGGACGAGGCCTTCTGCTCCGGCGGCGACCAGAAGGTGCGCGGACGCGGCGGTTACGTGGGAAGCGACACCATTCCGCGTCTGAACGTGCTCGACCTGCAGCGCCTCATTCGCGTGGTGCCGAAGCCGGTTATCGCCATGGTGAACGGCTACGCTATCGGCGGCGGAAACATCCTCACGATGGTTTGCGACCTCACCATTGCGGCTGACACCGCGAAGTTCGGTCAGACCGGGCCGAAGGTGGGCAGCTTCGACGCGGGTTATGGCGCGGGTCTGCTTGCCGAGATCGTCGGTCAGAAGAAGGCGCGCGAAATCTGGTACCTCTGCGAGCAGTACACGGCAGAAGAGGCGCTCCAGATGGGCCTCGTGAACAAGGTCGTGCCTTTCGACGAGCTCGAAGACACGTGTGTGGCCTGGGCAAAGCGCATCCTGATGATGTCGCCGACGGCCCTTCGTTTCATGAAGGCGAGTTTCAATGCGGCAACGGATGGCCTCGCGGGATTGCAGCAGCTCGGGGGCGATGCGACGATGCTCTTTTACACGACTGAAGAGGCGATGGAGGGTCGTGACGCTTTCAAAGAGAAGCGCGATCCCAATTTCGACAAGTGGCCGCGCTTGCCGTAAGCGTGTCGCGTGTGGCGTGAGCGCAGGTCAGCGCGCCTGCTGTGGTTGGAAGCTGGGCGTTGCGAGGTGCCGTCCGTAATTGGAAGCTGGGCGTTGCCTGGTACCGCGCTCGCTAATGGGCGTAGCGCGGCAAGCGAAACCGGGTGCCGACACCGCGTCAACCAAAAGAGCGCAAGGGGCGGAATGCGCGTGCTGAAGAAGGAACATGAGCCGGGGGCTTTGAAGTGATAAGAATATTTGACGAAATGGCGCGCAAAAACGGCGACGGGGTCTTCTTCCGCTTCGCCGATGTCGACACGCAAGAAGGCGGTCATCGCCGTAGCGAAAGCGTCATCACCTATCGGCATGCGCGTCTGGCGGCCATCGCCCTCATGCACCAGATGGCGCGCGAGGGAATGCGCCGCGGCGATTACGTCGCGAGCGACATGGACAACTGCCCGGCCTTCGTCTACCTCATACTGGCCTGTTGGTATGGTGGCTTCCGCCTGATCACACTCAACCACCGCCTCGACGACGCGGGCAAGGATTCGCGTCTCGAAACGGTCGAGGAATTCACCCACATCGCGCCTGTCATGTTCACCGAAGCGGACGTGCACGAGATGATCGCGCTCACTCGCGAGGTGGAAACGGGCCGCGAGCTCGTGCATAGCGCGCAGCGGGCGGCGGCGCTGGGCGACCCGCAGGAGCAGGGCGTCGTCATGTTCACCTCGGGCACAACCGGTCGCGCGAAGCCGGCTCGCATTTCGGGCGGGAATCTCGCGGGCTCGGCGCGGGCTTTTAACAGCATTCTTGCCGGGGGAAACAAGGTGTTGTGGCAGGTCTGCCTGCCGCTTTACCACATTGGCGGCCTGCAGATGGTCGTTCGCTCGCTCCTGAGTGGCACGCCTTTCATTCTCTATCGCAAGTTCGAAGCGCCCCGCGTGCTTGCCGACGCGCAGCGCTTCCACGCGACGCATATTTCGGTGGTCGATAAGACCCTGCGCGACCTGCTTGCCTGGGCGGCAAAGGGCGTGCATGGCGGGAACAGGACCCTTCAGTCATACCAATGTATTCTTCTGGGTGGCGCGGCGCCGAATCCGAATACTCTCGCGGCGGCGCGCAAGGTGAAGGCGCCCGTTGTGGTGAGCTATGGCATGACGGAAACCTCGAGTCTCGTGTCGTTCTGTCCGCTGGAGGAATTCGACGGCCGCATGCTCTATCTGCTGCCGGGTTACGACGCCTGCGTCATCGATTCCGATGACTATGGGCGCGGTGAACTGGGCGTTCGTGGTCCGGGCGTGTTCGAGGGCTATATCGGCCAACAGCGTCCCGTTACCGCTGACGGCTATTTCCTCACAGGCGACACGGGCGAGGTGAAGGGTCGCGCGCTCTGCATCGAGGAACGCACCGACGACATGTTCGTGTCGGGTGGCGAGAACATTTACCCCGAAGAGATCCGCCGCAAGCTGCTCGAGATTCCCGGCGTGACCGACGCCTACGTGTATGGCGCCAAGGACGAGACCTGGGGTCGGCGTCCCGTCGCCATGGTCGAAATGGCCGATTCGCATGTGACCACGGGAAACGCCCGCGCTCTTTCCCGCAAGATTCTCGCGGAGGCGCAGGGGAAGCTCGCGCGCATCTACCAGCCCGACCGCCTTTTCGTGATGGACGCGTTCCCGCGCCACGGCATCGGCAAGATTGATCGCGCCGAATTGCAGCGCCAGGGCCAGAGTTCTCTCGACGTGAAGCGCATTGTGCTCTATCGCATCGCCCAGCCTTTCGTGCGCCCCGTGAAGACGGCGCGGACGACGCTTGAGGCGCGCGAATCGCTGATCGTGGAGGTTTTCGACGCCGAGGGCAACAGCGGCATCGGCGAGGATGTCGCTTTCGCAAGCTCCTGGTATCTTCCCGAAACACTGTCCGATGACCTGGCATTTCTGCAGGAGTATGCCATTCCCCGCGTGCTGGGCGAGGTCTATCTACATCCGCGCGAGGTCTACGCATCGCTCTCGGAGCTGCCTGGCGCGTCCATTCACCGTATGGCGATGGCGGCGCTCGAAACGGCGCTGTGGGACCTCTATGGCAAGCGGACGAAGAAGCCCCTGGCCGCGCTTATTGGCGCTGAGGAAACCTGGTGCGATTTCGACGGCACCGCGACAAAGCCGGGCATGGCGCCGGGCGGAGTCGTCATTGGACTCGTTCCCGTGGACGAGGCCGTGCGGATGGCGAAGACCGCTTTTGCGCAGGGTTATCGGCGCATCAAGTTGAAGATCGCCCCAGGTGACGACCTTAAGCGGGCTCATGCGGTGCGCACGGCCGTTCCCGATGCGGCGATCATTCTGGATGCAAACCAGAGTTACACCGAAGCGGACATGGCGGTGCTGCGCCGCCTCGATTCGCTTGGGTGCGCGGGTATCGAGGAGCCGCTCGATCCGAACTACAAGGCGAAGTCGCGCATCAGCATCTTCAATCGTTTGGGAAGCCTGCAGTACCAGATGAAGACGACCATCTTCCTCGACGAGTCCATCGTGAGCGATGACGATATGCGCTCGGCGCTGACCGCGCGCAACATTCGGGGCTACGTCCTCAAGATCGGGAAGTTCGGCGGCATCGTGCCGACGATCCAGTTCATGAAGGCAGCGCGGGCACGCGGTGGCGAAGTCTGGATGGGCGGGATGTATGACACGGGCATCTCGAAGCGTCTTCACGCGACCTTTGGGCTGCTGCCGGGCATTTGCCTGCCGGGTGATATCAGCGACACGAGCCGCTATTTCGCGACGGACATAACGACGCCGCCCTTCAAGCTGAAGAGCGGTTTCGTACAGTTGAACTCGCAAGAGGCGCCGTATGGCCTGGGCTGTTCGCTCGATCGCGACGAGCTCGCGCGCGTGATGCAGCAGGTATGGGAATATCCCGCTGCTGCGGCTGACGCCGCCGCGGCTGATGCTGCTGCGAGCGCTGCGGCTGCTGAATCGGATGCCGCGCCCGCCGCGGCCGCAGAGCCCGCGAGTGGCGCCGCCACCAACGAGGCCGCCGCGGAATCCTAAGCCGTAACCTGGCAGCAGATTCCCACGAGGCCCGGGCCCGTGTGCACGAAGAGCGCGGGGGACACGTCGCCGAAATCGCGGATGTCGTCCGCGCCGGTGAAGGTCTCGCGAATCGTCGCGAAAATGCTCTCGCGGTCCTGCGTGATGCCGGTGGCGAAGCCAATGCGGTAATGCACGGCGTCGGCGACATCCTTCTTCACCAGCTCGAGCTGCCGCTTCAGCGCCTTCTTCAGGCCGCGCGTCTTGGCGGCGATAACGTAAACGCCCGCCTTATCGCAGGTGATAATCGGCTTCAGATTGAGCGTCGACCCGAGCGTGTACACCGCCTTGCCAATGCGTCCGCCGCGATAGAGGTTCTCGAGCGTGTCGACGAGGAAGTACACATGCGAGCGGGAAACGCTTTCCTCCACGCGCGTGCAAATCTCGTCGAAGGGAAGTCCCTGTTCAATCAACTCGGCCGCGTAAAGCACGTTGATGCCGCCGCCCGCGCCAATGCTCTTGGTGTCGATGACGCGCGACTCGATCTCGGGATGCCCCACGAGCACGCTTTCGAAAAGATTGCAGGTGCTCGAAAGACCTGATGAGGTGGCAACGCAGAGAATCTGATCGTAACCGTCTTCAATCGCCTGCTCCACGCATTGGGCGACATCCTGCGGGGAAGGGGTGGAGGTATGGGGGAGCTCTTCGGCGAGACGCTCATAGATATCCTGCGTGCTGATATCGAGGACCTCGCGGAATTGTTCGTTATGGTAATTCACCGAAAGGTACGCGCAATAGATGCCATAGCGCTCAAGATCTTCTTGCGGGACATTCGTGCCGGAATCAGTTATGAGGGCGATCCTCTTATCCATTCCCATGGCCCCCCTTTTCAGAAGTAGTAACGATTACAAAATGAAACACTTCTCGATTAACATAAATAAGGGTCAATACTATATCTCGATATTTGTTAAAAAGATAGTGGATGAGCGGTTAATAGATGTTGCAGGTATTGGCAACAATAGAATAAAGTAATCGGAATAAGAAATTCCATCACTCGGACGAGGAAAGGGGCACTCATGGCGTCAGATCAAGGTGAAAACGAAGCCCGCGAGTATCCGGCGTACAACTGGGAATCCTATTGCGAGCTGATCTCGCAGCTGCATTTGCCTCGCTTCGAGGAGATTCCCGATATCCCCCTGTACATGGACCAGCTCATTGGTTATGTCAGCAAGCAGGTGGAGCTCTTCGCGCTTCCTAACGAGAAGCTGCTGACGAATTCCATGGTGAACAACTACGTGAAGATGCGTCTGGTGCCGCAGCCGCAGGCGAAGCGCTATCAGCCGCTTCATGTGGCGTATCTCATTGTGGTGTGCCTCGCGAAGCGCATGTACTCGATGAACGAGATTGAGCGTCTTATTGGCATCGACATCCAGCATCGCTTCCAGGCGCCGAGCGCCTACGACCGTTTCGTCGATCTTTTCGAGGGAAGCCTGCGGGCCTTCTTCTGCGGCGGATCGAAGGAAGGCGAGCTTGGCCGCATGAAGATGCGCGAGGTGCCGGGTTCCTTCGGCCTGGTCGTGGACGACTACGAGGCGCTGACCGACGTCGACCGCGCCTACCTGGTGTTCGCGAACTCCATTGCGAGCAAGATCTATGTCGAGCAGATGCTCTTGAATCGCGATTACGAGCGCGCGCTCGAGCAGGCTTAAGAGAAATTTGCCTATGAAATAGCTGTGGCGGCGGGGCAATCCCACCGCCCGCGTCCGTGTCGTTTGCGCGACTCGTGGCTTTGGCGCATTGACGTGCTGCTACTCGTTTTAACTTATGCTTCCAATTCTTCCCACGCCGGACGTGCGTTTGAGGTGGAGAAATAAGGGGTAAGCATAAGCCTGTAACATGTACTTTACCGGGCTAGAGTACAATGTGCGCCTACTCTAAGAGGTCGAAGGGGTTTTAGGAGGCTTCCATGGCTGATCATTTTGCACCGCTCTATTCCAATCTTGAGAAGTCGAACGAGGTGGATTCGTCCTATTTCGATCCGAACATCGTCAAGCGCGGCCTGCGCAATGCCGATGGATCGGGCGTGGTCGCCGGCATCACGAACATTTCGAATGTTCACGGCTACGTCATTTCCGATAACCGC
The DNA here is from genome assembly GCA_963621885.1 of bacterium. Classification (GTDB taxonomy): domain Bacteria; phylum Actinomycetota; class Coriobacteriia; order Coriobacteriales; family Eggerthellaceae; genus UMGS1519. The sequence continues at coordinate 16,810 of CAVFFT010000029.1, forward strand.
AAAGCCCCTGTTGAAGGTCATCTGACTTTCCGCGGCTACGATATCGAAGACCTGGTGGAGAACGTATTTGGCGAAGGCCGCTTCGGTTTCGAGGAGGTCGCCTACCTTCTCATGTGCGGCAAGCTGCCCACGCGTGAAGAGCTGCTCCTTTTTGAAGAGGCCATCGACGAGCAGCGCGAGCTGCCGAACGGCTTCACCGAGCATCTGATTGCAGGCAACGTCTCGGTCAACATCATGAATGTGCTCGCGCGTTCGGTGCTGCTGCTGTATGCCCGCGCGGAAAATCCGGAAGACCGCAGCCTGCGCAACGAGATGATGACGGCGATTTCGCTGCTCTCGCGTCTGCCGCGCATCATGGTGCTTGCCTGGTACGCCAAGGAGGCGAAATTCAACAACGGCTCGATGATCATCCACCCCTTCATCCCGGGTCAGGACACCGCCGAGACGATTCTTTCCATGCTGCGTCCCGACCGTCAGTTCCGTCCCGAAGAGGCGCGCATGCTCGACGTCATGATGACGCTGCATGCCGAGCACGGCGGCGGTAACAACTCGACCTTCGCGTGCCGCGTGCTTTCGTCCGCCGACACCGATCCGTATTCCGCCTATGCGGCTGCGATTGGCAGCTTGAAGGGCTCCCGCCACGGTGGCGCGAACCACAAGGTGCGTGCGATGCAGGACGAGATCAAGAAGAACGTCAGCAACTGGGAAGACGAGGGCGAGCTCGCCGATTACCTCGCGAAGATCGTGCGCAAGGAGGCCTTCGACCGTACGGGCCTCGTTTACGGCATGGGTCACGCGGTGTACACGCTGTCCGATCCGCGTGCTGTTATCTGCAAGCGCTATGCGAGCAAGCTTGCCGAGGGCACCGAGTTCGAGGCGGAGTTCAAGCTGCTTGAGGCCATCGAGCGCATCAGCCCCGAGGTGATGGCGAAGGAGCGCGGCATCAAGAAGACGATGTGCGCGAATATCGACATGTATACGGGCTTTGTGTACAACATGCTTGGCATTCCGGCCGACCTGTTCACGCCTATTTTCGCATGCGCGCGTATGGCCGGCTGGTCGGCGCACCGCATCGAGGAGATCGTGAGCGGCAAGCGCATCATTCGCCCGGCTTACGGCACGACCGTGCTCGACCGTCCGTTCCTCGACATCGACGAGCGCGAGTAACGCGAGCGGCGCGAGCGGCGCGGGCTAGCGTGAAGGCGGGCCCGAGCGGAAGGGACCGGCGCCAGCAGAGTGCGACAAGCGCATGGCAGGAGCTGGTGCGAGCGCCGCGGGCTAGCATGAAGGCGGGCCTGAGCGGCAGGAGCTGGCGCCAGCAGAGCGCGAATTAACGCGAGCTGGGACAAGCTAAACACAAATGAGAGGCGGCATCGAGCCGCCTCTTTTCTTCTCTTTATGAGTGGTTGTGGTTCGAATGCGCTGGGACGACAGTTTTCGCCGCGCGAGCCACACCGCACATATTCTTCAGCACAAGTCCCGCAAGCGGAAAATGCTTAGCGCGCAACCCGGGCGAAGCGCGTGAACTTCGCGACGTGAACCCCGCAAGTGCGAGCTTCCGCTAGCGCTCCAAGAAACGCTGTATGAAAACGATGAGAATGATGATGACGATAATGCCAATGAGCAGGACGTTCGAATTCGCCTGAATGCCGCGCTCGGTGATGGTGACGCCCAGGGCATCGCAGCCGGTCAGAGCGAGGATGGCGCCAAAGCAGCAGGTGATGATGGCGATGATTTTCAGGGTCTTCTTGTTCATGTGGCAGCCTTTTGTTGCGGAACGCTTCAGGTGTTCATGCCTGGCAGGCAGGATGTTCACGCCTGGCGCAAGGGCGGATACGGTATGTGGATATTACTGGCGGAGGCGGTAGGATTCGAACCCACGAGACGTTTCCGCCTAACGGTTTTCAAGACCGCCGCCTTCAACCACTCGGCCACGCCTCCCGATATCAATTGCCCGCGCGCGGGCAACAGTGGATAGGATAGCATATAATCATTGCTCTGATGGAAGATGAAGTGTACATGCAACTGGCGCTGGAAGAGGCGCGTCGCGCCGCCAGCTTGGGCGAAGTGCCTATCGGAGCCGTTGTGGTGCACGAGGGCGAAGTAATCGCCCGCGCCTGCAATATGCGCGAGACACACAAGGATCCCGCAGGTCACGCGGAGTTTCTGGCCATTGAGGCCGCTTCCCGTTCTTTGGACGCCTGGCGATTGTCGGGCTGCAGCGTCTATGTGACGCTCGAGCCCTGTCTCATGTGCGCGGGCTTGATGTACCAGGCGCGCATCGCCCGCTGCGTGTATGGGGCCTATGACCCGAAGGCGGGAGCGCTCCATTCCCTGTATCAGGTGAATGCCGACACGCGCTTGAACCATGTGTTCGAGGCGCAGGGCGGCGTGCTCGAAGACGAATGCGCGCAGCTCTTGCGCGATTTCTTTCGCGCGCGGCGGAAGAAGAAATAGGAAAGGCGGAAAACAGCATGCAAACGCTTAGGGTTTTGGCTCCGGCGAAGGTGAATCTCTTTTTGGGAATCGGGAAGCGTGATGCCGACGGCTATCATGCGGCGACGTCCATTCTTCACGCGCTGATGCTGCATGACACCCTTTCTTTCTACTTTGTGCCTCCTGAACAGGTGTCTTACGAAAAGGAATTCAGTCCGGCGCTTTTCGAATTGGAAACCTGCGAGGAGGAGGGACTCACCGTTGGCGTCGAAACGCTCTGGCGCGAAGGCATGGAGCCGGTCGAGATTCCCGTGGCGGACAACCTGGTGACGCGCGCGGTGCTCGCGGTCGCGCGGGCGTATGGCTTTCCGCAAAAGGGCTATCTGCGCGTGAATGTCGAGAAGCACATTCCCCTGCAGGCGGGGCTTGGCGGCGGTTCTTCCGATGCGGCGGCCGCGCTCGTGGCGTGCGCTCAGCTGTGGGGAATCAGCCTGGAAGACGAGAAGCTTCACGAGATCGCGCGTTCGCTTGGTGCCGATGTCGCCTTCTTCCTGCGGGGCGGATGCGGCGTCTATTCCGGTCGCGGCGACGTGTTCGAGCGCGCGCTTGAAACGCGCAAGGATGACGTGCTGCTGGTGATTCCCGAGGGTGGCGTTTCGACGGCGGAAGCCTATCGCACGTTCGACGAGGATCCGCTGCCGGTGCCTGCGGATGTGGAAGCGGCCGCTTTGGCGGCAGCTCGTGCGGCGGATGTGCCGCTGTTCAACAATCTGGAGGCGGCGGCGCACAAGCTGCTTCCCGCCTTGGATGAAGTGACGAACTGGGCAAACGCTGCTGAAGGTGTTCGCGAGGTGCTGCTTTCGGGCAGCGGTTCGGCCGTGTTCTGCGTGTGCGAGAGTCCGGATGCCGCTCTTCGTCTCGCGGTGGATGCGCGGGCGCAGGGTTGGCGCACGCGTGTGACGAGCTTTACGAAGCTGCGGGCGCAGGCGCTGCCGCAGGAAAGGCAGACGAATCTCGGCGCGACCCGCGTGTAAGCGCCGCTGACGGAAATGCCGCCGGTTGAAGTGCCGCCGAGGGTCGAGGCTCGCGGGCGTTGGGATGGTGCTGTGCGTGGCTAAAACGCGCGGTCAGCGGGAAGTCGCTGCAAGTGGCTAAAATGCGCGAGTAATTGCGCTGCATGGAGCGTTTGATGAGATTGGCTGCGAATGGAGAAGGGAGCGCATTCGTGCAGCAGGTGACGATATACACCGATGGATCGGCACGGGGAAACCCGGGTCCGGGCGGCTATGGCGCGGTTCTGCAATTCCGCGATGCCGCAGGTGAGCTGCATGAAAAGGAGCTCTCGGCAGGTTATGCCTGCACGACGAACAATCGCATGGAGCTGCTCGGGGTCATCGTCGCGCTTGAGGCCTTGAAGCGTCCCTGTCAGGTGGATGTCGTTTCCGATTCGCAATACGTTGTGAAAGCATTCAACGACCATTGGGTTGACGGATGGCTCAAGCGCGGCTGGAAGAATTCGCAAAAGAAGCCCGTGAAGAATGTCGATCTTTGGAAGCGTCTGCTCGCGGCGAAGGAGCGTCACCAGGTGGTTTTCCACTGGGTGCGCGGCCATAACGGCCATCCGGAAAACGAGCGCTGTGACCAGTTGGCCACCACCGCGGCCGATGGCAAGAACTTGCTCGAGGACACCGGCTTCACGCAAGCGGACTAGCTCCGCGGTTTCACTCGAAATGCTTCACCTCGGCTTGAGAGTGGCTCGTTGTTTGAATAGGACGGCGACTCTTGATGACATGTCATCGGATTTGCTACATCTCGCCGGCTTTGCGGATGCCTGCTCTTGATGACGTCGTTCCAGTTCAGCGGCTAGATTTCGCCAGCGGCCGTTGCCGCGGGCTTACCCTGTAATCAGCGTGACCAGGAACATGCCGAGAAATCCGAAAGCGGCGCCGCCGAGGTAACCCGCAATCACATCGCGGGCAAAGTGAACGCCACCCACGACGCGCACGACGGCGACAATCACGGTGGCAAGCAACACGCAGATGCCCGAAAGCGGATGCACGAACACGAGCGAGCTGCCAATAAGCGCGCCCGAGCCCACATGGCGGCTCGGGAAGGATTTGCCCTGCTTGCGTGCTTCAAGCAGGGGAATGCTTGCACCCACTTCGTAGGGGCGTGGCGCGTCGATGCGATCGCGTAGCCATGAGAGCAGCACGAAACCCGCCGCCGGAATCACCACAAGTCCCCACGCTTGGGGGATCCCGGCGACAAAAGACCAGATCACCGCGCTTACATACACCACAACAACACCCGCGACGCAGATGCGGTTGATGGTGCGAAGCAGTGCGGCGATCTCCATAAGCTAATCCTCGACGATGATGTAGTACACCTTCGTCGGGCCATGCACGCCTTCCACGCGCACGAGCTCGATGTCGGCGGTGTTTGACGGACCGGAAATGAACACGGTCTGCGAGCCGATGTCGATTCCCTGCGCCCGGTCCGCTTCCATCCGCGCGAGCACGTCGCGCATCGCCGGCACGATGGTTTTCGCATCGATGATGGCGATATGGATGGCGGGCAGAAGGCTCACGCTGCGGCCGCATTTGGGAGAACAAGGCTGCACAACCGTCGCGGTCTCGGCGATGCCGGCATAAACCAGCGTGATGCCGATGTCCGCCTGTGCCGCCAGCGCGATGTTCTCATCGCGTCCCCGCGCGGGATCCCAGCGCACGACCTCGTTGGCGGCATGCGCCACGAGCTTCTGCGTGAGGTCCATTCGATCGAAGATGTCCAGGCTCGGCAGGATGATGCGTCCGCCGCCGTTCTCTTCAACCACATGGACGACGGTGCGTCCAAGGGTCTCGCGCGTGCAGCGCGAAAGCTCTGTTCCCAGAGCTGCGGCTTCGGCGCAGAAGCGTTCGATGAGCGCCCCATGATCGAGGGTGTCAGTGACATGCGGCGTCTGAGTGAGCGACTTGTCGAAGACGGGAGCGGGCATATCGGGCGTGTGTCCGAGGCGCTCCTGAATGGGCTTGAGGAACTCTTCGAGCGTGGTCGCGTGATGCTGGATCGTTTCGTTTTCAGTCATTACGCATCAGCCCCTTCCGTGCTTGCGGTCGCGCCTGCGGTGGTTGCGGCTTCGGTGGCGGAATTGCCCGCACCCGCATCTGCCGCATTGCCTGTTGCAGCCGCGTCGCCGCTGGCTGCCGTGTACTGCGCGCCCGCTTGGCTAGACGCTCCAGCCGCGCAGGCAGCGCCTCCCGCGGTACCAGCATGCTGGTGCATGGCGAACCAGTCGCGGAATTGCACCGGCTTCAGGTTATCGACGTTGCGGCTCTGCAGCCATCCGCGCACGACGGGAATCCATGCCGCTTCGGCGCCCAGATGATCCTTTCCGCCAGAAAGCGTCTTCATGCCGAAAGCGCCAACCTTGCAGGTCAGCACGCGGTACAGCGGCATGATGCTCATCATGTTGGCAGCCGCGTGATAAACGCCGCGCTCCACGGGGGAATTGTAGCCGCCGGCAATGATGTTCTTGCGGTGTTCCGCCACAAGGCTGTGCAGCGGAATCTTGCCCGGGCACACATCGTCGCAAGCGCCGCATAGCGTGCAGGCGTAGGGCAGCTCGGCAGCATTCTCATAACCTTCGAGCGCGGGCGTGAGCACGATGCCCATCGGGCCCGGATAAATGGAGCCGTAGCCATGGCCGGTGATGTGACGGTATACCGGGCAGGTGTTCAGGCAGGCGCCGCAGCGCATGCAGCGCATCATGTCCTGGAAGGGCGTGCCAAGCACCTCGTGGCGCCCGTTGTCGATCAGGATGATGTGCGCCTCGCGCGGACCATCCGCCTCGCCAGCGCGGCGTGGCCCCTGGTCAATGGTGAAGTAGCTCGTGATCTTCGCACCCACGGCGGAACGGGGCAGCATCGACATCATCACGTCAAGCGACGCGAGGTCGGGGATGATACGGTCGATGCCGCAGACCGCTATCTGGATTTCGGGAATGGAATCCACCATGCGTCCGTTGCCCTCATTCGATACGAGGGTGAGGCTACCGGTTTCCGCGATAAGGAAGTTGCTGCCGCGCATGCCGATGTCGGCCGACAGGAATTCCTTGCGCAGGAGGCGGCGCAGGAAGTGGGTGATCTCTTCGGGAACGTCGCTTCCCGTGTAGCCGCATTCGCGACGGAAAAGCTCCGCGATAGCCGTGCGGTTGAAGTGCAGCGCCGGCACCACGATATGGCTCGGCTTGTCCTTCGCTGTCTGAATGATGGCTTCGGCGCAGTCGGTTTCCACCACTTTCACGCCGATTTCCTCGAAGAGGTCGTTTACGCCAATCTCTTCGCTCATCATGCTCTTCGACTTCACGCAGGAAAGCGCACCCGTCTCCTCGACGATGTCGAGCACCGCATGCAGCGCGTCGTTCGCCGTCGGGGCGAAATGCAGGATGTAGCCCGCCGCCTCGGCGTTCTTGGCGAATTCGGCGACGTAGTAATCGAGGTTGTTCGTCACATGGTCACGAATCGCTTGGCAGGCGTCGCGGTAGTCTTCCCACATCGGAAGCGCGTCCACCAAAAGCGAACGCTTCGCATGGAAGGTGTTCTGAGCGGTCTCGATGGCGTTGTGCTTGAAATCGTCAGCAAGCGCCGCATTGACGCGTTCCTGGAGGTTTTGCTCCTTGTTATAAAGAATGGACATCGCGCATCACCCCCGGCTATTCAGAATCTCGGCGATATGCATCACGCGAATGTCGCGGGTAAGCGCGCCCTCTTCACGCATGCGATCCATCGTTCCCTTGATGTTCATCAGGCAGGCGATATCCGCGCCGCACACTACGTCGGCGCTGCTCGCGTCGATGGTGCGCACCTTTTCACGCGCGATCTCGGTGGAAATCGCCGGCTCTTTCAGCGAGAAGGTTCCGCCGAAACCGCAGCAGCGATCCGCCTGCTCCATGACGACGTATTTCAGTCCATGGACGCCCTGAAGCAGCTGGAGCGGCGCGTCTTTCACGCCCAGCAGGCGCGTGAGGTGGCAGCTCTTGTGGTAGGTCACCTTGGCGTCGAGATGGGCGCCGACATCGGTGAGCCCGAGCTTCCCGACGATGAACTCCGTAAACTCCCAGCTGTTCTCGCGCAGGCGCGCAAGACGCGGCCCGTAGTGGGGGTCGTCCTCCAGGTAGGGCGGGTATTCGTTGATGATGGCGTGCAGGCACGATCCGGAAAGCGATACGACGGTGTCGTAGTCGGCGTAGGCGTCCACCGTCTTTTTCATCAGCGGAATCGTGTCACGCTCATATCCGGAATTCAGGAACATTTGTCCGCAGCAAATCTCTTCGCGCGGCAACTCTACTTCGCATCCCAGCCGTTCCAGCACCTCGATGGCGGCTTTGCCCACATCGGGATACATCATGTCTACCAGACAGCCGGGGAAGAAAGCGATTCTCATACGATGCGCCTCCTGCCATGCCTATGTCTCCTTGAAAAGCCTGCGTATGCGCAAACTTGTTCAACATCTACTCATAAAGAAGAAATGTTTGCAAGAATTAACCTGTCAAGAGGATGTTCGTTTCGGCGGATATAAACACAAAG
>CAVFFT010000030.1:0-5211 GCA_963621885.1 bacterium
TTCTTGCGCGCATTCCCGGCGTGGCCCGCGTGTCCTGCGGCTACAAGTGCCATCTCGATATCGAGGAGATGAGCGACGCGGCCCTCTGCGCGCTTTCCGACGCCGAGCCTTTCGAGACCTTTAAGGTGCAGGCGCGCCGCAACCATACCGATTTCCCCATTAACTCGATGGACATGAACCAGATTATCGGCGCTCATCTGTGCCAGGCTTTCCCCGAGAAGAAAGTGAAGATGAAGCAGCCCGATGTCGAGGTGCACGTCGAGGCGATCGAGGGTTCCGCCTACATTTACGGTTGGACGCGTCGTGCGATTGGCGGCCTGCCGGTGGGTTCCGCGGGCAGGGTCATGTGCCTGCTTTCCTCGGGCATCGATTCGCCGGTTGCGGTATGGCGTCTCGCGCGTCGTGGCGCGATTCCTTTCGCGATTCATTTTTCGGGCCGTCCGCAAACCTCTTCGACGAGCGAGTATCTTGTCGACGACATTGCCCATGTGTTGGAAAAGAGCGGCTGCATCGCGCGGGTTTACGTGGTTCCCTTCGGCGATTACCAGCGCGAGATTGCGGCGAAAGTACCGCCTGAGCTGCGCGTTATCATGTATCGCCGCCTCATGTTCAAAGTGGCGACCGCGCTTGCGCATAAGGTGGGCGCCAAGGCGCTTGTGACGGGCGAGAGCTTGGGCCAGGTGGCGAGCCAGACGATCGAGAACATTTCTGTCGTCGATGCTGCGACCGATCTTCCGGTGTTCCGTCCGCTCATTGGCACCGACAAGATCGAGATCATCGAGCAGGCCGAACAGGTGGGCACCTTTGAGATTTCGAGCCAGGATGCACCCGATTGCTGCACGCTTTTCATGCCGCGCAATCCTGAGACGCACGCGAAGATGGACAAGGTGCTCGAGGCGGAGGCGCTTCTTCCCTTTGAGGAATGGATTCCCGCGATTGTGGAGTCGGCGGAACCGCACGACTACCGCTGTCCGGCCTTCAATCCCAAGAAGCTGAAGTAGCTTTTGCCTTTTTTGCCGCGCATGAAAGCGCTGGCTGATGATGAACGGACCCGTTCGCGTATGCGCGAGCGGGTCTTTTTGCATGGGGACACGAGCGTGTCAGGCAGATGGGCGGAGGCCGATGGGTGGAGGCCGACAAGCGGACGGGTGGAGGCTGATTGGCGGAGGCGGGCGGCGGCTGATGGACGGCATCGGGCGGCTTGGCGCCGCTTTGCTTTGGTCCACCCGGTTGATTTGGCGCATTTGGGTAGACGTGTGATGCTCATGTGAGAATGCCGGCAAAGCCATGTGAGGGGCGGTGCCTATTCTTCTCTTTAGAGGGAGAGGGGGTGTGCCTATGCCGTTTCCCGATGATCTGGAGGACATGCGCGCGAAGATGCCACTCGGGCGTCTATCGCATCCTGTTCGGATGGGAATCATCATTGCGGTTGCGTGCGTGGTTTTGCTGGCCATTTCTGGAATCGTTTCGACCGCCCGGGACGATTTCGCAATCGATACGGGCGCCTCTTCTTCCTCGGCGGCAATCGCTTCCGAGGGCGCTTCGGGTGCCGCCGGAACAGGCGATAGTGGTTCTGCGGCTGGCGTGACGGATGCGAGTGCTTCAGGCGCGAGTTCGGCCGCGACCGATGATTGCCAGGTGTATGTGGTCGGTTCCGTCAAGAATCCCGGTGTCTATCGTTTGCCTGTCGGCTCGCGTGTCGAGGCGGCGATTGAGGCGGCCGGCGGTTTCAAGAAGGATGCCGATACGACAGCGGTGAACCTTGCTCGCGTGATTGCGGATGGGGAACAGATAACGGTGCCCGCAAAGGGCGAGACGGTTTCCGCCACGCAAGGCTCAACTGCGTCGAATAGCGTTGCCGCAGGTGGCAAGGTGAATATCAATACTGCTACCTCGGAGGAGCTGCAGACGCTTGATGGTGTTGGCGAGTCGACCGCGGCGAAGATCATCGCGAGCCGGGAGAGCGAAGGGCCTTTCACGACCATCGAGGATCTGAAACGCGTGTCGGGCATTGGCGACAAGAAATTCGCGGCGATCGCCTCCAATATCACGGTTTAGCCATGCGTCCGATTCGGATATTCATGGACCTGCTCGCGTCGTCTGGCGAGATTGATCGAAGCTTCGATGCGGATGCTTACGAGGGTCGCAGGAACGAAGGCCGGGGAGCTTATGGTTGTTGGCGTAAGAGACGTGAGAAGCCTGGCGTCTGGCGTGATGCGCGCGGGGATTATGGCGCCTGGCATGAGAGTGGTGCGAGCGAGGCTCGCGCGGGCGAAGCCCGGGGAAGCGGGAGTCGCGCGCATGAGGGTCGGCTCGCGAATGGCGCACGTGCGGGCTGGTTGGAGAGCCGCGCGCGCGAGGACTGGCTGAACGCCGCGCACGACAGCCGCGGGGACGGAGGCAAGCAGTGGCGGGATACACGTCCCTACTTGCCGCCGCTCTTCTTTCTCGCCCTAAGCCTTTGGTCAGGGGACGCGCTTGCGATTGAGGTGTGGTTTGGTGTCGCCTCCGTTCCTGTTGCAGTGGTTGCGTTCGCGGCGGCGCTTGCGATTATCGTGGGCCTGCTGCTGGTTCGCCGCGCGCGGGCGCTTATTGGCTGCCTCATCTTGGGGCTTGCGCTTGGCTTTCTCTTGGGAAGCACACAAGCCTGGATCATGGGACAGCAACAGGAGGAGCTTCTCGCAAACAACGGGAAGCTCGTCTGCGAGATTACGCGCGATTCGCAGGAGAGCTCCTACGGCGCAAGCGCACTTGCCCGCACCGAAACCGGTGCGAAAGTGCGCATCAGCCTGCCTTCGGGAACCCGTCTGCTGGTGGGCGACCGCATTGTCGTGGGCACGGAATGGCGCGAGCCGTCCGAATCGTCCGCTCAATCGAGCTGGCGTGATGGGATCGTTGCAACTACGACGGTGAAGGTGGTCAATTACGAGGGGGAAAGCGAGCCGCGTTTCGCGCGCGATTTTCGCCGCGCCGCGGTTGACGCTCTTTGCGACTACCGGGATACGCAGCAGCAGGGCGACACCGCGCACGATGCGATTCTCTTTCTTACGGCAATCATCTGCGGATATACCGATGGTCTGCATGACAGCGCGTTCTATCAGACCATCAAGGTGTGCGGCCTTGCCCATATGGTCGCGGTCTCGGGCGCGCATCTTGTCATCGTTTGCGGCTTCATTACGCTCTTGCTTCGGCGTCTTCCGCTGGGACGCTCCATCGCCATTGGGTGTCAGCTCGCATTTCTGTTCTCGTATCTCATTTTCACCGGCATGCCCATTTCGGCTCTGCGTGCGGGATGCATGTCCTTTTTCGCGCTCGTTTCGTTTTTCGCGGGACGGCGTCCCTATGCACTCGGAGGTCTTTCAGCTTGTGTCGTTCTCTTTATCGCGACCGATCCGTCTGCGGCTTTCTCCGTATCGTTCCTGCTTTCAACGGGCGCGACCGCGGGCATCGTCGTGTTCTCCAACTTCTTCAAGAGCCTGTTTCAGGCGAGTTTTCATATGCCTGACGGCTTTGTGCGTGACGCGCTTGCCCTCACATTCTCATCGTCGCTGGTCACAAGCCCTATCTGTGCGTTCGTCTTTGGTCAGATATCAATCATCTCGCCGCTTGTGAACGTCGTGGCCACACCCGTGTTTCCCTTTGCCTGCATCGGCGGCTTTGTCGCGCTCGGGATCGCGCTGCTCGTTCCCGCGCTCGCGCCTTTCGCTTTGGGCGTGATGACCGGCGTCTTGCAGCTGTTCGTTTTGGTGATGGATGTGGCGGCCTCTTTGCCTTTCGCAGCCACGGCGGCATCGTTCTCCGTCGTTGCCGTCTGCGTGTTCTCTTTGGGAATCCCTGCGCTCATCTGGCTTTTCTGGCCATATCCGGGACGGCTTTTCACTGGCGGCATCGTGGTGGCAAGCATGGTCGCCATTTGCTTCAGCCTCTGTTCGCCCCTGCTGAAAGGCGAAACCCTCAGCATGCTTGACGTGGGACAGGGAGACGCGATTCTCCTGCAGAGCCGCGGTCACGCGGTCCTTGTCGATAGCGGCAAGAACGATGCGGACCTGCTGCGGGGGCTTGCGGCGGCGGGCGCCACTTCACTCGACGCGCTCATCATCACGCATCCCGATGACGACCATTGCGGCTCGCTTTCGGCCTTGCGGGGGATTGTGCAGGTCAAACGCGTGCTCGTTGCTTGCGATGTACTGCAGATCGACAACGCAAACTGCGCGTCGCTACGCAAGGAGGCGAGCGCGCTCGTGGGGGAGGAGAATCTGGTCGGCATCACCACGGGAAACGAGATTAGCTTCGGCGCGATGCGGCTTGAGGTGGTGGGTCCGCGCGCGTGCATCGATGAAGGGGGAAACGCTGACAGCGTGGTCATGACGCTGCGCTGGGGCAATGCTTCCGGCGGCGCGCTTCTTACCGGCGACGCGGAGGCGGAAGTTCTCGAAGGCTATATGCGCGAGGGGCGCATTCGGGACATCGACATTCTGAAGGTGGCTCATCATGGCAGTCGCGCCGCACTCGACGAGGAGCTGCTTGCGCAGCTGGATCCCGAGGTGGCGCTGATAAGCGTGGGCGCGGGCAACCGCTATGGGCATCCGACTGAAGAGATCCTTCAGCTGCTCGAGGACGCGGGCGACCGCGTGTTCAGAACCGACCTTGATGGAACCATCACCTGCTCTCTCCGTGATGATGGCATTGGCATTCGCACGCAAGGTTAGAATGGATGCGGGTGAAAGGAGTATGCATGCCCGCATCTAATGGATTCTTGCCGGTATATCTCGCGAACGGAGACGATTCGCTTAAGCGCGAGCATGTCGCGCATCGGCTCGAAGAGCGCATTTCGGCCTTGGGAGACCTCTCTTTCAACATGGAGGCTTTCGATGGCGAAACCGCGCAGGGAGGCGACATCGTCGCCGCATGCAACACGCTTCCTTTCATGAGTCCGGTGCGGCTGGTCACGGTGAAGAACGCCGACAAGCTGCACAAGGAGGACGCCGAAGCCCTCGTCACCTACCTCGTCGACCCCGCGCCTGATACGGTGCTTGCCCTTTACGCCACCTCGCTCGCGCGCAACACGCGGCTGTACAAAGCGGTGGCGAAGATCGGCGCGAAAGCGGTCATCGATTGCAAGCAGGTTGCCCGGAAGGATTTCCCAGCGCTCGTGCAGAAGATGGCGAAGTCGTATGGCCTCACCTTGCGTGCCGATGCGGCGAACGAGCT
>CAVFFT010000031.1:0-46190 GCA_963621885.1 bacterium
CCGGTGACCTCTTCGTTACCAACGAAGTGCTCTACCGACTGAGCTACACGGGCGAATGGTGGGGGTGCCTGGACTCGAACCAGGGAACCCAGAGGGAGCGGATTTACAGTCCGCCGCAGTTGCCGCTGTGCCACACCCCCATTGCGTATGCAGTGCGCTAAACCAATGTGCATTTTTCAAGCTGCATGCTCGAAAATTGCCTAGGGAAATTTCGAGCAAACGAATAATACGTTAGCCGCGTTTTCCCGTCAACAGGCGGCCACGCCCCCGGGTGTATCTCCACATTTTCGCCGCGAATTCACGCTTCGAGGCTTCTTCGGCGTTCTTGCCACCCGTATTGCGAGGCCCATTCCTACGCGCCCACTATGGAATTATAGGCCCCTCACCAGCCAATCTGCTCACATTCCGGGTGCTTTACCCAACCGAAACACGCCCGGCTATATAATTCCGCACTCAGGCACATAGGTCTTTCAGTTGTGAACGCATGTCTCTCAATTTGAACGCACCTATATTAAGTACAAAAGTTTTTTCGCACCGGGAAAAGGAGTCGCATGCAAAGCGGAGACGCATTGGTCCTCTTGGCCATCCTCATATATTTCATTGTCGTTCTGACAATTGGCTTCATTTATGCGAAGCGTTCGAACTCGTCCGCTTCCGAATACTTCCTGGGCGGCCGCAAAGTCGGCCCCTGGTTCACCGCCCTTTCCGCAGAAGCCTCCGACATGTCGGGCTATCTGCTGATGGGCCTGCCGGGCCTCGCCTATTTCTGCGGCGCCGCCGAAGTTGGCTGGACCGCTATCGGCCTCGCGATCGGCACCTACCTAAACTGGAAGATCGTCGCCCGTCGCCTGCGCCGCTATTCCGTGGTCGCGAACGACTCCATCACGCTTCCCGGTTTCTATAGCAACCGCTTCCATGACGAGAAGAACATCATCGGCACCATCGCCGCGGTCATCATCCTGATCTTCTTCTGCGTCTACTGCGGCAGCTGCTTCGTCACCTGCGGCAAGCTCTTCAACACGCTCTTCGGCTGGGACTACTCCACAATGATGGTGATCGGCGCCCTTATCGTGTTCCTCTACACCATGGTGGGCGGCTATCTTTCCGTTGTCGCGACCGACTTCGTCCAGGGCATGCTGATGTTCTTCGCTCTGCTCGTCGTCGTCTTCGGCAGCATCACGATGGCGGGCGGCGTCGAGAACACCGCCGCTTTCCTGTCGAACATCCCCGGCTACCTTTCGCTCACGGAAGTGGCGACGCCAATCGTTGACGCGAACGGCCTGCAGCAGCTCCAGAACGGCCAGCCGCTCTTCGACGTACCGGCTGAATACGGCATCCTCACCATCATCTCCACCCTCAGCTGGGGCCTCGGCTACTTCGGCATGCCGCAGGTGCTCGTCCGCTTCATGGGCATCCGCTCCGACTCCGAAGTGAAGCAGAGCCGAATCATCGCCATCGTCTGGGTTGTGATTTCGCTCTTCTGCGCGGTCATGATCGGCTTCATCGGACGCACGATCATCCCGGGCGAGCTGCTTACCCAGTCCGCCGCCGAGAGCATCTTCATCGTGCTTGCGCAGATGATGCTTCCCGCCTTCTTCTGCGGCCTCGTCGTTTCCGGCATTCTCGCCGCTTCGATGTCGTCCGCCTCGTCCTACCTGCTTATCACCGGCTCCTCCGTCGCGGAGAACATCTACCGTGCCATCTTCAAGAAGGATGCCACCGACAACCAGGTGCTTATCGTCTCGCGTATCACGCTCGCCTGCGTCCTGCTGTTCGGCGTGGCGGTTGCCTGGGATGAGAACTCCGTCATCTTCACTGTTGTGTCCTACGCATGGGCGGGCCTGGGCGCATCCTTCGGACCGCTGACGCTGTTCTCGCTCTACTGGCGCCGTACGACGAAACAGGGTGCCCTCGCGGGCATGATCACCGGCGCGGCAGTCGTGCTCATCTGGCACAACCTCATCAAGCCCCTTGGCGGCATCTTCGGCATCTACGAGCTGCTGCCCGCTTTCGTTCTCAGCTGTCTCGCCATCTTCATCGTCTCGAAGCTTTCCCCCGAGCCTTCGGCCGAGATCTACCACGAGTTCGACCACTATATGGATGGTGTCGGCGCGAAGCGCGACTTTGAGGCGGTGCTCGAGGAGAACATGGCGAGCGACCTGCCCGAGACGCCGGCAACGAGCTATCCCAACGGCCGTAAGGACAATTAGAGGACGGCATGTTTCGCTGCTGTGAAGTATCGCCGTAGCATCTGTTGGTGACTCTATAATGGGCGTGTTGGTCAAATGGCCAAGGCCGCACGCCCATAGCGAAAGGATGATGTGATGACCCGGTATTCCACAATGAGCGACTATGAACTGAACAGCGAGCTCGCCCGTTTGCAGACCGAATTCGATATGGTGAAATCGCAGGGTTACGCACTGAATATGGCGCGCGGCAAACCGTCGTCGGGCCAGCTCGATCTGAGCATGCCGATGCTTGACCTCGTGAATTCCCAGACCGACTGCTATTCGGAAGGCGGCATCGACTGCCGCAACTACGGTGAGCTTTCCGGCATTCCCGAGGCGAAGAGCCTGATGGCGGACCTTATCGATGACGACCCCGATAACGTCATCGTCTACGGCAGCTCCTCTTTGGCGATCATGTACGACACCGTCGCACGCCTGTGGATGTTCGGACCGCGGGGTCATCGCCCCTGGTCGGAGCTCGAGCAGGTGAAATGGCTCTGCCCGGTGCCCGGCTACGACCGCCACTTCAAGATCTGCGAAACCTTCGGCATCGAGATGATTCCCGTTCCCCTGAACGAGGACGGCCCCGACATGAACATGGTCGAGAAGCTCGTCGCGAAGGATGAGCTTATCAAGGGCATCTGGTGCGTTCCGAAATACTCCAACCCGTCCGGCGTCACCTATTCCGATGAGGTGGTCGACCGTCTCGCGAAGATGAAGTGCGCGGCGAGCGACTTCCGCATCTTCTGGGACAACGCCTACGCGGTGCATCACCTGAACGACGACCCGGCGCAGCAGGATCAGCTGAAGGATATCGGCGTCGCCTGCCGCGAGGCGGGAAACCCCGACCGCTACTTCAAGTTCTGCTCCACGAGCAAGATCACCTTCTCGGGCGCGGGCATTGCCGCTTACGCATCGAGCCCCGCAAACGTTTCCGAGATGCTGAAGCGCATCGGCGCCCGCACCATCGGCTACGACAAGCTCAACCAGCTCCGCCATGCGCGCTTCCTCGTCGATGGCGAGGGCATCGCCAAGCATATGACGAAGCACGCGGAATTCCTCCGTCCCCGCTTCAAGGCGGTCCAGGACGCGCTCAACAAGGGCGGTCTTGAGGAATGCGGCTGCACGTGGACGAATCCGCGCGGCGGCTACTTCATCTCCTTCGATGGCCCGAAGGGCACCGCGAAGCGCATCGTTTCGCTCGCGAAGGAGGCAGGCGTGATTCTGACCGGCGCTGGCGCAACCTGGCCGCATGGCGAGGATCCCAACGACTCGAACATCCGCATCGCTCCGACCTATCCCCCGCTGGGAGAGCTGAAGGCCGCGATGAAGATTTTCGTGCTCTGCGTCCATATCGCCTGCGTGGAAGCCGAACTGGCAAGCCGCTAAGATTCGGCTCGCGCGCCGAGCGCAATTAAGAACGAACAAGGCTCCTTGTGCCACTGGCGCAAGGAGCCTTTCGTATGCTGGAACGCACGCTTGAGGGCGAGTTGAGCCTCGTGTTTTGGAAACGCCTGATCCATTTGTCCAGGCCAAACCCGACCCAAGCATTGCTGGGCGAGCCTGGAGGTCGCGGCCGCATTACGCCTCTACCACCAGACCACAACGGCCCTGAAAACAGAAAGGCGGCCCACCTGCGTGAGCCGCCTCGAAATCCTTGCACTGCCGCCATTCGGCGCACAGTCACAATTCTTCTGCGCTGCCGCTATCCTGCGAGCAGCCAGAATTCGCTTACGCGAAAAGCCTGAGCGCTTAGAGGTTCTTGGAACCCTCGACACGTCCTTCCAGGTAGTTCCAGTACGCTTCGACATCGTCCTTCATTTCCTGGAGCAGGTCTTCCCCGCCCGCCTTGAAGAGATGCTTGAAGCGACCCTGCGGACGCAGGAAGTCCTCCAGCGGAATGCGGCTCTTCTCGCGCACCGGCGAGAGCGTCCATTTGCCGTTCTCGATCTCGAAGAGCGGCCAGAAGCGGGAATTCACCGCGAGGCGGCAAATCTCCGTCGTCTTGTCGGCACCCATACGCCAACCGCGCGGACACGGCGAGAAGATGTTCAGGAAGGCCGGACCATCGGTCTCGATAGCCTTCTGGGCCTTCTTCGTCAGGTCGTTCCAGTGGCCCACCGTCGTCTGAGCACAGTACTGAATACCATGCGCCGCCATGATCGAGGTAAGGTCCTTGCGCACCTGCGGCTTACCGAGCTGAGCCTTACCCACCTCGGACGTCGTCGCCCAAGCACCCTTCGGGGTTGCCGAGGAACGCTGGATGCCGGTGTTCATGTACGCGCCGTTGTCGTAGCAGACATACACCATGTCATGACCGCGCTCCATGGCGCCGGAAAGCGACTGCAGACCGATGTCGTAGGTGCCGCCGTCGCCACCGAAAGCGATAAACTTGATCTTCTTCTCGCTGGAAATCTTTCCGCTGCGCTGAAGGGCCTTGTAAGCCGCCTCAATGCCGGAAACCGTCGCCGCCGCGTTCTCGAAAGCGTTATGAATCCACGGCACGTTCCACGACGAATACGGGAAAATCGAGGTCGAAACCTCAAGGCAGCCCGTCGCGTTGCCAACGACCACATCGTATTTTTCAGGATCGGCGGAGAGGAGCACCTGGCGCACCGCGATGGCCGCGCCACAGCCGCCGCACAGGCGATGCCCCGATGCCAGGCCTTCCGGCCGTGTGGAAAGCTCTTTAATGTTCGCCATTATTATCGCTCCCCCTACTCTTCGATTCCGAGGTACATAAGCTTGCTGTTCATGCCGGACGTGGCGCGCTCTTCGAGCTCCGCAAACACGCCGTTGATCTGGTCAAGCGTGATATCCGCGCCGCCAAGACCCGCGATGTAGCTCGAGACGGGAATATGCAGGCCCGCATCGGCGAGAGCCGACTTCGTCTCCATCGCGACGGGACCTTCGCAGGCGCCCATCGAGTCGGAACGGTCGAGCACCGCAACCGCCTTCGCATGGCTGCATGCCTTCGCGAGCTGCTCGCCCGGGAAAGGCCTGAACACGCGCGGACGCGCCACGCCTGCGGCGATGCCCTTCTCGCGCAGCAGACGCGCCGCATGGCGAGCGTTGCCCGCATTCGAACCGAGCGTCACGATGACATAGTCGGCGTCTTCGCAGCCCCAGGCATCCACGAGGTCAAAGTTGCGGCCCACGATGGAAGCCCATTCCTTGCCGTGCTTCTCGATGATGGGCGCCGCGTTCTCAATCGCGCGACGATGCGCCATCTTGGTGCGCATGTACATGTTGCCAATGTTCGCGTAGTTGCCCTGCGACACGGGGTTCTTCGTGTCGAGCAGCGGATACTTCGGAACGTATTCGCCGACGTAATCCTTGACGGTCTGGTCTTCCTCGAGCACGCAGCGCTCCATCGCGTGCGTGGTCGTAAAGCCGTCAAGCGCGGTGATGACGGGAAGCAGCACGTTCGAATCCTCGGCGACCTTGAAGGCGATGACGGTGTTGTCATAGGCTTCCTGAGCGGTCTCGGCGAAGAACATGATCCAGCCCGCGTCGCGCACGCCCATGATGTCGGAGTGATCGCAGTGGATGTTGATCGGCGCCGAAATCGTGCGGTTCGCATTCGCGAGCACGATGGGAAGACGCATGCCCGCCGCAATGGGAAGCTCTTCCCACATGAAAGCGAGGCCCTGCGAGCTCGTGGCGGTTGCCACACGCGAGCCGGCAGCGGATGCGCCAATAGCGGCCGACATGGCCGAATGCTCGGACTCGACCGGCACGAATTCCGTGTTCACCACGCCATCGGCGACGAACTTCGCGTAGGTCTCGACGATGGTCGTCTGCGGCGTGATCGGGTAGGCCGGCATGACATCGGGGTCAACCTGACGCAGCGCATTCGCGACCATCTGGTTACCGGTAGCGGAAAATGGCTCCCTACTCATTTTCTGCCTCCTTCGCCTCTGATTCGGTAACGATCTTCAGTGCGCCGAACTTGCATTCCGACACGCAGATACCGCAGCCCTTGCAGTGGTCAAGATCGATGCCCACCATTTGCTGATTTTCGACCTTGATGGATACGTCGGGGCAATACACCCAGCAAAGCAGGCAGTTGTTGCAGGCGTCGGCATCCCAAATAGGACGCTGCGAACGCCAGCTGCCCGTGTTGTAGAGGACAGAGTTGCCGCCGTCGGGAATCACGAATCCCACCGGAAGCTCGGAGGGCTTCCAAGTGGCTTCGCGCGTGACATCGAATTCGGGGTTTGCCATTACTCGCGCACCTCCTTATACGCGCGCTCGGCGCATTCGAGATTTGCGTCGACCATTTCCTGCGAGAATTTCTTCCCGAAGGTGATGACGAGACGCTTCTTCACGTTCTCGATGGGAATGATGCCCGTGACGCGCGAAAGGGCGCCGACGATGGGCGTATTCGGCACGTCGCGGCCGATGGTGGAAAGCGCGAGGCCAGTCGCGTCAAGCGTTGCGACGCGCATCGATTCGGGTGCGCCAAGCGCCGCACGCGCCTCTTCGGGCGACATTTCCGTGTTAAGAATGACCGTGCCATCGGACGGCATGCCCTCGATAACATTCACGCTGCCCAGAAGCGTGTCATCAAGCACGATGACGATGCTCGGGTTCGTAATGTTGTTGTGGACCTCGATGGGCTCGCTCGAAATGCGCGTGTACGCCTTCAACGGCGCACCCATGCGTTCCGGGCCATATTCAGGCATCGCCTGAATCCACGCTCCGTCAAGCAGCGCGGTATCAGCAACCAGTTTTGCCGCCGTGACGGCGCCCTGTCCCGCGCGCGCATGCCAGCGGATCTCAATCAGCTGAGACATATCTCTCCTCTCAATACGCACTCAGTTTATAGACCCTTGAATTGTACTACGGGCTTATGCGTTCGCCGGACACCACCACCTCACCCGCACAAGACCCGCAGCTTACGGCGGGCGCGAATGGGTGGAAGCCCAGGGCGCGCTACAATGCCTGCATGCTGTTCTTGCTAACGGGAGACATACAAACAGGAAAGACGCGCTGGCTCATGCGCCAGACGACCGCGCTTGCGGCGCAGGGCGTGCGTGTGGAAGGCGTGCTGGCGCCGGGCATCTGGCGCGAACATCAAGACGTCGAAGACGCCGAACGCTTCGAGAAGCGCGGCATCGAGAACGTGCTTCTGCCACAGGGTGAGCGCATCCCCTTCGCTTTGCGCCGCGATTTGGCGCCGGTGAATACCACGAGCGAGAGCGCCCGGGCAATGCTGGGCTGGGAAATCTCCGATGAGGCACTTGCACGCGTGAACGCCCATTTCAGGGAGCTGAAAAGCGCGGCGGCGGATAATGGACATCTCCGCCTGACCATTGTCGATGAGCTGGGCAAGCTCGAGCTTCTCCGCGGCGGCGGCCTAACCGAAGCAATGGCCTTGCTCGATGACGGACCGCGCCACGCGCAGCATCACGCGCTCATCGTCGTGCGTTCATCGCTTGTCGAGCAGGCGGAAGCGCGTTTTCGGAATGCCTGGCCCGAGCAGATGCGCATCGGACCCACCGGAACGCTCACGCTTCCGAATTAGTACACCCCATCCGGGCGGTTCCAGGTGAATTTCTTGATCCCTGCGCGCCACAAATCATGGCTGCCCAGACGCAGCGCCTGCATCGCCGTTTCCGCGTCAACAACAACGCTGCCGGCAATGACATCCACGCCTCGCTCGAACAGCACGGGTGCCGCCACCGCAGAAGGGCCGGTGAGAATGACAGGCACATCCGCGCAGAGCTCGAACAGGCGCGGCGCGGTCTTGTTCGTCAGCGTGATGCCCGTGATGAAGGCGTAATCCTGCTCGGACATCAGGTACTCGCAGGCCGGGTCGGGCGTATCAAGCGGACTTTGGCAATCGCGCTCGAGCACCGTCAGATCGCTAATCTCGGCCATGCCTTTGACATTGGGGAAATGCCCGACAACCACGACTTTCTTGCCCGCATAGCGCTCGCGCATCGAGTGGAAGGGATTCTCCCCCAAGCCGGCGCCTGTCGCGATATCCAAGCCGTTTTCCGCGAGACGCTCCGGCTGCGTATACCAGGCGTTCAGCGCGGCAAGGCCCAAGGACGCCTCTTCGAAGTTCCACGACTTCACCCACTGTGCCACCTCGTGCAATTCGAGCGTGCAAGCGTCGCGTCCATCGCGGGCGAATGCGCCACCATCCACCATACGGCTCACGCCGACGCCGCACTCCGCCTCAAGGTAGTTCCAGTGGTCGCCCAAATAGTAGCTGCGCACGCCGATGCCCGTGGGCACACCGGCGATAAGCTCGTCATAAAGCCGCCAGGGATTTCGCATTACTTCACCTTCACCTTAATCTGGACGACAGTCGTCTTCGCGGAATAGCTGTTCGTGCCCGCCGCCGTGACCTTCACTTTTACCTTGTACGTACCCTTCTTCAGGCGCTTCTTAACTGTCACCTTACCCGACGATGACACCGTGATCTTCGAGTTTCCCGAATACTTCTTGAAAGTCACCTTGCCCTGCGCCTTCGAGATGCTGAAGGCCTTGCTCAGGGAAATCGACTGATTCGCCTTTTTCACCTTCTTGTATGACGCCGTCGCCGTGCGGCCCTTCGCGACCATTGGGTTCGCCGCCTTCGCGACGCTCACCTTGATGGACTTCGTCGCCTGTGCATACCCGTTAGTAGCCGCCGCCTTCACGGTGATGGTCGCGCTGCCACCACCGACAATGGTCACTTTGCCGGCGCTTGATACTGTCACGACTTTCGTGTTGCTCGATTCGTACGTCAGCGCGCCACCGCCGCTCGCCTTTGCGCCCAACGAGAAGGCAGCGTCGCCGTATTTCTTCGAGAACGAAGAGGTTCCCGAAATGCTTTGCGCCTGCTTCACGATAGAGAAGGTCGCCCGAACGCTGCCCGTGTAGTTGCCCGTGCCGTTAACGATAACGACAGCCGCATCGGTGGCGGCGGTGTTGTTCTCGTAGGAGAGCCAATAATCAGTGCCCTCAGTAAGCGTCTTGCCATTGAGCGTGACCGCGGGCTTCGGCGTGATGGCTTTGCCTGCCGCGCTTTCCTTCTGCGGATCAATGCTCGCGACCTTCACAGCATCGCCGGCGGTGGACAAGTCGTAGGGCTGGATGGTGAATTTTCCTGTATAGCTGCCCGTGAAGTTGCTGCCATCGAGAGCCGTCACGGTGAAGCTCGCCTCGCCCTGGCCAACGTCAACGTTGTTCGCGTATTCGATGGTGTAATCCTTGCCTTCGGCCAGCACAAGGCCGGATGCCGTTGTGCCCACGATGGGCGTCAGTGCCTCACCCGTGTAGGCGCTGCTCGCCTTATCGGCGGGAGCCCAGGTCACCGTGCCGATTTCGGCTTCCGCATAATTGAATTCGTCCGTCGTCAAGACACCCGTCGCACCGCCGCGCTCATCACCGGTCCCCGTGCAGAATTCGACCGTCGCATAATACGCGCCCGGCGTCGCGCGCTCTGGCTCGGCGATAACGTTGTTGTCGGCATCGAGATACACCGCGCCCGTGCCGTTCACCTCGCGCATCGCGTTGGCGGCATCGTAGTAGCGCACCGGGTACCGCTCGGAAACCGCACCGTATTTGTCGCCATTCGCATTGTCGCTCACCGTAGAGAGCGGAATGTCGTCGCCATAACAGTTCTCGTAGTCACCCGCCCCGTATGCTGCCCAATCGACAATCGCGCGCGCCGTGATGGTCGTCACCGGATAGTGTTCGAGTCCGTAATTCGCGAGCTTGTCGCCCACAACAGGCGTACCGTCACTCGTCTCCGTCGACTTGCCCTTTTCGCCCCAGGCGCCATAGCTCATATCCTGTACGCCCACGCGCAGCTGGTTCGTCGCGTTCGCCGTCGCATCGTAGGGGACGATGTCGAAGGTCGCCTTGAGCTCGCCCGCGTGCGCGCCGATGCCGGTAATGGTGGCCGTGCACGGGTCGATGCGGTCATCATCAGCCCATTTCGTGATCTGGGTCGTCGAGTAGCTCACCTCGTAGTCGGTTCCCTCGACAAGCTCCACACTCTGCCCTTCCTTATCGGTGAATGACAGAGTCGGATGTACATCGCATCCATAGTTGAACTGCTGATCGGGAATCTCGGCGACAGTGAGGTCGCTGATATCGGTGTTCTCACCCGCAACGATCTTGAACGTGCCCGTCTTCGGATCGGACGAGCCGCCCGACAGGTTCCCCTTCGGCGTCACCGTATAGCTGGCCTCGCCAATTGCGACGTTATCGCTATACGAAATCTCGTAGTCGACGTCCTCCTTCAGCGTCACGCCGTTAAGCGTCACGCTGACAGGCTTGATCTGCTTGCCGGTGTAGGCCCATTCCTCCTGGTCAAGCGACACCACGCAATCCTCGAACTTCGCCGGGGCAATCGTGAAATAGGCATTTATATAGTTGCTGATATTCGTCGTCGAAACGGGCGCGATGGTAACGGCGCTGCGCGCATCGTCATCCGTAAGCTTGCAGTTGCGATTCGCATCAGTCTCGTCGACCGACACGTTGCCGCTCTCGGAAGGCTCCGGGTCGCCATACACGAGACGATAATTGGTTCCCTCCACAAGCACGCGGCCGTTGTAGGTCATCTTCACCTTCGGCTCGATGGCCTCGCCGGTAAACGTCACGCTCACAGCGCCCTCTTCGCGCATGCCCAGGATGTTCTTCGTGTAGAACGTTGCCGTATCGGCATCCCAATACCAGGTTTGGCCATCGACAGTGGCGGATTCAAGCGTGCAATCCTTGTAAAGGTCAACCGGCTCGATGACGTAATAGCCAATAGCGCTGCCCTGAAGCGCGGTGCTCGTCGATTTCGCGGTCGCCTGCACGATATAGCCCGCGGGCGCGCCCGTCTTTCCTGTCACACAACTGGTCACCTTGCTGCCTGAAAGCTTATAGACCGCGCCTTTCTTGCCGCCGCCCGATGTGCTCGTGTAATACACCGCGCCGGCGCTATCGGAAATGAGCTCCTCATTGCGATCATAAAGCCACCAGGCGGTATCGGATCCATTGAGTTTGGCAAGGTCAATCGAAGACACCGGCGTCTTTTCGCCGCCCTCCGTGTAGGAAATGTAACCCGCCGAGTCAAACACCGCGAACGCGCCCTTCTTATCGGTCACGTTCTCCTTGTTCGTGGCAAGGTTGTACACAACGTAGTCGTATTCGGCCGCGTCGATCTCCCTGCCATACAAGACGGCCTTCACCTGCGTGGGAAGCACGACCTTCCCGAAGTTGTAGGTCTCCTTTTTCACTTGCAGCGAGGCGCGCGACAGGTCGCCCATGCCGATAGAATATTTCGTGCAATTCTGAAGCGTGCCCGTATATCGGCCCAAACCGACGATGCCTGCAGAATAGGCAAGCTCATCGGTCATCTCCACGCCGCTCTCGTCGGGAATGACGTAAAAGTCGGCATTTTGCACAAGCACCGTGCCGTCAGTGAGCGTGACGCTCAGAGTGGGAAGCGTGGTGGAACCCGTATAGGGCGCGGGCTCGATCTGCGTCACCGATGCGACCTTGTCCGCCGTAAGCTCCGTGCGCTCGCTTTCATCCAGATTCGCCCAGGTATTGAGCACCGGATAGCCCGAGCCGTTGATGAACCAATAGCACGACTCCGTCCAATTCTGGTTCTGAGCCACCTGCGAATTCAGGAAGGCCGCCGCATTGCCGCTTTGCAGCTGATCGCTGTCCCAGATCTCCAGATTGTTCGTATCGCCCCAGGTATTTGCCCCAATAGGGGAATCGCTATGGTACGGCACCGAACCCTTCAGCACGAGGCAATCGTGTACCGAGCCCTCGTTCTCACCGCAAATGCCCGCTTCGCGGTACTCGGAGCCCGTCGATGTGTTGATGGTGTAGACGCCGCCCGTGTTCACGCAGGCGTAGATTTCGCCCGTCACGTTCGGAGCATCATCGGCGGTGAATATGCAGCCCGCGATACCCGCCATGTAATAGCCCGTCTGGATGTTGCGGACCTCGGCGTAATTGGCGCAATAGCTGACGACGCCGCTACGGCACTGGCCGACGATGCCCGCCGAGAACGGTTTGTTCCAGCGGGTCGAAACTACCTTGCCGGCAATCTGGTTTCGCGTCCAATCGTCCGAGTCGGACATCGTGCCGTTATAGCAACGCGTGATGGTGCAATACACGCCCGTCTGGCCGCAGATGCCACCCGTGGCGGCGAGGCCCGTCACCTGCGCCTCGTTATAGCAATCGGAAAGCACCATCGGGTCGTCCGGGTCGCCGTCGTTGTAACGGTCGGGATCGTCGCTCTCACCTCGGAGGCTTCCGCAAATGCCACCCACTTCGTCGGCGCCGCGGTTGTTCAGCAGCGTGCCGTTTTCATCCTTCACGCCTGTGAAGACGCTGCCTGTGACCTCTTGGGTAAGCTCGTCATACGCGCCGTTGTAGCAGTTCTGGATGCTGCCGTTGCTATAGCCCACGACACCGCCAACGAAAAAGGCAACGGCGTAGGTGGTGGTGCCGAAGCGGTCGAGGGCGCCGGTGCCGGTGGTCGTCACCGTCACATTGCCCAGGTTATGCGAATTGGTCAGCGTACCGTGCTTATCCGGGTCACCGAATTTGCCCACAACGCCGCCGAAGCTGTCGGCGACGCGCAAGGACTCCGACGTGGTATCGGGATGCAAAGCCGCCGACCCGATGGTCGCAGTCAGGTCGCCGGTGTACGCGCAGCCCGAAACATTGGCGCGCGCATAGCCGATAAGGCCGCCCACGCGCTCGACGACATAGGGCACTTCATCAGTGGCGTTAAGCGTGCTGTCAATGGCCACCGACACTTCGGATGAGCAGTTTTCGACGGCGCCATCCGCCCATCCGGCAAGCGAACCCACGTTCGCGATAGTCGCGGAATCGCTGGCAAGCGCGATGCTGCCGTGCTCACCGCCAACAAGTCTCACATTACGCAGCGTGGATGCGGCGCCCGTCACGCCGAAGAGTCCCGCATTCTCGTAGGTTTGCGTGATGCAAAGATCGGCTATCGTGAACGCATTGCCATCAGGCGCGCCGTCAAACGTACCGCAAAAGGGATGGTCCGCCGTGCCGATAGGCGTGAATTCCGTCTCGCCCAAATTGATGGAAGCGGTTTGGTAAATCGTCTTCCCTTCAAAGGAAACGGCGGCAATCGATTGGCCCTGCGAATCCTGCGCCGTACCATTCACCAGCGCGGACAGGCCACGCAGCTCGGCAGCCGCATCGCCACCCTCGGTGCCGATTTCGAACTCGTCTTCGTCGACATGATTCAGATACCAGCCGATGTCGTAATCCTGGTTTTCGTCAGCAAGAGCCGGCGCTGGCAACATCGCCAAGCAGATGCAAGCCGTCACTAAGAAGAACAGCAGGGTGACCAGGGAAGCGCCGCGGCATGCCTCCGTGCGGACAGCTGCACCCTCAGCCTCGCGCTCCACCTTGCGCTCAGCCGCGCGCATCCGCTCGCGCGCCGCCTGATGCGCCGCCGCAGTCCGTTGCCATTTGATGCTCGTCGTCATGTCATCTGCCTCCTTCGAAAGGGGGATACTAGCTATGCATATGCTCGCCGTGCGAACTGTCATTCTTGTAGCGGCGGCGGTAATCGTTGCCGCCCAAAACCAAAGCAGCCACTACCGCAGCGATGAAAAGCAACCACCAGATAGAATCGATTTCCGCATCGGGCACAACCATCGGCGCCTTCTCGCGCAGCTCGCGCGCGTAAGCCGCGGACGCCTCATCATCAGATGCGTTCACCGTGGTGGAATCCTCGAGCGACTCGCCCATCTGCTTTACGGCGTCATCCGTCGCATCACCCATCGCGCCGCCCTCGATGTCGCTCTCGTCGTTTGTGGCATCCTGCTTGCCGGATTCCTCTTCGCCCGAATCATCGGCGACGGCTTTTTCGCCACCATGCTTCTCATCGGTGCCGGCACCTTCACCCTTGTTGCCGTGGTAAGGGTTGTTCGGATTTTCCTTGCCACTCGCCTCGCCACCGGAATCGCCCGAATCATCGGCATTCGGATCGTCGCCATCCGAGGGATTCGGCTTGCCGGAAGGATCGTCTTCCGGGTTGTCGTCAGGATCCTTCGGGTTCTCCTCTTGCTCATCTTCGGTGGGGAAGGTGTTATCGGCCACCACCATCACGATCTTCGTGACCTTGTAGATGGATTGGTTGGCATTGTTCACATTCACGCCGCGCATGCCGAAAATGATGCGGAACGTGGAATCGGTCGACATCATGCCGAAACCTGCATCGCCGGCATTGCTGATGTCGGTGCTGTCTTCATAGCCCGCATTGTTCTTCAGGTAATACGACAGCGCAAGCATGGGAGCCACCGACTGCCCGTGCACGAGGCCGGGCGCCGCCTTGTGGTAGTAGTAATTGGTGTAGCGATACTGGCTGCCGAGGATGAAGTCGGCGCTATGCACGATGCCTGTCACGCCGTCATTGCCTGTGAAGCGCATCGACTCAAGCATGTTCGAAGGCACGCCACACAGCGTAAGCAGTGCCCGCATCGTCACGCCATGCGCATAGATGGTGCCGAAACTGTCCCCACGGCGCTGGAAGGTGTACCACGTCGTGTAGTCAGCCACCGCCTCAAGCTGCGCACGCGTGAGCGTAAGCTCCTTGGCAACCGGAGCGTTCGTGCCTTCCTTCTCGTAATCGGAATGATGGTAGATGAGCACCTTCATCGTGCTCACCGAGCCGAGGGACTTGGTGCTGTCCTCGGCAATCACCGTTACGCCAGCACCGATATCCTTGCCGGTAAACGACGCGTTGGCGATATTCACATACACATAGGCGCGTGCGAAGCCCGACTGCGCAAGGAAGCTGCCGTCTTGGCGGATCATCGAGTAATCCTCGTTTTCCGTCATTTCCTCGCTTCGATAGACCTTCCAGGTGAGACCCTCAATCTGGACGCCATCTTGCGGCACGGTCACAACACGCTTTTCCATCGAGCCCGTCGTACCGTCGTATTCGCAATACGTGACGCGCGCCTGGAATTGGTAGGCGTTCTTGCCATCGGGAAGCACGAGCGAGCTTCGCAGGGCCTTGCCCTTCTCGTTCAGAATCTCGACGCTCTCGACATAGCTTTGCGACGCGTACACGGCGACACGATAGAGCGAGGACGCCCGCTTGTACTGCTTGTTGCCATCGGCATCGTAATAGGGAATTTCCACATCGCAGCGTACCGTGACATAGCCGCTGCCCTTCCCCGTCGCCGTCAGAAAACCGGATTTCGACAGGCTGACCAGGCCACTTGCTGACGCGCCCTGGAGCGTCGTAGACGAAACAATCGACCAGCTGCGGTTCGCATGGTCTTGCGAGTCAAGCGTCGTGATAGAGCCGTCACTCCAGTTGACCGACGCCGTAAGCTGAGCCCATGAATTCTTCGTCACGTTGCTCACTACAAGCGGCGTCGTGTAGTCCGCTGTCGGACCCGATCCACTCGAGCGCCACCGCCAGCTCTGGCTCGTATCGTCCGGACTCTGCCCCGCCTTCAGCCAGTACTGCGAGTGCGCGGAAATGCTCAGCGCGGAGTCGCTTGGCGTCGCATAGCCATTGTTCGTGATGCGCACGTAGGCGGTCGTGCCGTCGGCAGCCTTGCCGTTCACCGTGGCGCCCGTGATGCTCACCACGGCATTCTTCACACGTGTCGCCGAAAGCGTGCCATCCGCCGCCATTTGCGCGACCGCGGCGTTGCGCTGCGTGTCGATATTGCCGGAAAGACGCCAATCGACAGCAAGCCCACGCTCGCCCGCAAGCGCCGTGCTGCCGTCTTCGAAGGTCAGACGCACATCGAAGGAAACGTCGCCATAAGGCTCATCAATCACGGTGGGCGTCGTAAAGCGGCTGTAGCCGGCGTAGGTCTTGTATTCGCCCGTCACATCGTCTTTGTAGACAAGCTGCGCGCCCGTCACCGTATTCGCCGCCACAACAGCGGAATCAACCGCCTCGTTGTTTTCGATGCGCACGAGGATTTCCTGCCCGGCGAATTCGGGGTAATCAAGCGAAGCGCAGCGCAGGATGGCCCAGCCGTTTCCGCTGCGCAATGCCGTCAGGACGCCGCTTTGATCGCTGTTCGTCGTCGCGCTTGCAGTAAGAACGTCGCTGCGCAGTCCAAGCGTGTCGTAGAAAGCCACCAGTTGCCAAACGAGATTCGCATTCGCCGTCGAGCCCGTCGCCGTGCTCTTCGCTCCCGTCGAATCGAGATACGTCACTGTGCTCGTGAAGAGCAGCTTGCCCGATGCCGCCGTGATGGCGGGAATAGAGAGATTGGAAAGCGTTGTGGCGTCGTAGGTGCCTGACGTGCCGCCATCCAGCGAATCGAAGGAGAGCGACATCGAACTGATGGTCGAACCGGAAGAGGGCTGTTCGACCTCACTCACCAGGTTGATATACGCGGGACAGCGATCGACGCTCAGGCCCGCGACCTTCGCGTTCAGCTGGACAAGCTTCGACGAGACGCCCGACAGCGTCAGTTCGCCCGACGAATCAATGCTTGCGACGGTCTTGCCCGCATAGACGTTGTTCGAAAGCGACCATTGCACCGACAAGCCGACCTCGCTTGCCCGGGCGGTGCTGCCGTCGTCATAGCTTATAAGCACGTCGAAGGTCGCCCCGCTCTTCGAGGCCACCACGTGCGCGGGCTCATTCGGAGCCGTCGTGCCCGAGAATATCTCGAAACTGCCCGTCAGGCTGTTGCGATAGAGCAAGGTTGCCGACACCGGCGTGGCGGAGGCACTCGGCGTTGATGTCAGGGCCGCCGTCGACTTCGCGCTACGTGCCTTCAGGGTAGCGGGCTCGTTCTGGGTCACCTTTACGGTAACGGTCTCACCCGACCAGTCGGGATACGCCTCCGATGTCACCCGCAGCTTCACGCTGCCATTGCCCGCTGCGTTTGCGGTTACCAGACAGTCCTGGCAATGCGAACCGTTATCGGCCGCCTTCGCCGTGGCAATGCCGTCAACGTCGTTGCCACTTTCATCGTGCTGCTCGAGCACTTTCCATTTCAAGCCGGCATCGGCATCGGCCGCCTCGACGGTACGCGTCGTGCCATCGGCATCCTCGAACTCGATAACGACCTGCAACACCACAGAGCCGTTCTTCTCGTCAATCGAAGGTTCGTGGGAGTCCGTGCATTTCACGCGCTCGCCGTCTGATTTGATCGTGCCGCTCGCAGACACCCGCACGGGCTGGCGGTAGAAGGTCACCGACGAAATACGCGGCTCACCTGCGGATTCTTCAGCGGCGGACTCGGCGTCTTCGGAGGATTCGGCCGTCTGAGCTGACTGTTCATTTCCGCTCCCGCTGCCGCCAGTCGCGCCTTCTCCGGCACCCGACGAAGACGAGGTTTCCCCGGAAGGCGCGGATTCACCCGCCCCTTCCCCAGAGGAAGCCGCGCTCTCCGCACTGCCCGTCGCTTTTTGCGCATCCTGCGCGTCAGACGATTCAGGCGCCTCGGACGCATCGGACTTTTCAGCCTGATTCGCTGCCGAAGACGACGCCGCGGATGCCGCCGAATCGCTCGCATATGCCGAAACGCCCGGAAGCGCCGGCGTCAGCGCAAGACATACCGTAAGAAACGCGACGATCAGCCATCGCCCGAAACGGGCGGCTGTCAAAGGAACGATATGTCGTCTGCGCGTCGTCATTCGTTTTCAATCACGTACATTTTTCCGGTTTCTGGATCCTTGTAAACGCGGCCCACATCCTCATAGGTGCTGCCGTCCGCCTCAAAGCTCTCGTCGATGGTCTCGGAATCGGTAAGCTCTTGCGCCTGATCGGACATCTCGACCTCCGTCACGTTCTTGATGTCGATATTCCACGCCACCACGAGCGCGACCATCAGGCCGCATGCCAGCACGAGCATGCAGTCGGCAAGATTCGCGAGACCCGCCGCGGGGTCTTCATCATCAAGCTGGCGGCGGCGTCGATACGACGAATCGGAAAGGCTGCTGAACTTGCCCATGACTAGTCGCCCGCCTTTGCCGCGCCTGTCGCAGAAGCCGCGCGCGAATGCTGTCGCTTCACCGTATCCGCCACAGAAGGCGCGCTCGTGCGCTGCCCCTTCGCCTGCCCATCGCCGCGCAACAGGATATCGCGCAGGAAATGCGTCGGCTCATCGGTGTCGAGCGTGCCGGACTCGCGCATCTTGTCGACCTTCTCCAGCAGCGCCGTTGTCGCTGCCTCGAGCGCGCTCAGGTAGTTGTCGTACCACCGTTGGCGAATCTTCGTGACGACATACGCCACAATAGCTACCACCAGGCCTGCCACCGTGGTATCGAATGCCACAAGCAGCGACGTGGAAAGCTCGAGCGTGTTGCCTTGTCCCAGCGACACAAGACCCGGACCCAGCGGAATGAGCGTACCCATCAGGCCGAGCATCGGGGAGATCTTCGCGACGGTCTGCGTACGCTGCAGCACGCGCATATGGCGGTCTTCCGTTTCCTCTATCAGGCGTTTTGCAAGCGCGATATGCGAATCAACCGGCAAGTTGCGGTAATCCCACAGCGTGAGCAGCGCCTCTTTCTGGCTGCCGAGCAACCCGGAATCGGCAATCAGATACGGCAGATCCTGAGGAGCCGCCCTATGGATGGCATCCAGAAATTCGGGCATCACCACCTGATAATGATGCCGCTCGGTAGTCCATTCCACCACCACGGCACCGACGCACCACACCGCATAGAGCGTAAGCGCAAGCAGTATGATGACCGCCGGCAGCAGCAGTCCCTGAACAAGCGCATACAGGATGTCGCCAAAGTATGTCTGATTCAGAAGATCCATGAACCACGCCTTTCTTGCCGCCTATGCGCTTTGCGGCGGATAACTCGTTCCAAGAATTTCCTTCATGTCGGCATCACTCACCTCGACACCGAAGAACAGCTGGTAGTATTCCTGCGCGACCTGCACCATGTCGACATCGTAGCGGTCGGGATAAAACATGTTAGCCAGCCACTGCACGCCCAAGAAGCGGTTGCAGGCCATCGGGCGATCGACCCAGGCGACGGGCACGCTCGGCATCGCATAGACGCGGTCATTGCGCACCGCATTGATGACCGCCCAATCGGGGCTCTCGCGGATAATGTCGATTGCGCCGCCGCGCACCTCGGAATCCCAGCTGACGATAACATCCGGATTCCAGCTAATCACCGATTCCAGCGACACGTCCGACATGCCCGTCGCGTCAAACCAATCGACTTCTGCCACCACCTTGCCACCCGCCGCGTTGAACGACCAGGCATGCTGGCTCGAAGCGGGCTCGGTTTGCAAGCCCTGCGGGCCCTCGGCGTAGTACACGCTCACGCGCTCGTCTTCGGGCACGTCACCAACCGCCTGCGACACGCGCGATACCACGTCCTCGCAGTACGAGGCCAGTTCCGCCGCGCGCTCCTCACAACCCAGAATCTCGCCGAGCTTCTGATACGCCTCGGAAATGCGCTCGGTAGAGCCGTCGATCAGAATCACCGGAATGCCCGAAAGCTCCTCGATATTGTCCGCCTCGTCGATGTTGTCGGCTACGAGCTCGATGGAGGAAATCGAGAAGATGAGCTGCACGCCGGCCTGCATCACCGCTTCGACATCCATCTGCCCCGACTCCACCGCGCCGAGGTATTCCACCTCCTGCATGCGCGGCGGCAGGTATTGCATATCCTCGGCGGTATAGCGCGAACAGGTCGCGGCCATCACCTCGGGTTTCAGCGTCATGATGAAAATCTCGGCAAGGCCCGACGTGAAATACACCTTTGTCAGCTTGTCCGCCGTGGGAATGGAATGCTCGCGGCCCGCATCGTCAACGAAGGTGCGCACGCCCTTGATGATGGCATCGCCGCTTTCCGAACGGCAGCCTGTCAGCATCGAGGGCGCGAGGGCAACCGCCGCGGCCGCCAGCGAGGTGCGCACGAATTCGCGACGGGTGTAGGTGCGTCGTGCCAGACTATCGCGTTTCATGAGTACCGGTACCTTCCTGCACTTCTGCCGCCAAAAAGGGAACGCACGTCTTGACGACGGTGCCCGAAGCGAGCGGCACATCGACGATGCTTGCCCGCGCATGGTAAATGGTTTGCAAACACGCATCGGTCACCACATCGGCGGGCGCCCCCTGCGCGATAACCGTGCCCTGATGCATGACGACCACCTTGTCGGCGCAGAAGAGCGCATGATTCGGATCGTGCGTCACCATCACCACGGCCGTGCCACCCTCGGTAAGCTTCTTCATCTGCTCGAGCACCATATGCTGATTTCCGAAATCAAGCGATGCCGTCGGCTCATCCATCACAAGCACTTTCGCCTGCTGCGCCAGCGCCCGCGCGATAAGCACGAGCTGCTGCTGTCCGCCAGATAGCTCGGTGTAGGTCTGGTCGGCGATGTCCTGAATGCCCAGCAGCTCCATGGCCTCGTACGCAATGCGGCGGTCTTCGGCCGTCACACGCGCGAGCCGGTTGATGTACGGCGTACGACCCATGATGACAACATCGGAAACAACAAACGGAAACGGCGGCGTATGCGCCTGCGGAATGTAGGCGAACACCCGCGCCCGTTCACGTTCGGTCAGCGCGAGCGTATCGGCGCCATCCACCTGCACGCTTCCCGAAAAAGCCGGAAGCAGCCCGAGCAGGCACTTGAGCATCGTCGTCTTGCCGCAGCCGTTCGCGCCGATGATGCACGCGAATTCCCCCGCATCGACGGTAAAGCTCGCCTGGTGAAAAATCTCGCGATCGCCATACCCCGAGCAAAGGTCTTGCACCTGCAGCAACATCAGCGCCACCCCCTCGCCTGATTGCGGAAGATGACAACGAAGAACGGCACGCCGACGATAGCCGTGAGGATGCCAATGGGAATCTCGACCGACAGCGCGACGCGCGCGATGTTGTCGATAACAAGCAGGAAGATGGCGCCGATAAGCAGCGAGGTGGGCAAAAGCCGCTTGTAGTTGGGCCCCACAATGGCGCGCGCCAAATGCGGAACCACCAGGCCCACGTAGCCGATGATGCCGGCCACGGCCACCGACGTCGAAGCCAGCAGCGTCGAGGCGAAAATGACAAGCAGTCGCGTCACGCGCGTGTTGACACCAAGCGATCGCGCCTCGTCGTCGCCAAACGACAGCACGTTTAGCCGCCACGACATTATGACCAGGATGGTAAAGCCCACAAGCAACGGAATGAGCGAGATGAGCAAATCGTCCCCATCGACGCGATTGAAGCTGCCCATGAGCCAAAACTGGATGGAAGGCAGCTGGTCTTGCGCGTCGGCAACCAGTTTCACAAACGAAGTGCCCGACGAAAACAGGCTCGACACCAAGATGCCGCCCAGTACCAAGCCGAGCGTGGGATCGTATTTCACGAGGCGGTTTAGCAACACGGCAAGGCTTACCGCCGCCAAGCCGCCGATAAAGGCGAACAGCTGCACGTAGAAGCCGCCGAGGTTCATGAGCATCGCGAGGCAGGCACCGAAGCTTGCACCCGCGGAAGAGCCGAGGATATCGGGGGAAACGAGCGGATTCTTGAACATGCCCTGATACGCGGCGCCCGAGCATGCAAGCGCGGCGCCCACCAGACACACCAGCAAGACGCGTGGCCCGCGGATGCTGAAAATCACGCGGTCGATGCGCGCGGCCTCCTCGGAATAGGCGGCGCTCGTGGGATCGAGCACCACCGGATTGAAGAAATGGGTGTAAACGCCCGAAAGCAAGTCGGGGACCGAAACGGCATAGCGCCCAAGCGCATACGAAACCAGAATCAGCGCAAGCAGCGCGAACACCACCGTTGGCAGCGCCCAAGAAGGAACGCGACTCGCAAATGCCGCATCTGCGCGTGCATTGGAATCGCGGTTGCCAGCTACGGTTATGTCTTCGCGTATGCGAATGGGCTACTCCTCTTTCGTCAGCGAACGCATGCAAATGCTTGCACTTTGGCGCGCCACATGCGCATTTTGATACGCAAGGGGGAGCCCGCAGAGAACCCGGGCTCCCCTCACGTGATGAATCACCTGAGCAGTCGCGCTATTTCACGACAACCTTGACCGTTACGGTCTTCGAACTCGCGTTGTAATTTGCAGTGCCCGCGGAGCTCACCTTCACCTTCACCTTGTAGGTGCCCTTCTTAAGGCCCTTCTTCACGGTAATCTTGCCGCTCTTGGAGACGGTGATCTTCTTGTTACCGGAAGACTTGGCGTAGGTGACCTTACCCTTCGCGCCAGAAACCTTGAAAGCGGTCTTGGCAGAGATGCTGCGCGTCGACTTCTTCAGCTTCGAATACTTAACCTTGCACGTATTCGCCTTCACGGAAAGCGACTGGGAAGCCTTTGCAACCTTGAAATCGCAGGTGGTGTCGCCAGTCACGCCAACGCTCTTACCCGTCACCTTCAGGGCATACGCGCCCGCATTCACCAGGCTGCCATCCCACGTCACCTGGTAGGTATCCGCGGGAATCACCGTACCCTTGTAGGTCACGGTAACGGCCGGCTTGAGAGCAGAGCCCTTGTAGGTCGCGGCTTTCGCGGTGACCGTGGCATCAGCCAAGTCGAGCGTGTAAATGGTGAACGACTTCTGCGCGGTCGCGCCCGCGTAGTTGCCGATACCCGCAGCCTTCACCTTGGCCGTGCCGGCCTTGGTGTTGCTGTAGTACAGCACCTCGTAATCGGTGCCCTCAACGAGCTTGGCACCCGTCTTGTCATCGGTCAGCGTAACGGAAGGCTTAATGGCGCTACCGGTCGCAAGCTGATCGGGGATATCGGCAATCGTGAAGCCATTCGACAGGCTCTTGGACTTGATCTGGAATTTCACCACCGTCTGGAACGGATAGTCGTCAGAACCGACAACCATGGCCTTTGCCTCGCCCGCGCTCACATTGTTTGTGAACTTGACGGCGTAATCCTCGCCGGCAACCAATTCAACCTCTTTGCCGTCGGCATCCTTGTAGGTGACCTTCAGCTCGGGTTCGACAGCGCTGCCGGTGTACTCCTGGTCGTCAATATCCGCAACGCTAATCTCATCAGCGCTCGGCAGAACGGTGAACTCAACCGTCGGTTTACCAATGTAGCCTGCGTTCACCGTTGCAACATAGCCGCCCGACTGGGTAAACGGCGCGTTGACCTCGGTGCCGCTCTTCGTCGCATACGAAAGCGTGTAATCGAAACCCTCAATGAGCTTGATGCCGCCATAGTTCACCTCGACCGTCGGCGAGACGCCCGCATCGGTCTTCGCATACTTGGCGTCAATGCCAGAGATGCCCTCGGCCGTCAGGCTATCCTTCTCGATAGCCGATCCGCCCTGCCAAGCAAGAACCGGATAGCCGTTATCGCTCTTCGCGAATGCCGCTTTGTAGCTGCCGTCGGCTGCCGTGTTCAGGCGAACAACCGCAATGTCGGACTTCAGCGTCGCGTCATCCATCGTGTAGCTGTCGCTAATCTTGTAACCGCTGTTGTAGGAATTGGCAAGCGCCGCACCGCCGTATTTGATGCTGCCGTCGGCGTTTTCGCACGTGCCATCCATGTACTTGATACCGTCGTCACCCGTCATCGAGCCGTACTGGTTATACGCACGGGTCGTATTGAGCGTGAACAGATGATTGTACTTACCGGTGCCCAGCTTGCCTACGATAACGCCCGACGAACCCGGGGCATAGGTCTCGCCCACCGCATAGCAGTTGGTGACATCACCCGCAGCACTGGCGCCAACGATGCCGCCCGTGCCCTGCTTGCCGCCAGTGGTGCTATCGCCCTTGCCATTGCGGATGGTGCCCGTGTTGTAGCAGTACGAAACCGTACCGCCGTCCATGGAACCAAGGATGCCACCGACACCTTGATTGCCGTTCCTGTAATTCCAGGCTTCCACATCGGCCGTGTTGTAGCATTCGGAAATCGTGCCGCTCGTCTGGTAACCGACGATGCCACCGACGCGATACGTTTTCTTACTTGTGTCGGAAGCAATCTTGCCCTCGAAGCCGCATTGCGAAACCGTGCCGCCATCGTTGCAACCGACGATGCCGCCAACCGAATAGGTTTCGCCTGCGCCAGGATAGATTTCGACAGTCGAAATGATGTTGCTCACCGTGCCCGTGTTGTAAGCGACGGCCGCAGCCACGAAATCACCATTGCCGATGGTCGCGTCCGCCGCGCCCATGTTGCCGCTAATGTTGAAGTTGGTCACAGTGCCCGCGTTGTTGCCAAACAGGCCCTTGTAGCCGCCCGCGCTTGTCATGTGAAGACCGCTGATGGTCTTTCCCTGGCCGTCGAAGGTGCCGGCAAACTTCGCGTTTTTGTTGCCGATAGCCGTCCAATCAGCGATGCCGGAAAGGTCGATGTTGTCCGTAAGCTTCACGGTCTTGCCCGCAAAGTCGCTCTGGGCGACACCGTCTTCCACATAAGAACCGTTCACGATACCCGCAAACACAAGAAGCTCTTCGGCCGAGGAGATCTCGTAAACATCAGCGGAGGCGTCATACGTCTTCTCAAGCGTGAAGCTGCCCGCCTCGCTGTCCCACGTCGCGGTGTAGAGGTCGCCAGCAACGCTCAGCGTATGGTTTTCCTTGGAAAGCGCCAGATACAGGTTCTTCTCGGGAACGAAGCTCGAACCGTTCTTGCTCGGGTAGGCCGAGGTGCCATAGTCGTCCGCGGTCACCAGCCACGAAGCATCGTTCGTGAGCCAGTTCTCCATCGTGCTCAGATTGCTGTTCTCGGAGTTGGTGGGGTTCTTCACCTCATTGGTCACGTAGGTGTAAGCGCGGCCGGAATAGAACGGCTTCTCGCCGCCGTCAACATACACATCGACCGTATCGGTGCTCAGATCGGAAATGTAGGAGCTCACGTCAAGAGTCAGCAGCGCATAGTCGCTCGCATTGAGCGCCTTCACGGCAGTCCAACTCACGCCCGGCATACCGTTAAAAGTCGGCTCTTGGCCATAGGAATGCCACGAATTACTCGACAGAACCGTCTTCAAAGAGCCGCCCGTAATCGTCACGTTGGCGGCATTCGCGGAATTGCCCGCGCCAATGGCCGGACCCGTGAAGTCCTCGAAGAGCTCAACCAGACCGCCAGTCACGTACACATCGCCGGCTTTGCCCTGGTTCGAACCGCCGATGAGCGCGCCCTTGGCCATACCCTTGATGTAAAGCTCACCACCGTTGATGGTGATGTCGCCACCCTTGTCAGTTGGTGAGTCGCCGCCAATGACGGAGCCGGTCTTCGAGCCCTTGATGAACCAGTAGCCACCGTTGAAGGTGATGGCGCCATTGGCCTCGCCGTTGTTGCCACCAATGTAGGAGCACAAGGCCGACTTGTAACCGTACAGCGTGCCGGTACCATCAAAGGAAACGGAAGCACCCGCCGGCACGTGAATGACAGCCTCATTCAAGCCGCCAACATTGTCGATGAGGTTTTCACCCGCGATATTCAGCGCGCCATTGCCCTTGAAGTCGATGGTGGATCCCGCGCTGCCCTGAGTCGCATAGAGATTCTCGATGGTCAGCGTAGTGCCTTCGCCCACAGACAGGCTCAGTCCGCTGAAGAAGTTGTCAGCACCCAGGCCCTGAACCGTAACGTTCAGACCCCCCCCGATTTCAATCGTACCCGTCGCATCTGACGCGAGCGTGTACGTGCCATTGGAATCGATGGATTCGCCACCGGTGATTTCCTCCGCTTGAGCAAGCAGAGGAGATGCCATTGTCAGCGCAATTGCCAGCGAAAACAGCAAAGCCATGAGCTTCGCCGGCGCCGTTTGCACTCGTGCGATTCTACCTCCCATTTTCATCCTTCCCTCGTTAACTTATTTCAAGGTGACGTCTGTTCCGCGGTCCCCGTTCCTAAGCTGCAAATGCGTACATGCCGTCTTCCTCGCACTATGCGCATAATTCTATTTTTCGATGAGAATATTCCCGTTTGAGAATAAATATTGCGTGGCATAAGGGCGGGGAATGGTAGCTGAAACACGACAAATGTCACGCTCTGTTTAGCGCGAACTTGGAAAGCCCCCAACCACAACAAGAAGGCCGCCACATCCGTGACGGCCTTCCTTCATTTGGCTTTCTTTCGAAAACTACTTGATGTCGAGCTTGGCGACGATGTCAGCGAAGACCACATCAAGCTCGCGGTTGCCATCAACCGTCACGAGCTTGTCCTGGCCGCGATAGTAGTCGATCAGCGGGGTCGTGGACTTTTCGTACACGCGCAGGCGGTTCGTCACCGTCTCCTCGTTGTCGTCATCACGCTGATACATTTCGCCACCGCACTCCGGGCAGGCCGCATCCTGGGCCGTTCCGATATGGCCGCAGCTGCGGCACTGACGACGGCTCGTCAGGCGCTCGATGATGACATCGGCCGGCACATCCACGAGAAGGGCCGCATCAAGCGGACGGTCGAGGCTGGAAAGCATACTGTCAAGCGCAACGGCCTGGGCGGTCGTGCGCGGGAATCCGTCAAGCATCACGCCCTTTTCCGTATCGGGCTCGCTCATGCGCTCCTTCATCAGGTTGATGATGAGCTCATCGGGCACCAGTTCGCCCGCGTCCATGAAGCTCTTGGCCTTTTTGCCCAGGGGCGTCGCATCGGCAACCGCCTGGCGCAGGATGTCGCCAGTCGAAATATGGCACAAGCCGTAGCTATCCTTGAGTTTCTTCGCCTGCGTGCCCTTGCCAGCACCCGGAGCTCCGAGAAGGACGATATTCATATTGCTTCCTTTCGATTACTCAACACGAATGTGTTAGTCAGTTGGCTTATTCTACCGCAAACCCCTGAAGGGTCCGGCCCGCCGTCACAACTTGATGACAAACGCCTGTCTCTTTCTTTGCGCTCATAAGTTAGCGAGTCGCCTCGTTTCGGTAAAAGAGGCAGCGTTGTTCTCAAGGCTGGGCGAAACAAGCTTTAGTGAACGTCACGCCACGAATTCCCGCTACGCCCATCTCCATCCAAATGCGCAGGCTCGGCTCTTCCCCACCCAACAAAAAGAGCGGCCCACCGGAGTGAACCGCTCTTGTGCGTTAACGCTGAATGCCAGACGGCACGCCTACTTGAAGAATCCTTCGTAGTTGTGCATCTTCAGCTGGCTTTCCAGCTTGCTCATCGTGTCAAGGCCGACGCCGATCATGATGAGGATCGAGGTGCCGCCAAATGCCTGGATGAGCTGATTGTTCGTAAAGTAGAACAGAATCGCAGGAATGACCGCGATGGCCGCGACGTAAATCGAACCCGGAAGGGTGACGCG
Source organism: bacterium (assembly GCA_963621885.1). Classification (GTDB taxonomy): domain Bacteria; phylum Actinomycetota; class Coriobacteriia; order Coriobacteriales; family Eggerthellaceae; genus UMGS1519. Next base: position 27,389 of record CAVFFT010000031.1, read on the forward strand.
ACGGATGCAGTTGCGGACGTATGTCACCGTGTTGGCACCCGGACGCACGCCAGGAATGAAGCCGCCCTGACGGCGCAGGTTGTCTGCCGTGTCCTCGGGGTTGAAGACCATCGAGGTGTAGAAGTAGCAGAAGAACACGATGAGGCCTGCGGTGCACACCCAGTTCAGCGGACCCGTCGAGAACGCATTCGCGATCCAGGTGAGCCAGTCGACATTGAAGAGCGCTGCGATCTGCGCCGGGAAGTAGATGATGCACGACGCGAAGATGATGGCGATAACGCCGGCCGCGTTCACCTTCAGGGGCAGATAGGTGCTCTGGCCGCCCATGACGCGACGACCCTGCACGCGCTTCGCGTAGGACACCGGGATGCGGCGCTGCGCACGCTCGATGAAGACGATGGCGGGAATGCAGGCGATGATGACCACCAGAATGAGGATGGTGATCGCCATGCCCAGACCGCTATCGGCCTGCGAGGTAAGCGACTGGAACACCGCGGACGGGACGCGCGCAACAATCGAAACGAAGATGATGAGCGACATGCCGTTGCCAATGCCACGCTGCGTGATAAGCTCGCCCATCCACATGATGCAGGCGGTGCCCGCAACAAGCGTGAAGACGATGAGGAAGCTCGTCAGAAGAGTGGGAACCTGATCGCTGAACACGACGCCGTACTGCGGCGATTGGAACAGGAGCAGGTAGCCGATGGCGTTGATGAGGCCAAGACCCAGAGTAATCCAACGCGTAACCTGCGTGATCTTCTTGCGACCCGGTTCGCCTTCCTTTGCCCAGCGTCCAATCGTCGGCACAACGCTCTGCATCAGCTGCATGATGATCGATGCGGTGATGTAAGGCATGATGCCCAGCGAGAACACCGAGAAGTTCGAAAGCGCGCCGCCCGTGAAGAGGTCAAGCATGGTCAGCGAAACATCCGAATCCTGGAATGCGTCCGCGAAGGCATGGAACGGGATGCCCGGAACCGGCACGAACGCACCGAGACGGTAAAGCGCGAGAATTCCGAGCGTGAAGAGAATCTTCTTGCGCAGCTCGGGAATCTTGAACGCGTTGACAATGGAATCTAGCAAGGCAGCTCAACCTTTCCGCCTGCGGCTTCAATCTTCGCCTTCGCATTCGCGGAGACCTTGTCGACACGCACGGTCAGGGCCTTGGTCAGTTCACCATCGCCGAGAACCTTCACGAGCTCGTTCTCCTTCTTGATGATGCCCTTGGCCTTGAGGCTCGCACCGTCGACAACCTCGCCCGCTTCGTACTTGAGCTCGAGACGGCCAACGTTGACGGCCTTGTACTCAACGCGGTTGATGTTGGTGAAGCCGGGGAGCTTCGGAAGACGACGCGCCAGAGGAGTCTGACCGCCCTCAAAGCCCTTAGCCTTGCCGCCGCCAGCGCGCGACTTCTGACCGTTCATACCACGACCGGCGGTCTTGCCGGTGCCAGAGCCGTTACCGCGACCAACGCGCTTGCGCGAATGACGAGAGCCCGCAGCCGGTTTGAGATCCTTAAGTTCCATGTTAATCCTTTCTTCGCAGACGGATGGTATCCGTCACTGGCCGCTCGCCGCCAGCTGACTGGTCAATCTCGTGCCCCTATGGCACAAGCCTTTGAATAATAACGCAAAACGGCAGCCGTTGCGACTGCCGTTTTGTTTACTCCATATGAAATGAAGAGCTATTTAGTCTTCGACAACCTCGACGAGGTGCTTCACCTTGAAGATCATGCCACGAACCGAGGGGTTGTCCACCTGGTCAACCGTGCGACCGATCTTGTCGAGGCCGAGGGCGCGAAGGGTACGGCGCTGGTCGTACTTCTTCGCGATGGGGCTACCCGTCTGGGTGATGTGCAGCGTCTTCTTCTGCTCTGCCATCGCTAGTCCTCCTTCCAGCCGTACATGTAGGCCACGGAAACGCCGCGGCGCTCAGCGACCTGCTCCGCAGATTCCATCTGCTTGAGGCCTTCAGCGGTCGCCTTGACGATGTTCATGGCGTTGTTCGTGCCGAGAGACTTGGTCAGCACGTTCTTGACACCTGCAAGCTCGAGCACTGCACGAGCCGGGCCACCGGCGATAACACCGGTACCAGGGGTAGCAGGCTTGATCATGACGCGGCCGGCACCGAACTCGCCGATAACCGGATGCGGCAGGGTGCCTTCCGGGGTCAGAGGAACCGTGAACATGTTCTTCTTGGCATCCTCAACGCCCTTGCGGATAGCGATGGGCACTTCCTGGGACTTGCCCATGCCGATACCCACGCGACCATTGCGGTCACCCACGACAACGAGAGCGGTCAGACCGAAACGACGGCCACCTTTAACCACCTTCGATACGCGGTTGATGTAAACGACGCGTTCCTCGAGTTCGGGAATGTCGTTCTTCTTTTCCTGTCTACGAGCCATAAGCGTATTCCCTCTCTTAGAACTTCAGTCCGGCCTCGCGGGCGCCTTCGGCAACCGCTGCGACACGACCATGGTAGATGTGGCCACCGCGGTCAAACACAACCGTGTCGATGCCCGCGTCAAGAGCCTTCTTGCCGATGATCTTGCCGATTTCCTTAGCACCAGCAACCGTGTTGCCACGCTCGCCGGTCGTCTTGAAGTCGGGACCCAGAGTGGAAGCTCCAACAAGGGTCTTGCCTGCGACATCGTCGATTACCTGAACATACACATTCGCGCTAGAGCGGCTGACGTTCAGGCGAGGACGGGCCGCGGTGCCGGAAACCTTACCGCGGACGCGCTTCTGGCGACGACGCTGATTCGCTGCTTTCTTCTGCAACTTGTCCATTGCTTACCTACCTGACCTTCCGTCTTATTCGCCCTTGGCGGCCTTGCCCAGCTTACGGCGCACACGCTCGCCACTGTAGCGGATGCCCTTGCCCTTGTACGGTTCAGGCGGACGCCACTTGCGCACGTCGGCGGCAACCTGGCCCACTTGCTCTTTGGAGATGCCCTTGACGAGAATCTCTGTCTGGGACGGAACCTCGAACTCGATGTTCTGAGGAGCCTCAATCAAGACCGGATGCGAGAAACCGAGCTGCAGCTCAAGATTCTTGCCCTTCAGCGCGGCACGATAGCCAACGCCGACCAGCTCGAGCTTCTTCGAATAACCTTCGGAAACGCCGATGACCATGTTGTTGATCAGGGTGCGCGTCAGGCCATGGAGGCTGCGAGCCTCACGGGTGTCGTCCGGACGCGTCACGATGACCTCAGCGCCCTCCTGCGCAATGGTCATCATCGGATTGAACTCACGGGTGAGTTCGCCTTTGGGGCCCTTGACGGTAACGACATGGCCCTCGATCTTCACCTCAACACCAGCAGGAATGGTGACGGGCTGCTTGCCAATACGAGACATATCCCTCTCCTTTCCTACCAGATATAGGCGATGACCTCGCCGCCGATGCCCTTCTTGCGAGCATCGCGATCAGCCATCACACCCTGGCTCGTCGAAATGATTGCCGTGCCAAGACCACCCAGAACGCGGGGCAGCTCATCCTTGCCGGCGTAAATGCGCAGACCCGGCTTCGAGATGCGCTTGATGCCGCGGATGACGCGAGCGTTCTTCGGGCCGTACTTCAGCGTCACAACGAGCGTGCCGCGGGGATCGCCCTCGACAACCTCGTAGTCGGCGATATAGCCTTCAGCCTTCATAATTCTGGCAATGTCCACGAGCTTCTTGCTCGTCGGCATGGAGACATCCTCCTTGCCAGCGGAATTTGCGTTACGAATGCGCGTAAGCATATCCGCGATGGTATCAGTCATCATGTTTGGTTTCTCCTTAGTCCCTGATGAACCCGTCCGCCGGTTCGTCTGTCCCCTTGAGCCAGACGCCTGCCGGATTGGCCCACCCAAACATTACCTGCAGGTTCCTACCAGGAGGACTTGGTAACGCCGGGCAGTTCGCCTCTGTTCGCAAGCTCGCGCAGGCATACGCGGCACAGCTTGAACTTGCGGTAGTATGCACGCGGACGTCCGCAACGCTCACAGCGGTTATGCTGGCGCGTCGAGTACTTCGGCTCGCGCTTCGCCTTGGCGATCATCGATTTCTTTGCCATGCAGAATCCTTCTTCCTGTTGGATCTTGGAAATGCCGCCTTGGGCAATTAAGCCCAAGGGACGAGCTTACTACTTCTTGAACGGGAAGCCCAGCTCGTTGAAAAGCATACGAGCAGCTTCATCGGTCTCAGCGCTTGTCACGAACGTGATGTCCATACCACGCGTGCGGTCGATTTTATCGTATTCAATCTCCGCAAAGATAAGCTGTTCCTGAATACCCAGAGAATAGTTGCCACGGCCGTCAAAGCTGTCGGGATTCAAGCCGCGGAAGTCGCGAACGCGGGGAAGAGCGGTCGCCAGCAGGCGATCGAGGAACTCCCACATGCGGTCGCCACGCAGAGTGACCTTGGCGCCAATGGCCTGGCCCTCACGCAGGTGGAAAGCCGCGATGGACTTCTTGGCGCGACGGATGCTCGGCTGCTGACCGGTGATGGCGCGCATGTCTGCGACGGCACCGTCCATCAGCTTCGCATCGCCCGCAGCGCGGCCGACGCCCATGTTCACGACGATCTTCTCAAGTCGCGGAATCTGGTTCACGTTCTTAAGCTCGAGCTCTTTGAAGAGCTTCGGAGCAATTTCGCTCGTGTATTTTTCCTTCAGTCGAGGAGCCATTGTCCTTGCCTTTCCGATGATTTGAACCCTGGATTTCCGACCCAGAGTCCCCGGCTTTCGCCGGGGTCATGATAATAAAAACTACTGGATGGCCTTGCCGCACTTCTTGCAGGAGCGCAGCTTCTTGCCGTCCTCAAACACATGCGCAATGCGGGTCGGCTTGCCGCAGCTCGGGCAAACGAGCTGGACGTTCGACACGTCAAGCGGAGCGGCAATCTTGGTGAGACCACCCTGCTGATTCTGCTGGTTCGGGTGAACCGCCTTCGTCACAAGGTTGAGGTTCTCAACAACCACACGACCCTTTTCGGGAATCACCTTGACGACTTCGCCTTGGGAACCCTTGTCCTTGCCGGCGATGATGAGGACCTTGTCGCCCTTCCTAATGTTCATCTTTGCCATGGTACTTCCTTAATCTAGAGCGTCTCAGGCGCCAGCGAGACGATCTTCGAGTACCCGCGCTCGCGCAGCTCGCGCGCAACAGGTCCAAAGATACGCGTTCCGCGGGGAGCGCCATTCGCGTCGACAAGCACAGCCGCATTCTGGTCGAAGCGGATGTACGAGCCGTCATCGCGGCGAACTTCCTTCTTCACACGGACGACGACGCAGCGCACGACCTCGCCCTTCTTCACCTGACCATTCGGGATGGCCTCCTTCACGCTGCAGATGATGATGTCACCAAGACCCGCATAGCGACGCTTCGAGCCGCCCAGAACCTTGATGCACTGCACCTTGCGCGCGCCGGAATTGTCGGCCACCGCGAGCATGGATTGCATCTGAATCATGGTGCTATTCCTTCCTTACACTCGTCGTTGCCGACTGTTACTTCGCCTTTTCGATGATCTCGACAAGACGCCAACGCTTCTTAGCGGAAAGCGGACGCGTCTCCATGATTCGCACGGTGTCGCCGACGCCAGCCTCGTTGTTCTCATCATGAGCATGGAACTTCTTGGTGGTCGTCATCATCTTCCCGTAGACCGGATGCGGCTTACGCTCTTCGGTCATGACCACGATGGTCTTGTCGTTCACGTCAGAAACAACAACACCCTGGCGAACTTTGCGGGAATTACGCTCTTCAGCCATTGTTCACTCCTCTCTAGTTCGCCTTCGTGGCGGCAATCTCACGGGCACGCATCTCGGTCTTGATGCGAGCGATGTCCTTCTTTACCTGGCCAACACGAGCCGTGTTGTCAAGCTGGCTCGTCGCCATCTGAAAACGCAGATTGAAAAGCTCTGCGCGGGCTTCTTCGAGCTTCGCCTTCAAATCGTCAGACGAGAACTCGCGGACCTGGGAATACTTCATTAGTCCTGATCCTCACTTTCGCGGTGAACGATTTTGCACTTGATGGGAAGCTTGTGAATGCCAAGGCGCAAAGCCTCCTGCGCGGTCGCGTCGTCGGTACCCGCAATCTCGAACATGATGCGGCCCGGCTTCACGACAGCAACCCAGGCTTCGGGAGCGCCCTTGCCCTTACCCATGCGGGTTTCGGCGGGCTTCTTCGAAATGGGCTTGTCGGGGAAGATGGTGATCCACACGTTGCCGCCACGCTTCATATGACGCGTGATAGCAACACGGCAGGCCTCAATCTGGCGGTTGGTGATCCAAGCGCGGTCGAGCGCCTGAATGCCCCAGACACCATGGTTGAGCTTGGTGCCACCCTTCGCGTTGCCCTTCATGGAGCCACGCTGCACCTTACGGTGCTGAACACGTTTAGGAGCAAGCATTACTTATCCCTCCTGTCGTTGCGGTCGCCGCGACGACGGCGATCCGGACGGGACGTGCCCTCAAGAGCCGGCTCGGGAGCCTTCTGGCCAGGCAGAACGTCGCCATGGTATACCCAGACCTGCACGCCAATCGAACCCATGGTCGTAGCGGCGGTGCAGAAGCCATAATCAATCTTCGCGCGGAGCGTGTGCAGCGGCACGCGACCTTCGCGGTACCACTCACGACGGCACATCTCAGCGCCGCCCAGACGGCCGGAGCACTGGATGCGGATGCCCTTCGCACCGCTCTTGCGAGCGGACTGAACGGCCTTGCGCATTGCGCGGCGGAATGCCACGCGGCCTTCGAGCTGCTCAGCGATGTTCTGAGCAATCAGGCTGGCATCGAGCTCGGGGCGCTTGACCTCGACAACCTCGATGGACACCTTGCCGTTTGCAACCTTGGACAGCTTCTTGCGCAGGTTGTCGATCTCGGCGCCCTTCTTGCCAATGACAACACCCGGTCGGGCCGTGGTGATAATCACCTTGATCTTGTCTCCGGCGCGCTCAATCTCGATGCGAGAAACGGCCGAATGCGCGAGCTCCTGCTCGAGGAATTTGCGAATCGCGAGGTCGTTATGCAGATTGGACGCGTAGTCCTTGTCGCTGGCATACCAGCGGCTGCGCCAATTCTCGGTGATGCCAAGACGGAAACCGGTGGGGCTTACCTTCTGTCCCATGACTTATGCCTCCTCTCGATTGGCAACAACGATGGTGATGTGGCTCGTGCGCTTGCGGATGCGGGACGCGGAGCCCTTGGCGCGCGGACGGATGCGCTTCCACGTCGGGCCTTCGTTCACGTAGGCCTCCTTGACGTAGAGGTTGTTCGCGTTCATGCCGTTATTGTTCACAGCGTTCGCGATGGCGGAGTTCAGGGTCTTCTCGACAACCTCGGCCACGGCACGCTGCGTAAAGGCCAGCGTCTCAAGAGCCGTGTCGGTGTTCTTGCCGCGAATCTGGTCCACCACCACACGCGCCTTGCTCGCTGATACGCGAACGTATTTGGTGACTGCTCTAGCTTCCATGTACTATTTCTCCTTTGCGCGATGACCCTTGAAGGTGCGGGTGGGAGCGAACTCACCCAGCTTGTGGCCAACCATGGACTCGGTAATGTAAACGGGCACATGCTTGCGGCCATCGTGGACACCGATCGTATGACCAACCATCTCGGGGAAAATGGTGCTTGAGCGCGACCACGTCTTGATGACGTTCTTCTCGCCGGCAGCGTTCATAGCCTCGATGCGCTCGAGAAGCCGCGTCTCGACGAATGGTCCCTTTTTCAGACTTCTGCTCACTTATTACTCCTAACGCTTCTGCGCTACTTCTTGCGGCGACGGATGATGAGGCGGCTGCTGGCCTTCTTCTTGTTGCGGGTACGATGGCCCTTAGCCGGCTGGCCCCACGGAGAAACAGGATGACGGCCCGAAGACTTGTTCTTGCCTTCACCACCACCATGCGGGTGGTCGACCGGGTTCATGACCGTACCACGGACGGTCGGGCGGATGCCCTTCCAACGGTTACGGCCAGCCTTGCCAACCTTGATGTTGGAGAATTCGGCATTGCCAACCTCACCGACGGTTGCACGGCAGGTGAGAAGCACGCGACGCATTTCGGAGGAGGGCATACGCAGGATCGCGTACTTGCCTTCCTTAGCCATGAGCTGAACGCTCGTGCCAGCCGCACGCGCGATTGCCGCGCCCTTGCCAGGCTGGAGCTCGATGGCGTGAATGATGGTGCCGACGGGAATCGCGGAAAGCGGAAGCGCGTTGCCGGGCTTGATGTCAGCCTGGACGCCGCTCTCGACCTTGTCGCCCACCTTCAGGCCCTTCGGGTGGAGGATGTAGCGCTTCTCGCCGTCAACATAATGAAGAAGAGCGATGCGCGCGTTGCGGTTCGGGTCGTATTCGATAGTCGCGACCTTGGCGGGTACGCCATCCTTGTCGCGCTTGAAATCGATGATGCGGTAGCGGCGCTTGTTTCCGCCACCCTGATGGCGCGTGGTCACGCGACCATAGTTGTTACGTCCTGCCTTCTTGGGCAGAGGCGTGAGCAACGACTTTTCCGGCTTGTCCGTCGTGATTTCCGCAAAGTCGGAAACCGTCTGGAAGCGACGACCGGGGCTTGTCGGCTTGTACTGCTTGACTCCCATGTCTTTCCTTTCCTCTTCTTTGGCACCCGCTCACCGCTTAGCCGTCTGGGAGAGCGGCTTTCGATTCCGGGCTACCACGCGTCCGGGTGTATCCATTTCTATACAGACGCAAATGAGAATTATAGACGGGGTCCTTGTGAGTTTCAAGAATGCATGCCGAGGCACATAAAGCGCACAAACCAGCGGCTTTTCCCGCTTGGCCAGCGGTGTTTTGGCACGAATTGGCGCAGTTTTGTGCCGCACCGACGACGTTTTTCACGCCCTAACGACCGACGGCAATGGAATCGTGGTGGGCGCGTCAGCTGGTAGCGCAAGCAGTCGGCCACTGCTCATGCCGCATCTCGCTCGCGTCCGGGTCGCTTCTACCTCAGGCGGGCAGCGATATCGCGTCCCAGCGCATCGGCGCGGGCAGCCAATATCTGCGTGAGAGCGAGCGTGAGTGCCTCCACATCGCCAGCGGCCAGCTCTGCGGTCTGTTCCGCACACCACGCGCGAAAGTCCTCGTCGCAGAACGAGGCCTCACGCGTCAGGTCGTCGAGTCCCAGCTGCGCCTCTTCCCCGCTTTCGCAAGCAAGGGCATCACAGTCGATGCTTGCCAAAGCCGGAGCGGCGCTTATGCGCACGGGATATTCAAGGCCGGCATCGAGCTCGAAGGAGCCAACGCCCACATTATGGATCGCGCAGGCAAGCGATGCGGGAACCAGCACGAGCGGCTGGCGCGCGCCATAACTTGACGCGGCAAAGGCGGCGATGTCCGTCGCCTGCACGCCGGCGCACACGACCAGGGGCGTGCCCGCTGTCAGATTGAGCGAGGCGAAGGCCTGATGCAATTCCGCGACCGCCGCCCAAGCGTCCGCCGGGTCAACCGCGGGAATCGTGATGTCGACAACCCGGAATCCGGCCTCATTCAGCGAGCGGGAAAGCACAGGGGCGACACGCGTGCGCGATTCGGAATCGCAAATGAGCACCACACGATCCGCTTGCGGCGCCCGCGCACGCAAATCCCGGCCCAACGCTGCCGCGACGCCCGTTCCGATCCGCACGTCATAATGCGGCCGGTCGGCGAACTCCATGATGATGCGACTCGTCGTCATCGGTTGGCCTCGTTCTGCAACTGTTCGCCGCTCCGTCCCACCGCGCCCTCTTCAACCGGGCGGAGAACGCCGGATTTCAGGAGAATCTCCTCGACCTCATTCGCGATCTGCCACACGCCCTTATGGCTCGTCGAGACCCAGGCGTCCGCGACCTCCAGATACATGGGCTTGCGCTCCTCGTTCGTGCGGCGCGCCACCTCAAGGTTCTGGAACATGGGCCGACTGGAGGCATCGCCGATGCGCTCGGCCGCCTCATCGGCACTCACCTGCAGGTACATCACAAAGCCGGTCGATTTCAGGATCTCGCGATTGCGGGGCGTCTTCACGATGCCGCCGCCACACGAGACGATCATCGGCTCCGCTTCGAAAGCGAAATGCGAAAGCACATCCGTCTCGATGGCGCGGAAACCCTCTTCCCCGGACTCCGCGAATATCTGGGCGCAGGTTTTTCCCTCGCGCCGCTCAAGGAAGGCATCGATGTCAACACAAGAAAGGCGCACCATGCGCGCGAGGCGACGGGCGACGGTCGTCTTGCCGGCACCCATGAAGCCAACGAAAAACACCGGCATCGTCAGCTCATAGATTTGCGGCATGTCCGCCGGCGGCTGCCAGGAACGAATTTTCGAGGCGTTCCCGATATTCTCGAACACTTCATCCTTGCGCTTCATGGCACCTCCTCCTAAACGGTTCGCCCGCGAAGGCGTTCGCGGTAACGTTCAATCGCGGCCTTGATATCCGTCATGTTCGCATCGCCGAATTGGCGCAGGTAGGCGTTCGCGAGAACGAAAGCCACCTCCGACTCCGCCACGACCGCGGCTGCCGGCACGGCACACACGTCGCTGCGCTCGCGTGAGGCAGCAGCCGTCTCGAGCGTGTCGAGGTCCACAGTGGACAGCGGCTGCGCCATCGTGGGAATGGGCTTCATCGCGCAGGTCATCACCAGAGGCATGCCATTCGTCATGCCGCCTTCGAGACCGCCCGCATTGTTCGAGGTCCGCGTGAATTTCCGTCCCGAAAGGACGATCGGGTCGTGCACCTGCGAGCCCGGAAGCGCGGCAGCCTGAAAGCCGATGCCGAATTCCACGCCCTTGATGGCGGGAATCGCGAAAAGGGCCCCGCCAAGCTGCGAGGTCAGACGCGAACCGCCCGAGACGTAGTCGCCGAGGCCTTCGACAAGACCCGTCGCAACCACGCGGAAGGTTCCGCCGAGGCTCACCCCGTCGTCCATCGCCGCATCGATTGCCGTCTTCATCGCCTCGCTCGCCTTCGCGTCGGGGCAGCGCACCTCGCTCATTTCTATCTGAAGCGGCGCGTATTCGGCGCAGCGTGTCATGGGCTCTTCCTCGTCCCAGACCGCGTCCCCGATGCGGGTGACATAAGAAATGATCTCGACGCCCAGGTCGGCGAGGAACTCGCGGGCGATTCCCGCAGCCGCAACCCGCGCCGCGGTCTCACGGGCGCTCGAGCGCTCGAGGATGTCACGGCAATCGTTCCGGTCTCGCTTCAACACGCCAAGCAAATCGGCATGGCCCGGACGAGGCGTCACCTCGCGCTTGAGGTTCACCGGCGCTTCGCCAAAGGCCGCCATGCGGTCCGTCCAGTTTTCCCAGTCGCGATTGCGCACACGCAGCGCCACCGGCGTTCCCAGCGTCTCGCCAAAGCGAACGCCCGACAGGATTTCCACCTTGTCGGTCTCAATGGCCTGACGGCCGCCGCGGCCATACCCGCTCTGGCGGCGCGCAAGATCGCTGTTGATGTTGTCTTCGGAAATGGCAAGACCCGCCGGCACACCGGATACGATGGCGGTCAGGCAGGGGCCATGGCTTTCGCCCGCCGTTACAAACTGCATCTTGAAACTAACCCTTCAAACGCTTGTTGATTAAAGAGGGATTCTAGCATTACCGCCCTTGCGTCCAGACAGCAAGCACGCGTCCGGCACGATATAGCCATTGCGCCCGGCGCGATATGGTTGCCGCACCCGGCACATCATAATTACCGCACGCCCGGCGTGACAGGGTCATCACATCCGGCACGCCCCCGTGCAATATGGTTACCGCAATTCCGCGCAATCTTCCACGCAGGCGGTCGCCCCTTGCGGAACCTCGGGCGCGTCACCCATAAGGGCCCGCTCCAGGCGCCGCAGCACCGCCATATGGGGAAGGTCGACCGACGCCAGAGGCATCACAAGATAGGAGCGCAGGCCCAGAAGCTTCGCGCCCATAATGTCGGTGCACAGCTGATCGCCTATCACCACCGTTTCTCGAGCGGAGGCGTTCATGCGCCGCAACGCCGCGAGATAGCCATTCGGAAGCGGCTTCATCGCCTTCGCGACAATCGGCAAGTCGAGCTCTTCCGCAAGCTCAAGCGCGTTGGCATGCCAATTGTTCGAAAGCAGGCACACGCCCACGCCCGCATCCTTGCAGCGGGCGAGCCACGCCCGCACGTCGCGGGGAACCAATCCATCCGCCCGCGAGCGAATCGTGTTGTCAATATCGACAAAGGCGCAATTCAGATTCCGGCCAAGGATGTCACGTTGCACATCGATGGCCGAAATCCGAGGGAAATACCCATCAGGAGAAAAGGCGCGCATGCCGTCTATCCGGCTGAGCTCTCGGTCGAGGCGCTCTCAGTTGCGGAGCTTGCGGCGGTGTCCGCGCTCTCATCCTCGTCCTCGCTATCAGAGCTTCCCGTCTTGTACGGTTCCGCATTGCCGGCAATAGCCGCCTGGTGATCCTCGTAGGTCGTGCTGAAGTAGTACTGCATCACGCCATCGCTGTCTTCCTGGAAGAAGAAGTACAGGAAGTCGGTCTCGGCAGGATGCGCGGCGGCCTCGATGCTCTCAACGCCCGGCGAGCAGATGGGTCCCGGAGGCAGACCGTAGTTGTATTGCGTGTTGTAGGGGTTGTCCGCCGTGTTCTCAAGATCTTCCGGCGTCGGATCGCCATTAACGATGTAGGCGGTCGTCGCGTCGCTCTGCAGGGGCATGCCATCCGAGAGGCGGTTGTAGAAGACGCTCGAAACCTCTTCGCGCACGTCCGTCGTCGATTCGCGCTCGATGATGGAAGCGAGAACAAGAACGTCGTACTTTGTCAGGTTCTTCGACTCGGCATAGGAGTAGTCGATATTCTCGACTTCCGACTGATACTGGTCGAGCATCTTGCGCACGAGTGAATCGGCCGTGTCGTCCTTCGCGATCTCGTAGGTCTTCGGGAAGAGGAAGCCCTCGAGCGAATTGTCATACGCATCGGAAAGGAAGGAGTAGTCGGCTTCATAATTCGAAGCGTTGTTCGCACAATCAGAGAAATCGGCCGCCGTGATGCGTCCATCCGTGGCGCTTTCAACCAGCGACGCGGTAGTGCTCACGGTCGTTCCTTCGGGAACGGTGACCGTTTCATACTCGGGGCCAGCGGAAATGGCAGCCACAAGGTCGGCAACCGACATTCCGCCCGTGAATTCATAGGTGCCCGGCTTCAGGTTGGCCGCCGCATCCTCAAGCTTCACCTCGTCGGTAAATTCCGAGGCGCGCGACACCAGGCCATATTCCTCAAGCAGCTCGCCAATCGCATTGGCGGACGAGCCTTCCTCGATGACAACCGTCACCTGCTGGCCGTCCTGAGCAAGCGGGCGCGACGATCCCATGCTGCAGCCACGCACCACGCCAATCGCGACAATGATGATGACAATCAGAGCGACAAGGGCAACCACAAAAGAGCGGGAATGACGCGAGGACGTAGCCGCCCCACCCGCCTTGGTGGCAGGGGCGTGAGCATGTCTCGGCCTTTTGCCGGACGGGGAAGGAGCCCCCGCACGTCTCTTGTCAGGCATGTTGTTCCTCTCGTTCATTGGCGTGCCGGGAATCGAGCCACGCCTGCAGCATCAAGCTTGCTGCAACCATATCAACTTTCCCCCGCATTGACTTCTCGTTGAGTCCTTGTTGACGCAATATTTGCTTTGCCTCACGGGATGTCAGCCTCTCGTCGGCAAACGCCAGGGGAAGGCCACTCGCTTTTGCCACCTTTTCAGCAATCCCCCGAATGCGCTCGGCTTGCGGACCCTCTTCGCCTGCAAGCGTGACGGGAAGCCCACTCAGCAAAAGCTCGGGTTCCCAATCTTCCAGCACCCGGCGAAACGAGGACGCCATGCCCTCGACTTCGACGGCGGGAAGCACGCAAACGGGAGTCGCAACGCGTTCGCCCGGGTCGGAAACGGCAATTCCAACCCGGACCTCGCCAATATCAAGCGCAAGAACTCTCATGAACGCCCTGTCACGTTTACGCGTCGGCACCGTCGCGGAGAAGCGTCCGCGCCGCATCAAGCGCCGCGCCAATGCCAGCCGCATCCTTGCCGCCAGCCTGCGCCATGGTCGGCTTGCCGCCGCCACCACCCTTGATGTTCTTCGCGATGGACTTGATGACCGCACCCGCATTGAAGCCGGCCGCCACGGCGTCATCACTGCCTGCCGCCATCAGCAGCGGCGTTCCTTCGTTGTTCGATGCGATAACGCAGGCGCACGCGGGCTCCATGCGCGTCTGGACCATGTCCCACAGGTTGCGCAGCGCGGAGGCATCAAGCCCGTCGACCTGAGCGACAAGCGCCTGATAGCCAGCTGCTGCGGTGAAGGCGTCCTTCGCAAGCTCAACACTCGGAAGCTCGCCATTGGTGAAGCGATCCTTCGCGCTCTCGCGGTGCTGCTGCAGCTCGGTGATGCGCTTGAGGTTTGCCGCGGTGCGCTCGGAGACATCCATCATGGGAACGCGCAGCTCATCTGCGGTCTCGCGCAGCTCGCGCTCGATGTCATTCACGTAGGAAAGCGCGTCGAAGCTCGTGACCGCCTCGATGCGGCGCTGGTTCGCGCCGACCGACGACTCGCGCGTGATCTTCAGGAAGCCGATCTCGCTCGTCTGACGGACATGCGTGCCGCCGCAAAGCTCGCTCGAAACGCCATCAACGGTAAGCACGCGAACAATGTCGCCGTACTTTTCGCCAAACAGCGCGATGACGCCCGACTCGCGGGCCGCCTTCAGGGAGGTCTCGCGGTAGGTCACCGGATGGTTTTCCATAATCTTCTCGTTCGCGAGGCGCTCGACCTCGTTGATCTGCTCGCGGGTCATCGCCTCGAAGTGCGTGAAGTCGAAACGCAGCCTTTCCGGAGCGACCAGCGAACCGGCCTGCTTCACATGCTCGCCGAGCACCTGGCGCAGAGCCCAGTGGAGAATATGGGTCGCAGTGTGGTTGCGACGGATGCGCTCGCGGCGCAGCACGTCGATCTGCGCATGAACGCCCTCGCTCGCGTACAGCTTGCCGGATTCGACAACAACCGCATGCACCGTCAGGCCCTTTTCGGGCGTCTGCGTATCGGTGACGCGCACGCGCGTGGTCTCGGTGGTCATCTCGCCGGTATCGCCAACCTGGCCGCCCATTTCCGCATAGAACGGCGTCCGGTCAAGCACGACGCTGCCCGTGTCGCCCGCCTCGAGGAAGGGAACGACCTGGCCATCTTTCAGAAGGGCCTTCACGGTCGCGTTGCATTCATCACGCTCGTAGCCCACAAACTGCGTCGCTCCCACGCGATCGAGAAGGGCCTGCATCGAGCCATCGTAGGTGGACCAAGCCGCATCGGCGTCCTTCGCGTTCGCACGGGCGCGGGCGCGCTGCTCAGCCATGCAGGCATCGAACTCGTCCATATCGATATCGATATTGCGCTCGGCGCAAATCTCGCGCGTGACCTCGATGGGGAAACCGTAGGTGTCATGCAGGACGAAAGCGGTCTTGCCCGAAAGCACGGTGCCTTCAAGCGCGGACAGCGCCTCGTCCAGATACGCGCGGCCCTGGTTCAGGGTCTTGCCAAAGCGCTCCTCTTCGGAAAGCACGACGCGGTCGATGAGCTCGCGATTCTCGACGGTCTCCGGGTACTCATCGCCCATCACGCGCACGACCTCGTTCACGAAGTTTCCGAGGAAGGTTCCCTCGATGCCAAGGGAACGGCCTTTCATGACCGCGCGACGCAGGAGGCGGCGCAGCACGTAGCCGCGGCCCTCGTTGCTCGGCAGAACGCCATCGGCAATCATGAAGGTGATGCTGCGCGCATGGTCGGCAAGCACGCGCATCGCCATGTCGTCCGTCTCGTCGGCGCCGTAGGTCTTGTGCGAAAGCTCTTCCGCAACACCCACAAGGCCACGGAGAACGTCGCTGTCGAAGTTGCTGGTGAATCCCTGCATGATGGCCGCAATACGCTCGAGGCCCATGCCGGTGTCGATGTTCTTCGTGGGAAGCGGCACGAGGCTTCCATCCTCTTGGCCGTCATACTGCGTGAAAACGAGGTTCCAGTACTCGAGGTAGCGGTCGCATTCGCAGCCGGGAGCGCATTCGGGACGACCACAGCCCACTTCGGGACCCTGGTCGAAATAGATCTCGGAGCAGGGGCCGCACGGACCGGTCGGGCCGGCGCGCCAGAAGTTGTCGTCCTCACCCAGACGCGTGATATGGGACGGGTCGACGCCGAGGCTCTTCCATACCTCAATGGTTTCGTCGTCGTCTTCAAATACCGTGAAATGGAGTTTCTCGAAGGGGAGCTCCAGGCGCTCGCAGGAGAATTCGATCGCCCACGCGCACATTTCCTTCTTGAAATAGCGACCGAAGCTGAAATTGCCCATCATTTCGAAGAAGGAAAGATGGCGGCCGTCGGTGCCGATGATGTCGATGTCGTTCGTACGCACGCACTTCTGCGCCGTCGTCGTGCCAATGTACTTCTCGTCAAGATGCTTCTGATGCAAGAAGTAGGGCTTGAACTGGACCATGCCCGCGCTCGTCAGCAGCAGCGAGGGGTCGTCGGGGATCAGCGACGACGATGGGCAGCGCTTGCACCCCTTTTCTTCGAAGAAGCGCAAGTACATCTCGCGAATTTCCGCAGTGCTCATGTATTTCATGGTGCCGTGCTCCCTTAGCTCCAATATAGACTCATAACCGCATAAGGTTAACACGTCAACGGCAGCTGTGGACCCCGCACACAGGGAAAGCGGAACAAGCTCGGGAAGCTTTGTCCCAAGCGGCTCTCCCAGATTCGCGGGCGGTATGGAGCCTTCCGGCGAGCAGGCTGAGTTTGGATGGACGGCGCGCCGAACGATGCGCGCAGCTCCGCGCGGGCGGCTCTACTTTTCTTCCTTCGACTCGGGCTCGGCGGTGCCTTCGCCCTCCTGTTGCCCGGCTTGCCGCATATGCGAGAGCTGAATGGCGCGGCGCTCGTGCCGCTTCTTCATGACTTCCTTCTGATGCTCGTCATGGTGGCGCTCGGGATACACGTTCTTGCCCAGCGGCGCGGTATGCTGCGGCGTCGGCGCCGAAGCGTCCAGCGTCGGGTCAACCGCCCCATCCCAGACAACGGGCACCGCGCCCTTGAAGAAGACCCCGTCGGGAGCGACGATGCGCCGACCCGTCCGGCCTTCGTAGTAGTAGACGAACAGGGCCTTCATGGCGGCAATCAGCGGAATCGAGGCGAGCATGCCCAGAATGCTGCCACCCAAACCGCCCATGGCGTTACCGACGGCGGAGCCCAAAGCGAGTCCGAAGATGACAAGCGCCGGATGGATGTCGACCGAATCGGCCATCAGAAGCGGCGAGATGAAGGTGTAGACCACCTGCTGCACAACAACCGCGATGATGATCGCGATGATGGCGGTCAGGGGGCTGACGACAAAGCCGACCGCGGCGGCCACCGCGCCGCCCAGCCACGGACCCACAACGGGGATGATGTTGAGGATGCCGGTGATGATACCCAGCGCCGCGGCGGAGGGCAGACCGAGAATGGCATAACCGATGCCGCAGCACACGCCAATGATGACGCACTGCAACAGCGTCGCCTTGATGTAGCCACCAATGACCATGCCCAAGGTGTCGGAGAAGAGCTCGAAGTCATCAAGACGCGCAGGCGAAATGAGCCGACGAAGCTCGCGGTTGATGCCCGGAAGCTCCATCAGAATCCAGAACGAGATGACAAGCGAAAAGCCGATGACGACAGCAGCGCTCGCGATAAAGGTTCCAAGTCCGACGACGCCGGCACCGGCAGCGTTCGCGAAGTCCGAGAAGAAGCCCGAAAGCGAATCGGCGGCATCGGCCATCCAAGACTGAATGGTCGGGTCATTGAAGAAATCGGGGTAGCGCTGCGCCAGGTCGGATGCCGCTTGCGTAAGGCTCGCGACATAGCCCGGCAGGCTTTGAGCAAGCATCATGAACTGGGCCGATGCACCGATATCAGGCGCCAGGAACAGCCACAGCACCACGGCGATAATGAGCGCAAGCACGATGAACGCGATAAGCGTTCCCGTTCCGCGTCCGATGCCGCGGCGATACAAGGACTCGACAATCGGGTTCAGGCAGAAGACAAAAATGACGCACCAGACAACAACGCTCACCGGAACCGCAAGCACCTGAAGCAAAAAGCCAAGCACGGAAAAGAGCACGCAAATGCCAACGGCCGCCCATATGATGAGCGCCCGTTTGCGCCAGCGAGCAAGGCTCTCGCTCATTGCCGCCGATTCCTTGTGTTCGTTAATGTCTGTCAAAACGTCTTGTGAGCCGAGGCGCTATTCTTCCGCGTCGTCGGCTTCCTTCTTTGCGGCGAGTTCCGCCGACGTGGCGCTTGTCGTCTTCGCGAAACGACCGCGCAGATGCGTCGTGACGTTGCTCATCGCGGTGAGCGGCGCGTTCGCGATGTCGTTCACTGCCGTCGTGGTCTCCGCGAGCTTGTCCGTGATGACCGTGACATCAGCCAGGATCTCATCGACACGCATGATCTCAAGATTCGCCGCGTCCATGGTCAGATTCACCCGCTCCATCAGGGGGTCAATCTGAGCGACGGCTGGCTTGAGACTTTCGGTCATGTCTTTCACGTCATCAAGCAGGGGCTCGACCTTCTTGTCGATTATGGTGTTCGTGCGCTCGACCAAAAGCACGAGGTAAATGAAGAGAACAGCCAAGGCCAAAAGCGCGATGCCGCCGGCAATGAACATGAAGTTTTCCATAAGAGCCTCCCGGAATATGCGTAGGGACAGATGAAATATACCACGCCCGCGCCCGGCGCGTTCCCGTGTTTCCCTTTTGTTGCCCGCAGGGGGCGGCGTTGTTCGCATGCCGG
>CAVFFT010000032.1:0-5038 GCA_963621885.1 bacterium
TTTTCCTTGTGGCCTGTTTTCCTTTTCAAAGTCCCAATTTCCAAAACCACCACGAAACCACCCCGAATGGTTTCAAAATGTGAGTTTCCGCAGGGACAGGGCGCAGTCAGGCTTCGCCTTTTCGCCCCCAAACTACCGAAGAGCGCCAATCGTGTGGAGGAGCTCCTCGCTCGGATGCTCAAGCAGGCCTTCCGCAAACATGTTCTCGGCCTCGATAAGGTTCACTTCGGCGAACGAGGTGATGAGCTCGACGATTCGCTCGGGGCTCAGCTCGCCGCGCACCTTGGCGGGAACGCCCATTGCGATGCAGCCATCGGGAATCACCATGCCCGAGGTCACGAGTGCGCCAGCTCCCACGAGCGCGTTGTTTCCCACGCGCGCGCCGTCCAGCACCACAGCGCCCATTCCCACAAGGGCGTTGTCGCCAATCGTGCAGCCATGCAGGATGGCGCCATGTCCGATGGTGGAATGCTCGCCGACGATGGTGGGCATGCCGCTTCCCTCGTGAATGATGCAGTTCTCCTGCACGTTGCTTTCCGCACCAATGACGATTCGGTCGCTATCACCCCGCAGCTGGGCGCCCGCCATCACGATGGCGTGGTAGCCAAGCTCGACCGCGCCATAGATGCGGCATTCGGGGGAAATGTAGCTGGTCGGGTCGGCTTGCAGGTGTCCGCGATAGCCCATGCACGGCCAGGTCGCCTGAAGTTCTTCGCGATATCCTTCCGGAATCACGTAGCTTCCTTTTCGTGTGAACATGCGTCCCTCCCTTAGGGTTTGCGGGTATCATTACCCGTCATGATTATGCAACTCGAACATATTACGAAATCCTTCGGTGGACGCGAGCTTTTTCACGATGTGACCTTCAAGCTCGAAGAATACGACCACCTGGCGCTGGTCGGCGCGAATGGCGCCGGCAAGACCACCTTGCTCAACATTATCACGGGCCGCGAGGACGCCGATTCGGGCGAGATCATCTTCGCGAAGGGCGCCCGCGTGGGTTACCTCGAGCAGGAGGCCATCGAGATGGCCGATGCGCCGGTGTTCGACGAGGTGATGCGCTCGCATACCGAAATCGTCGCCGCCGCCGCGCGCTTGCACGAGCTTGAGAACAATCTGGGCGACTCGCCGACGCAGGCGCAGCTTGCGTCTCTGGGACGCGCGCGCGACGCCTACGAGATGATGGGCGGCTATCAGCTCGAAAGCAATGTGCGCACGGTGCTCTTCGGTCTGGGCTTTGGCGAAAAGGACATGAAGCGCCACACGAGCGAGTACTCGGGCGGCTGGCAGATGCGCATCGCGCTCGCGAAGCTTCTCATCCGCAACCCCGAGGTGCTCCTTCTCGACGAGCCGACGAACCACCTCGACCTGGAGTCGGTGAAATGGCTCGAGGGCTTTCTGCGCGGCTATCGCGGAAGCGTCATCGTGGTTTCGCATGACCGCGAGTTCATGGACCACATGGTCGACCGCGTGGCCGAGCTCGCGCTGCAGAAGGTTACCTTGTATCGCGGCAACTATTCCGCCTACCTGAAGGCGCGCGAAGAGCGCTACGAGCAGCTGATCGCGCTCAAGGAGAAGCAGGATAGCGAAATCGAGCACATGGAGGCCTTCATCAAGCGCTTCCGCTACAAGGCGACGAAGGCGAAGCAGGTGCAGGACCGCGTGCGCAAGCTCGAGAAGATCGAGCGCATCCAGATTCCCGAGCGCCCGAAGCCGGTGCATTTCGCGTTTCCGCAGCCGCCGCGCACGGGCGACATGGTGTGCGAGCTTTCCAACGTGCATATGGCCTATGGCGACAACGTCGTGTATGACGGCCTCGATTTCACGCTGTATCGCGGTCAGAAGATCGCGCTGGTGGGTCCGAATGGCGCGGGCAAGTCGACGCTGATGAAGATGATCGCCGGCGTGCTGCACCCGAGCGAGGGAAACATTCGCTACGGCACGAACGTGGCCTACTCGTATTTCGCACAGCACCAGCTGGAAGACCTGCATCCGGGCAACACCGTTTTCGAAGAGCTCGACAAGGTGGCGCCGCAATGGACGATGTCGCAGGTGCGCAGCCTGCTGGGCGCCTTCCTCTTCAAGGGCGACGATGTGGAAAAGCGCGTGTCGGTGCTTTCGGGTGGCGAGAAATGCCGCTTGGCCTTGGCGAAGATGCTCGTGCATCCCGCGCCGCTGCTGTGCCTGGACGAGCCGACAAACCACCTCGACATCCAGAGCGTCGACATGCTTGAGCAGGCACTTTCCGCTTTCGAAGGAACAATCGTCCTCATTTCGCACGACCGGCATCTCATTCGCCATGTGACGAATGAGGTTGTGGAAGTGCGGGGCGGAAAGATTACCGCCTACCAGGGCGATTACGAATACTATCTCGAAAAGACCGGTCAGACGGCCGAGACCGCCGAGCAGTCGAGCCTGCAAGATGAGCGCCCCGAGACCTTGCGCGTGGCGAGCGCGTCGCAGGCGGGCGCGGGTTCGTCGGCTTCTGCGGCTTCTTCCGGCGCGGCTTCGGGAACGGGCGCGACGACGCTGACCGCTCCCAAGGGCAGCGCGCCGAAGACGAAGGAGCAGAAGCGTCGCGAGGCGCAGGCCCGCAATCGCGCCTACGCGGCCCTGAAGAACCATCGCAAGCGCATCGCCGAGCTCGACGAGCTTATCGATCGCGACCAGAAGCGCCTCGACGAGCTGAATGCCATCTTCGCCGACCCGAGCTTCTACACGAGCGAGGATTCCACGACCGACGTTATCGCCGAGCATGTCGAGGTGAAGAAGCGTCTTGCTCAGAACGAGGAAGAATGGTTCATGCTGAATGAAGAGCTTGAGGAAGAGCTCGCGCGCCAGAAGGAAGAGTTGGACGCATGAGTCTGCAGGTGGTTCTGTTTCAGCCCGAGATTCCGCAGAACACGGGGAATATTGCGCGGACCTGCGCCTGCATGGGCGTGGAGAATCTGCACGTGGTGCATCCGCTGGGCTTCCAGCTGACGCCGCGCAACATCCGTCGCTCGGGCATGGATTACCTGGAACAGGTCGAGATCGTGCAGTGGGCCTCGAACGACGCGTTTCTTGAAGCGCATGGGAACGACACGCTGTGGATGTTCACCGGCCAGAGTGCGCGGCTGCTCGATGAGGTCGACTTATGGAAAGCGGGCGCGGGCAATTTGGACGGCGCGGACGGCGCTGGCGCCGCTGTTTCGGATGGCGCGGATGGTTCGACAGGCGCCGGTGGGGCGAGTGAACCGGACGACGCGAACCCTGGCGATTCGAGCGACTCCGCGAACTCGGCTGACTCCGACCTCTTCCTGTGCTTCGGACGCGAAAGCGCGGGAATCGACGAGGACATTCTTGCGCGCTACGAAAGCTCCTGCGTGCGCATCCCGATGAAGGATGGCATGCGCAGCCTCAACCTGGCGAATGCGGTGGCCATTGGCGTGTACGAGGCGATGCGGCAGCGGGGCTTCTCGGGCCTCATCTAATGCGGTCTGTCGGCGATTCTGGCGAACGGCCGCGCTCGCGCCAAACGAACTCGTACGCCATCGCTCGGATGAACGCGCGCACGAGCGCCCCATGGTCGTAGCCGTAAATTCTCTCACCAGCATCAGGGCAGGCCATCTGCCGTTTCAGTGGCATGTTGGCGGTTTGGCGCATGCTGCCACTTCGAGAGAATGCCGGCTGGTGTAATATAGCGTGATGCAAAAACGAAAGGGAGGCATGCGATGCCCGAACAGACACAGGCAGCAAAGAAGATTATCCTGACCGGCGATCGCCCGACCGGCAAGCTCCATCTGGGGCATTACGTGGGAAGTCTGCGCCAGCGCGTGACTCTCCAGAATTCGGGCGAATTCGATTCCATCTACATCATGATCGCCGATGCACAGGCGCTTACCGACAACTTCGACAACCCTGCCAAGGTGCGCGAGAACATCATCGAGGTCGCGCTCGACTATCTGTCCGTGGGCATCGACCCCACGAAGGCGCACATCTTCGTGCAGTCGCAGGTTCCCGAGCTTTTCGAGATGACCTCCTACTACATGAATCTCGTGACGGTGGCGCGCGTCCAGCGCAACCCCACCGTGAAGAGCGAGATCGCGCTGCGCGGCTTCAACAACGACATCCCCTGCGGCTTCTTCACCTATCCCATCTCGCAGGCAAGCGACATCACCGCCTTCAAGGCGACGACGGTGCCGGTGGGCGAAGACCAGCTCCCCATGCTCGAGCAGACGCGTGAGATTGTCCGCTCCTTCAACCGCGTATACGATTGCGACGTGCTCGTTCTCCCCGAGGCGCTCATTCCGTCCGACAAGGCGAGCCTGCGCCTGCCGGGCCTTGATGGCAACGCGAAGATGAGCAAGTCGCTTGGCAACTGCATCTACCTTTCCGATACGCCCGAAGAGCTCGCCCGCAAGGTGAAGACGGCGTATACCGACCCGACCCACATCCATCTGGAGGATCCGGGCAAGGTGGAAGGCAACGTGGTCTTCACGTACCTCGATGCGCTGTGCGAAGACCGCCATTTCGCGGAATTCTGGCCGGATTACGCCAACCTGGACGAGCTGAAGGCTCACTACCAGCGCGGCGGCCTGGGCGACGTGAAATGCAAGCGCTTCCTGACGAATGTCCTTGAGGACACGCTGGCGCCCATTCGCGCGCGCCGCAAGGAATACGAGCGCGACATTCCGGCGGTGTACGACATCCTGCAGGAGGGCTGCAAGGCGGCTCGCGAGGTTGCGGGTGCGACGCTGCATGAGATGAAGGATGCCATGCGCATCAACTACTTCGACGACGCGGAGCTTATCGCCTCGCAGTCTGCGCGCTATGCGGAGAATGCCTAGGTGACACGCGCTTTTTCGGCCATGCAAGGGAATGCGAATGCACGTGTGGCGCACGGTCTGATGACGGTGTGGCATGCGTGCGTTTCGTTTTGGAGCGCGAATGGCGGCGTGCGCTGGGATGGCGTGTGCTGGGGTGACGGCGCTTGCCAGACTGGTGGCGCGCATCAGACCGCCGCAAGCCGGACAGCCGCGTTCCGGGTTCGCGGCGC
>CAVFFT010000033.1:0-78575 GCA_963621885.1 bacterium
AGGCGATGCGTCAGGTAACCGACATGCCGGCGGCCACGAGCTAGGCAACGACGCGCTAGGCGACCGCCATGTCGGCAACAACGCGTTAGGCGACCGCTGTGCGAATCGCTTCCTCCAGCGCATCAAACTGGGCAACAATGGCCGCGTATTCCCGCGAAGAAGTCGCGTACTGCGCGCGAACGAGCAGAGCCATGCCCTTGTCTACCCATTGCCGCTTGCGTTCCTGCGATACCGCCGCGTCCCGTATCAAGTCGACGGTTTCGCCGTAAAACCGCTCTTCAAGTGCATAAAGCTGAGATTCATCCCGATTATTCATAAAGCTACCCCCTGGTTGTCAACAAAATTTAGCAAAGCAAAACGCGCTTTCCTGCCAAATTTATCTGCTCTGATAATCATGCAGATAAACAAAGAAATACAAACATAAATCTCCCCGTAAGATATGTTCTCTCGTATCTCTTAACCAGACAGAAACCGTAATTTGATAAGTTTAAGGCAGACGCTCCGCTTGTGCCTAGAATTTCTGAGGTGCGGCAGTGGTATCCCGCTATCTAAAGTTCGGCGGAATGCGAATTGGGGATTGCAATCATGAACGAACTTGGCGAACAGCTCTACGAACTTATCTGCGAACGCTATGGCAGCGTCCCTCGCCTGGCGGAAAAGCTCAACATGCCGAGCCAAACCATTTACTCCATGTACCGCAACGGCGTCACCGGGTCTTCTCTCGATACCGTCATGCCGGTCGCAGTTGCCCTGGATATCGACCCGGTCGCCTTGAATAACGGCGAGATTGTCGCGCGGCACACCGAAGACAAGAACTATGTCGATACCCCACTTGTCGATTTCCAGGCGCTGAGCAAAATCGCCGCCGTTTCACCCCACGCCGCGCAGAATGCCGAAAGCGAAGGAAAGGTGCGCACGGGAAGCTTTCCCCTTCCCCACACGCTCCACGAGCAGTACCCGAAATCGTTCTTCGTGCGTATTCCCGACTCCTCCATGGACCGTATTCTTCCCGAAGGCTGCTATGCGCTTGTCGCGCCCTGCGACAGCATCGAGCGGCCGGGCATGCCCTATGTGCTCGCGGTTCGAAACCATGGTCTCGCGGCAATGCGCATCAGGCCCCTCGCGAACGGCCTCGAACTGAAGCCCGATTCCACCGACCCCACGTATCAGACCTTCGTGGTCGATTTCGGAAAGACCGCAAGATCCGACATCGCGCTCATCGGGCGCATCGTCTGGTACGCCATTCCCTTCGACTGGGATTTCGAAGAGAAGTAAGGCATGCGAGCAGGGCGTTTGCCCTTGCTGCCGGTTCTCGCCAACATTCGCACAAACGCCGCGTATCCTTGCCGCCGGCTCACGCGCAATCAGTGCGCACCTTTGCAATCAGACGCCCATGCGGATTTACCGCAGACTCACGCGGCAAGCAAAACGCGCCCTACGACCAGTTGCCAAAGACGAAGCGCTGAATGTCCTGATTGAGCATGATGACGAAAAAGGCCATGAACAGGGCCATGCCTCCCGCCGATAGGGCGCTTAAGGCGCGCATCGTGATGTCCTTGCGGCGAATGAGCTGGTAGATCTCGATGATGAAGCGCCCGCCATCGAGCGGCGGAATAGGAATCATGTTCATCAGCCCCAGGCTCACCGAGATCATCGCGCTGAACGCGAGGAAATTCACGAGGCCCGCGTCGAAGGCGCTTTTCGAAAGCACGGCGATGCCGACAATGCTCGTGGAATTCGAGACCGTTTCGGCCGCGGTCTGCGGGTTGAACAGGCCGATTATCGCAACGACCACCGTGCCGATGTAGGTAAATCCTGCCTGGATCGCGCGAAACGGATCGACCGTCATATGAGTGACCTCGCCGGTCGTTTTGCTCGTCACGTCAAAGCCGATGACGGAATAGATGAGCACGAAAATCACGATGGCGAAAAGCAGATTCATCCCCGGCCCGGCAAGCAGGATGGCACAGCGCTTGAGAAAGCCGAGCGAGCGGTATTGCTGCTTGCGTTCCGATTCATACAGGGCTTGGGCATCGGGAACAACGCGCGCCTCGCCCGCCGTATAAGCGCCGCATGCGGGAGCCCGATAGGTGTTGAATTCGTCGGTCTTGCGAGGTTCCTCGATGCTGCCCCAATCGACCAGCTGCTCAAGCCCCTCATAGGCATCATCAGCCGATATGCCCAGCTCAGCTGCCGCGTCCTCCATATCAACCGTGCCGCGTTCGTACACCACCCGCAACAGGGAGGCCAAATGAGGACTTTCCTCGCCGGGCGTCATGCCACATATCCGCGCATAGCCGCCCAAGGGAATGGCCGTGACGCCAAACTTCGTGCCGTGCCAGGTGAAGCCGATATTCGGCCCGGGAAGACCCAGCATGAACTCGCTCACCCGCACGCCGCAGGCGCGCGCAACGAGATAGTGGCCACCCTCGTGCACGAAAACGAGCACCGACAAGATGACGATGAGGAAAACCACCATCCAGAAGATATCCAAGAGCCAACGCTCCCTTCGAGATAAGCTTTCACGTCTGCGCGCCGACACCCCGATGCGCCAGTTCCAAGCGCTGGCGCCCCAGCTCGCCAACCTTGGGGTCCGACGCTCGAGCATGCCAGCTCCAAGCGTTGCCGCTTCAGCGCGGCAACCTTCCACCGACCTCAGCGCGGCAGTCCACGCGATCTTAAAGCCCTCCCGACAATAAGCCGCTTAGACGTTGAACTTGAAGTGCATCACGTCGCCATCCTGCACGACGTATTCCTTGCCTTCCTGACGGAGCTTGCCTGCTGCTCGGCAGCCGGCCTCGCCATTCAGTTCGCTGTAGTCAGCGAAGCTCGCCGTCTCGGCCTTGATAAAGCCGCGCTCGAAATCGGAATGGATGACACCCGCGGCCTGCGGCGCCTTCGCGCCAATGGGAATGGTCCACGCACGCGATTCCGTCTCGCCGCTCGTAAAGAAGCTCTGCAAGCCCAGAAGGCGATAGGCCTCGCGCACGAGACGCGCCAGACCCGATTCCTCAAGACCCAGGTCGGCAAGGAACATCTGCGCGTCTTCCGGATCGAGCTCTGCCAGCTCGGCCTCCACCTTGGCGCAAATGGGCACCGGACGCACGCCGTCGATCTCGGCAAGCTCCGCCGTCATCTGGTCCTCGTCGACATTCGCGATATAGAGCATCGGCTTCATCGTCAGCAGGTGCAGGTCGTGAATGGCCTCCACCTCCTCATCGGAAAGGCCAAGGCGGGCGGCGCGATGGCCCTCGTTCAGGCCCGCTTCCACCTTCTTCGCCGTTTCCCATTTCAGCGCGAGCGACTTGTCGCGGCGGGCATCCTTTTCCAGGCGACCCATCGCCTTCTCCAGCGTGCCCAGGTCGGCGAGAATCAGCTCGGTCTTGATGGTCTCGACGTCGCTTTCGGGATTGATGCGACCATCGACATGTACAACGTCGGCATCGCTGAAATAGCGGACGACCTCGCAGATCGCGTCGGTTTCACGAATGTGAGCGAGGAACTGGTTGCCCAAGCCCTCGCCCTTGCTTGCGCCGGCGACCAGACCGGCGATGTCGACGAATTCCACCGTCGCGGGCACGATGCGCGCGGGGTGGTCGATCTCCTCGAGACGCAACAGGCGCGCGTCGGGAACCGGCACGACGCCCACATTCGGCTCGATGGTGGCGAAGGGGTAATTCGCGGCAAGCCCGCCCTTGTTAGTAAGCGCGGTGAACAGGGTTGATTTGCCCACATTCGGCAAGCCGACAATGCCAATGGAAAGAGACATGAAAAACTCCCTCGCTTCAAGCGCCGCCGCTTCCATCCGCGATGACGGCAGCGCGCTGTCTATCAATCGATTTGCTAACGATACTCCTGCTCGCCATGCTCGTGGGAAAAGAACGCAAGGCAAACAGAAGCACGGCGGAGAACAGCCTGGTTCGAGCCCGCCTCATGCCGCCCCAATGCCCACATCAGGCGCATGACCCAGTCGGCATGCCCAGACGCGCATCGCAGCCAGCCTGTCCAAAGCGCCAGGCGGCCCAAAAACCAAGCCGCGCCTCATAAGAAACGCGGCTTGGCAAAAACTACTTGTTGAACTTCACCCTTCTGCTCGCGAGCCTTGTCGCAGCCAGAGCGCCACCGCTTGCAAGAGCCAGCGTCAGCCAAAGGAAGACGTTGTTGCCGTCACCGGTCTGCGGCGTTCCTTTCGAGCTTGCAGACGCCTTGTCATCGTCCGAAGCGTCCGACTCGTCCGAAGCGTCCGACGATTCCTCATCCGCCTCAAATTCCCAGGAGCCAACGAAGGTCACATACCCGGCGTCATCGGCATTCTCCATCGTCGCCTCAAGGGTATCGTTGTCGAAACCCGTGAAAACCCACTTGCCGCCGTCCACTTTTACGGTCGTCTGAGCAGGCGTTATCGCCTCTATGTTGGAATCTCGCGCATAGGCTGTTTCATCCTCGGGAAGCAGAGCCACAACCTCGTCCGGCAATTCCTCGCCATCCGTCGCACTCTCGAACTCGTATTGCGCCTTGAACTCCTTGAACGCCTTCTCGAAAACCGCGACATAAACGGCATCTTGCGTCGCATCCTCAACCGCGGGGCTCCATTCCTTAAAGAAGTAGTCGTAGGTTTCGTCGGATTCTTTCCTCACAGTCGGCAACTCAATGTCTTCGGCTGCGGTTCCATACGGATACCACGCCTCTTTGTAGACCTCGGAGCCATCCTCGTTCGTAAAGGTGATTTGTATCAGCGGCTTTACCGCCGCAATCAAAAACACCTCGTCTGAACTGCTGATATCGGCATAACCGGCGTACTCGACTCGCGAGTCCTTATCCTGCGCGGTATAGCGGGAATCCTCGGTATCGAGGCACCAACTGTCAATCCGGTGGTTGCAAACCTCATCCGGCTCGCCAAGATAAAGGGAATCCATGCTAAGAGCGGACGGCAGCGATACCGAAGACTTGCGAAGATAGGCATCGGAAGCCCCAGCATCGGCGATGTTATTGCACAAAGCGGTATCCGTTATGGTCGTTTTCCCGCCAGATGAGTTGTTGGTTGCCACAAAGCCGCCGCCATATATCGTCGCGGCGTTCCCCGTGACCGTACAGCCATCAATCGCCATCTTCGTCCAGTAGCCATAGGACACGATTCCGCCGCCCAAAGCCGCGGTGTTTCCCGTGATTGTGGCCTTTTCGATGTTGGCAACCGCCGGGGATTTCAGCATCGCCACGAACACGCCGCCGCCATAGCCTTCGGTCTCATCGGCCGTGTTGCTGGTAATCTGGGTATTATTGATGGTCAGTCCCGGATTATCGGGATGACCCGCTGTCGAACTCGTAGGGGTGAACTCCTCTGCGTACGCATAGTAATAAGCGGATGCGAAAACGCCCGCACCGGTCATTGCGGTGTTCTCCGTAATGGTGCCGCCGAGAATCTCAGTCGAGCTTGTCAGGTTGCCAAAGCCTCCCGCAACTTCCTCATACGACGCCACAGTAGCTACGCCGCCGCCCATATTGGTGGCGCGGTTGTTTGAAATGGTGCCCCCGTTCATGACAAAAGAAGAGCCCGCGGTCACAAACACGCCGCCGCCCATGGCGGTAAGGCAGCGCTTATCGTAATCAACATAGTCGGATTCCACAAAGCAATCCTGAATTGCGCCATTATCCATGACGAACTGGCCGCCATTGATTACCGCAACGCCACCGCCGTAGCAGACCGAGCCGCTTTTAATGCCGCATTTCTCAATCGTTCCGCCATACATATGGAAACTGCCGCCGGAAACGGTCACGCCGCCGCCGAAATAGTTTTCGCCCGTTCTTCCCGAAAGCGTGACGCCCGCATACATATTGCAGGTTCCCTGGACATAGAGCATGCCTGGCGTATCGTTGCTCACGTCGCTCACACTGCTTATGTTCAAGACGTTGCCGTCCGTGGAGCCCAGCGTCAGCTGAGCGCCTTTCTCGACACCGATATAGCCGTACTGTTTGAACGTCAGCGTATTCCCGTTGCCCAAAATGGTGACTTTGCACGGCGATTTGATGTCCGCGCGCTCCACTTGGATGCTACCGGTCAATTCGATGGTGTATTCCTTGCTGGGATCGCTATTGACCTGCGCTATCGCAGTGGTGAAATCCGCTTCGCTCGCAACCTTGATGGCATTCGACCCGGACGTACCGCCCACAGCGAAGGCGCTCGTCGTCATAAAGCCGAACAGCATGACCATCGCAAGAAAGGCGCCCAACAATCCCTTTTTCATACTCTTCCCTCAGCTAGCACGGATTTTCCATTCGTGTTCCCCTATTGACGGTTCCCCGTTACGATTCCCCGGTGGCAACAAGCGCGCCAAAGAAACCGCTTCAACCGTTCAAACACAATCAAACAGCGACTTTAGCATTATTGCGAAGCAGCACCAGTAACACCGCCTTTTATGCATACAAATAAAGCCGGGGACAGGGCTTAAACGCTCCTGCCTCCGGCTTGTGTTTCACGTGCTTACCGCGCCCTCAGACGCGCAAGCGGTTGGCGCGACGTGGCTAGAACTTGAATAAGCCGAACTGCGCACCCACGTAGGCGATAAGGATCAGCGCCACCAGAATCGGGGCAACGTACTTCACCATGAACACCCACGCCTTCTCGGCCTTGAAGGGGCTCGACTGCTTGATCTCGTCGATAAGGACACCAGGCTTGATGATCCAGCCGACGAAGATCAGCGTCAGGAGAGCGACGATAGGCATGAGGACGGAGTTCGAAATGAAGTCCGCGAAGTCGAGCATCGTGGAGCCTTCGCCCAGCGGCTGGATGAAGGAGAGTCCGCTGTAGCCCGCGTTGACGAGGATGCCAACACCCACGACCCAGATGATGACCGTGATCAGCGACTTGCGGCGCGACCAGTTCGTGCCGTCAGCGATGATGGAGACCAGCGCCTCGGTGAGCGAAATGGCGCTCGTGAGAGCGGCGAAGAGCACCAGCAGGAAGAACAGGAAGCCGATGATGGCGACAACGCCACCCATCTGCTCGAAAACGCCCGGAAGGATGATGAACATCAGCGAGGGGCCGGAGTTCTCGGCAACTGCCTCGGCGGAACCCAGCGCGATGAACGCAGCGGGGACGATCATGAGGCCGGCGAGAATGGAGACCGTCAGGTCGGCGCCGCCAACCCAGCAGACGGAGGTGGTGAGGCTTTCCTTCTTATCGAGGTAGGAACCGTAGGTCACCATGATGCCCATGGCGAGCGACAAGCTGTAGAACATCTGTCCCAGAGCGCCGATGAAGAGCTCAGGAGAAAGCTTGCTGAAGTCAGGCGTGACGTAATACGCGATGCCCTCGGCAGCACCGGGCAGCGTCGCAACGAAAATAGCGATGCCTACCGCGAAAACGAGAAGCGCCGGCATCATGATCAGATTCGCCTTTTCAATGCCGCCCTTAACGCCCAGAGCGACAACGAGGAACACAATCGCCATGAACACGAGCATCCACAGGAAGCTCGAATCGCTGCTCGTGATGAAGGCGGTGAAGTAGTCGCCGCCGTCGGCCATCGAGGCGGAATCGCCCACGATGTACGAGAAGCAGTACTTCGCTACCCAACCACCGATGATGCAGTAGTACGGGGTGATGATAAAAGGCACCACCGCGGCGAGAACGCCGATGAACTTGTACTTCGATCCGAAGCTCGAGTAGGCGCCAATAACCGAAAGGCCCGTCTTGCGGCCGAGTGCCGTCTCAAGCAGAAGCATGGTGACACCAAAGGTGAACACCAGGATGATGTAGACGAAGATGAAGGTGCCGCCGCCGTACTTCGCGTCCAAATATGGGAAACGCCACATGTTTCCCAAGCCGACCGCCGATGCTGCAGCAGCGAGGATGAACATCCACCTGCCCGACCACGACGCACGTTTTTCCGTCTGTGCCATAGGGCTCCCTCCCCAAATCTTGGTTCGTATATGCGCAATTCTGCCGGAAGTCTCGTAATTCCAACAAATTGTCTGCGTTTAGAAACGAAAGCTTAAAAGAGATAGCGGAGGATTCGGCGGCGTTTCGAGCATTTGCGCCCTTTTTCGGGGGAAAGGTCGTTGAACGCGCTGGAAACGGGCGTGCGAAAGCGGAATGACCTCCTGAACACGTCTGGGTAGCGCGGCGGGAGCAAGGCATGGGCGCGATGTGGCCGCGGCTTGGGTGGCGCGGCGGAACGTAGCATGGGCGCGCCATCCACGATGTTTCAACCGTGTTTCCCCTCGCAGACAGTTTGTGGGAAGCAAAAGGATATGGCGGCAAGCCCTTATCATGAAGCCTATAAGCATGAATGAGAAACGATAGCTCCTGCGGCGCCAAAGGCAGAATGACCGCAGCGGCCAAAGGCAAAGGAGCCTGCGATGTGCGGAATATGCGGTTTCACTCGCGCGAGGGAAAACGGCCAGACGAATGCGACCGATGCCGCCACGCTGAAGGCGATGTGCGACATCATGGCGCATCGCGGTCCCGATGGTGAAGGCCGCTATCTCGATGACGGCATCGCCCTTGGCCATCGCCGCCTTTCGCTTATTGACCTCGCGGGCGGCAATCAGCCCATGGTGCGCGCAACCAGCGACCAAAACGCGGCTGTCACTTCCCCTGCCGGCATGCAGGCGGAAGAATACGCGCGCGGCGATTGGGCGATTGTCTTCAACGGCGAGATCTACAACTACCGTGACCTGCGCCAGGATCTCGAAGCCGACGGCTGGCATTTCGAAACGAATTCCGATACCGAAGTGCTGCTGGTGTCGTATCTCGCCTGGGGACGAAAGCTTTTCGACCGGCTCCGCGGCATGTTCGCCTTCGCCATCTGGAACAGGCAGACGGGCGAGCTTTTCTGCGCGCGCGACTTCTTCGGTATCAAGCCCTTCTACTACACGAGCCAGAACGGCCAGTTCATCTTCGCTTCGGAAATCAAGTCAATTCTCGAGCATCCCGCCTACGAGCGCGAACTCAACGAGGAGGCGCTGGAGGAATACCTTTCCTTCCAATACTCCGTGCTGCCCGAGACTTTCTTCAAGGGCGTCTACAAGCTCCCGCCGGCGCACTTCCTGTGCGTCCATGCCGATGGCTCGCTGGAAATCGAGCGCTACTGGCAGGTCGACTACGACATCGACGAGAGCCTTTCCGTTGAGGAAGCGACCACCCGCATCCATGAGGCGGTGCAGGATTCCGTGAAATACCATCGCGTCGCCGATGTCGAGGTCGCGTCGTTCTTGAGTTCCGGCGTCGACTCCAACTACCTCACCGCGTCCCTCGATGCGCAGGGCTCCGACATCAAGACCTTCACCGTCGGTTTCGAAACGCCTGATGGGGAAAAGTACAACGAGATCTCCTACGCCCGCGAGGCAAGCGAGTATCTCGACATCCAGAACTTTGCGCATGTCATCGCCGAAGACGAATTCTGGTCGAGCCTCGCACGGGTGCAGTGGCATATGGACGAGCCGAGCGCCGACCCCGCCGCGGTGGCGCTGTATTTCGTCGACCGCGAGGCAGCCAAAAAGGTAAAGGCAGTCCTTTCCGGCGAGGGATCCGACGAGTTCTTCGGCGGCTACACGATTTACCAGACGCCGCTTGAGAACGCGAAGCTTTCCTGGATGCCGCACGCGCTTCTGGAAACGGCGTCGCACACGCTTGGCGCACTGCATATGCGCGGCGCGAACTACCTGCATCGCGCAGCCACGCCGGTTGAGCAGATGTTTATCGGCAACGCGAATATGTTCACGGCCGAAGAGCGCCGCGCGCTTCTGAAGCATCCTGCCGGCGCGCCGAAACCCGCCGAAGTGTGCGCGCCCCGTTATGCCGAGGTGGCCAAACTCGACGACGTGACGAAGATGCAGTACATCGACATGAATTTCTGGCTCGTTGGCGACATCCTGTTGAAGACCGACAAGATGTCGAT
This sequence comes from bacterium, assembly GCA_963621885.1. Lineage (GTDB taxonomy): Bacteria > Actinomycetota > Coriobacteriia > Coriobacteriales > Eggerthellaceae > UMGS1519. The sequence goes on from CAVFFT010000033.1 coordinate 9,897, forward strand.
GGCGCATAGCCTGGAAAGCCGCGTCCCCTTCCTCGACAAGGAAGTTTGGCGTGTGGCGCGCACGCTTCCCCTTGATTGCAAAGTGTCGACCGCGCGCACGAAAATCGCCCTGCGTGGCGCGGCGGAGAATCTTCTGCCCGCGCAATTCTGCGAGAAGCGCAAGCTTGGTTTCCCGGTGCCCACGCGCGTGTGGTTGAAGCAGGACAAGTACTACGAGCGCGTGAAAGCCGCTTTCACAAGCGAGGTGGCGGAGCGCTTCTTCAACACGGAGCTGCTTGTGCAGCTGCTCGACGACCATCGCGCCGACAAGGCCGACAACTCGCGCAAGGTCTGGACCATCTACATGTTCCTCGTGTGGTACCAGGTATATTTCATTGATCGCACCACCCCCGCCAAACCGATTGAGGTGGAAGCTTAAATCTTCGAGCCGGCGATTACGCCAAGCGGGAACGCCTGAGCACGCGACGTCTCAGCGGCGTCTCGGTGATGCCTCAGTAAGGCTGACTTAGGCGAGGCGATTGACGTCGACCGTGGTCAGGTGGCCGTCGCGGGTTTCGAAAACGCAAATGCGGTCTGATTCATAAAGCAGACGGAAGGTCGCGAGCTCCATCGACGGAGTCGGCGCTTCTGAGGCTGCTTGGTTAGCGGTTTGGGAAGCAGCTTGAGATGCGGCTTCTTCTGTCGACGCAGCGCTTTCGGGACCGACCTCGGAAGCACCATCCTGTGCCGGATCTGCCGCAGGACGAGACGCTTTCACATAACGCGGCGCCGGCTCGCCAAAGGCATGGGCGTAATCACTCGGCTTACGCATCGCTTGCCTCCGTATGCCTACGCATCGCGGCCGCCTCGCCGCCCAAATAGACGCGCGAACAGGCCACGCGCGTTCTTCGTCCGCGCTTTCTTTTGCTTTCCAGCTTTCGCGGCGCGTGCCGACGCCGATTCGCGCGGCACGTTAAAGCAAAGGGACACCTCGCCTTCAGCCGGCATCGGATCGGCCGGACGCACGCGTGCCACACGGGGCGCAGCAGGCATTGCCGGCTTGCCACCCGTGTCGTTCATGCGCATTGAACCCTTGTGGGCACGGGCGGCCGCCTTCTCGACAGCGGCAGGCAGGGGTGCGTTTGGCTGCGCGTTTGAAGGCGCATTGCCACGCAGCACCGACACGGAAACGGACGCGTCGTCCACGCCGTCCGCATCCTCCGAAGCGCGAATATCCTCCCGCGCTTCCAAAATGTCCATGACCCGTTCTGCCACAGCGATATCCTCCGCTGTCGGTTCGGGCTCGACATCAGGGGTTTCCGCTTCAACAGGCCCAACACTATCCGACGCCACGCCTAAAGCCGCGCCATCCGCCGCCTGAGCTTCCGTCACAGCGACATCTTCCGCTATCGGCTCGAAATCAGCGTCAGGTGCTTCCGCCACCACAGCGACGTCTTCCGCCGTCTGGGCTTCTCCCGCCTGAGCACCCGCTTCAGGAGGTTCAGACTCTTCCTCTACCGGCGCATATCCCCCATCCGCCGGGTCAACCGCATCGTACTCGTAACAGGGCATGTCACCCCGATAGCGCACGCGCCAGAACACAAGACCCTTGGCGGGCGCGTTCTCGCCTGCCGCCTGACGATCGCAGGCATCCAGCACCGTCTTCACCCATGCGGGCTCGCGACGACCGGATCCCACCATCACGAGCGTGCCCACGATAGAGCGCACCATCGAATGAAGGAAAGCGTTGCCCACGACGCGAATGCTCAGGGCATCCTCGCCCATCACATTCACCGGCACCACCCGCAGCTCGTCAAGCGTGCGCACCGTGTTCTTCCCCACCGCGGACGCGGCAAGACAGAAGCTCTTGAAATCGTGCTCGCCCACCAGGTACGCAGCAGCCTCGTTCATCGCCGCCACGTCCAAATCGCGCCGCACATCCCAGCACCAATCCCGCAGGAAGAGCGGATGGCGATCACCCGGCACCACAAGATAGCGATACTCCCGCGAAAGCGCCGAAAAGCGCGCGGAGAAATCGGGCGGCATGAGCGCGAGGCTTTGCACCGCGATGGCATCGTCGGTCAGGGCATGAAGCGAGCGCTTCAAACGCTGCGGATTCAGGCTCGCAGCCTCCTCCGCTGAAACGGGAAAGCTCACCACCTGCGCCCGCGCATGCACGCCAGCATCGGTACGGCCCGCGCAGACCACTTCCACCTCGCGCCGCAATGCAAGCGAAAGCGCCTGTTCAATCTCGCCCTGCACCGTATGCTGGCCCGGCTGCCGCGCGAAACCCGCGAAGGGCGCGCCATCGTACGAGAAGCACAGCGCAAGCTGTGCCGCCGCATCCGGCGTCTCAGGCAGCTCCATATGGTCGAGCGCGCACGATTCTTCCCGCATCGCCCGCCTCCTACGAAGCGCTCTTCAGCGCCGACGGGCCAAAGAGGCTCGAGATGTCGGACAGCAGCAGCACATTGCGCGAATCCACCGTCATCGGAAGCACCGCGCGGAAGCGACGACCGTCACTTTGGGTCACGTACAGCTCCACCGCGTCGTGACCAGGGTATTTCTTCAGAATGCGACTCAGATTGATTGAGGTCGTCTGGCTGAAATCCCGCGCTGCAATGGATATGCGCAGGCAGTCGGGGCCCCGGTTCGCGTCCGCTTCGTCCAGCTCGATGGGGTTCACCTCGTAGGCGACAATCTGGTTGCCGCGGTCGGTCACCTCGAACTTGCCCTTCACCGCGACCACCGCATCCTCCTGGATGTAGCTCGCGTTGTCGTCATAGTTGAAGCACACGCATTCGACATGGCCAGTCGTATCCTCGAGCGTAAACGAGCACATCTTCGTATTACGCCTGGTCATACGCGTAGACACACCGGAAATCATGCCTGCGAAGGTACCGCTCTTCACATCCTTACCCGCCTCCGCGAGCTCGGAGAGGGTCTTCTTCGCCAGCCGCGCCAAGGCGTTCTTGTAGGGGTTCAGCGGATGGTCGGACACGAAGATGCCGAGAATCTCCTTCTCGAATACGAGCAGCGTGCGGCGATCCCACTCGACGCCATCGGGCGGCGGCACCTCTTCGCCCATGCCGGAATCGAGGCCGTCTTCCGCGAACATGTCGAAAATGCTCTCCTGCCCGGCGACGCGGTCACGCTGACGCTTCGCCGCCGATTCAAGCAGTGTCGTCTCGTCGATGAAGTACATGAGCTGTTTGCGCGTGTAACCGGTCGAGTCGAAGGCACCCGCCTTGATAAGCGCCTCAAGCGTCTTGCGGTTGTAGGCCTTCGAATCGAGGCGTCCCACGAAGTCGTGCAGCGAAGTATAGGGGCCATTCTCCTCGCGCTCGGCGACGATGGCCTCAACCACCTTCTCGCCCACGCCACGCACGCCGGCAAGGCCAAAGCGAACGCCCTCGTCGGTCGGCGTGAACTCGAGATTCGACGAGTTGATATCGGGCGGCAAAACCGGAATGCCACTACGATTGCAACTCGAGATGTATTGCGTCAGGCGGTCGTTGTTCCCCATGTAGCTGGAAAGAACCGCCGCCATGTACTCGTAAGGGTAATGGGCCTTCAGGTAGGCGGTACGCATGACCAGCACGGCATAGCAGGCCGAGTGCGACTTGTTGAAGGCGTACTCAGCGAACTTCTTGGCATCGCTCCAGATCTTCTGGGCAACCTCGAGGGAATAGCCGTTCGCGACCGCGCCCGTGTTCCAGTCGTCCTCGAGCGCGTTCATGATCTCGATCTTTTTCTTACCCATGGCCTTACGCAGCTTGTCTGCCTTGCCTGGCGAAAAGCCGCTCATCGCCATGGAGATCTGCATCAACTGCTCCTGGTAGACGATGGTGCCATAGGTTTCTTCCAGAATGGGGCGCAGGCGGTCGTCGTAATAGTGCGCCGGCTTGCGGCCTGTCGCCACGTCGACGTAGTCGTCAACGAAGCCGTTCTGCAGCGGGCCCGGACGGTTCAACGCGATCGATGCGACAATATCGGAGAACTGGCGCGGCTTCATGCGCGCAAAAAGCGACACATACAGGGCGCTTTCCACCTGGAAAAGACCATCCATATTGCCGTTGCACATGAGTTCGAAGGCGCCGGGGTCGTCAAGCGGAATGTCGTCTGGCTTGATGTCGATGCCATGCCGCGCCTTGATATTGTCGCAGGCGCCCGTGATAACACCGAGCGTGCGCAGGCCGAGGAAGTCCATCTTCAGAAGGCCAAGGTCAGGCGTGTAATGACCGTCATACTGCGTGATGATGCCGCCGCCCTTGGTATCGCGCTTCATCGGCACGTGCTCGCTCATCGGGTCACGGCAGATGATGGTCGCGCACGCGTGCACGCCCTCGTTGCGTACATTGCCTTCAATGGAGCGCGCCGCGTCGATAACCGCCGCGATCTCCTCTTCGCTTTCGTAGGCCTGCTTCAGATCGGGATTCTTCTCGATGGCCTGGTCAATCGTCACGCCGAGGTCGTTGCCGATCATCTTGCAGATGCGGTCGCCCACCGCGTAAGGTTCATCCATCACGCGCGCGGCGTCGCGCACGGCATTCTTCGCCTGCAACTTACCGAAGGTGATAACGCCCGAAACGTGGTCTTCGCCATACACTTCGCGCACATGGTCGATCACGTCCTGGCGATGCTTATCGTCGAAGTCGACGTCGATATCGGGCATCTCGACGCGCTCTTCCGAAAGGAAGCGCTCGAACAGCAGGCCGTTCGGCAAGGGGTCGAGGTCGGTAATGCCCATGGCATATGCGACGATGGAACCGGCCGCAGAACCACGACCCGGTCCAACACCGATGCCGTTGTTCTTCGCCCACATGATGTATTCCTGCACGATGAGGAAGTAGGCGGGGAATCCCTGCTTGATGATGATGCCTGCCTCGTGCTCGTAGCGTTCCGCGACGGAAATGCCGTTCACTTCCGCCTCGCGCCAATTCTCGCCGTAGCGGCGCACGAGTCCCACCTCGATCTGGTGGCGGAACCAGCTTTCCTCGGTCTCGCCTTCCGGCAGGGGGAATTTCGGGAGAATGGAATCGCGTTCCAGCACGACATCGCACTTGTCGGCGATCTCGACCGTCGTGTCGCAGGCTTCCGGGAAGTCTCGCAGCGCCTCGCGCATCTCCTCTTCGGTCTTCATGTAGAACTCGTCGTTCGAGAAGCGCATGCGATTCGTGTCGTTGAGCTTCGAGCCCGTGCCAATGCACAGCATGATGTCCTGCGGGCGCGCGTCTTCCCTGTTCAGGTAATGGAAGTCGTTGGTCGCGACCGTCTTCAAGCCGCAATCATTCGCGACCTTTGTCAGCTGCACATTTAGGTCGTGCTGCGTCATGCCCGCATTCGTCGTGATGCCCTGATCCTGCAACTCGATATAGAAGTCGCCCGGCGCAAACACCGAGGCGAGCTTCTTTGCCCAGGTCACCGCATCATCATACTGGCGGTTGTCGAGCAGCTTCGGAATGATGCCCGCGATACAAGCGCTCGTGCCAATGAGGCCTTCGCCATATTCCTGCAGCATTTCGAAGGTCGTCCGCGGCTTGTAGTAGAAATTGTCAACGTGCGACTTCGACACGAGGCGCACGAGGTTGTGATAGCCCACGTTGTTCTTCGCGAGCAGAATCATGTGATACAGCGGCGGCTTTCCCTCGCGCTTCAGCTCGCTGTCGGTGGTGAAATAGATCTCGCAGCCATAGATAGGCTTCACGCGAAAGCCGGTTTCCTTCTCCACCTTCTCGACGGCATCGGCAAGCTCCGGCACGCCCGACATGACCCCGTGATCGGTAATCGCAACGGCCGGCATACCGCAGGCAGCCGCCTTGCGCACCATGTCGACGATGTGCGTTGCGCCATCGAGCAGGGAGTATTCGGTGTGATTATGCAGATGTACAAATGCCATGCGATGCCTTGCCTGTCGTAATGAGATGCCGAGGGAGGGTATCGTTTCGTGTGCATATGCCTCAGCCGCTTTGTGCTCGCTCTATCTTAGCAACATGTATGGGAGGCGCAGACGAATTAGCTGTGGAATATAAAAGAAGAGGCGCCTCTTGCGAGACGCCTCTTTCAGTTCGAGAAATGCGGTGAACTGTCAGGCTTTTGGCCTACATGTGCTGAGCCGATTCGGCATCAGCCTTCACCTTGCGGCGAATGTTCACCCAACGAAGCTTGCGCTCGAGAACGCTCTTGCGAATGCCCTCTTCACTTGCTTCGATGCGCTGCTGCAGGCTCGCCTCTTCGGCGCGCAGCTCATTCTCGTCAATGTCCTCAACCAGGCAGGCGCGGTCAGCCATAACGTACACACGCTCGCCCGAACAAGTCGCGTATCCACCCTGGGTTGCAACCGTCTTCACCGTGCCATCATTGAGGTATATGCGCACCGCGCCGCTCTTGAGCTTGGACACGATGGGCACATGATGTTCCATGATGCCCGTCTCACCCAACTGGCCGGGTACCACAACCATGGAGACATCCTCGTTGCGGAACACGCGATCCTGCAGGTGGACAATATCACAGGTGAGTGTGGACATGCTTAGTTCTCCTCTTCCTGCATCTTGGCGTAGGCGTCGTAGACCTCTTCGATAGCGCCCTTGTAACGGAAGCACTGCTCGGGGATGTGGTCAACCTCGCCATCAAGAATGATCTTGAAGGAGCGGATGGTGTCCTCAAGCTTCACGTACACGCCCGGGTTGCCCGTGAACTGCTGAGCAACGTGGAAGGGCTGACCCAGGAACTGCTGGATCTTACGCGCACGGTTAACGATGACCTTCTGCTCTTCGGTGAGCTCGTCCATACCAAGAATCGCGATGATGTCCTGGAGGTCGTTGTAGTTCTGCAGAATCTGCTGAACGCGAACAGCAACGTTGTAGTGCTCTTCGCCAACGATCTGCGGGTCGAGCGCGCGGCTGGAGGACTCCAGCGGGTCCACTGCCGGGTAAATACCCTTGTCGGCAATGGCGCGGTTCAGAACCGTACGAGCGTCCAAGTGGGTGAAGGTCGTAGCCGGAGCCGGGTCGGTAAGGTCGTCTGCCGGGACGTAAACCGCCTGCACCGAGGTAATGGAACCACGGTCGGTCGAGGTAATGCGCTCCTGCAGCTCGCCCATCTCGGTGGCCAGCGTCGGCTGGTAACCTACAGCGGAAGGCATACGGCCGAGCAGAGCCGACACCTCAGAACCCGCCTGGGTGAAGCGGAAGATGTTGTCAATGAACAGCAGCACGTCCTGGCCCTGATCGCGGAAGTACTCCGCCTCAGTCAGACCAGCAAGGCCGACGCGAAGACGAGCTCCCGGCGGTTCGTTCATCTGACCGTACACGAGGCAGGTCTTGTTGATAACGCCAGAATCGCTCATCTCGAGGTACAGGTCGGTACCCTCACGAGTACGCTCACCAACGCCGGTGAACACCGAAGTGCCGCCGTGCTCCTGAGCCAAGTTGTTGATGAGCTCCTGGATGATAACGGTCTTGCCAACGCCAGCGCCACCGAACAGGCCGGTCTTGCCGCCGCGGATGAAGGGCTCGATGAGGTCGACAACCTTGATGCCGGTCTCGAAGATCTCGGTGCTCGTGGTGAGCGTGTCATACGCGGGCGCCGGACGGTGGATGGGCATCCACTCTTCGATCTCAGGCATCGGCATGCCATCAACCGGCTCGCCGAGCACGTTCCAAATACGGCCCAGGGTGCCAGGACCAACCGGCATGCACATTGCGCTGCCGGTGTCATGCACCTGAAGGCCACGCGTCATACCGTCGGTCGAGGTCATCGAAACGCAACGAACGATGTCGCCGCTCAGATGAGACTGGACCTCCAGAATGGTGCGCACATGACCGATGGCGGTGTCGCCTTCGGCCACCAGGGCGTTGTAAATCGCAGGCATCTCGGTCGGTGCGAATTCAACATCCACAACCGGACCCACGATGCGGACGATGCGCCCGTATCCCCCCGGGGTGGTACCCGGGGCCTGGTGGGTTGTAATTTCTTCTGCCATTTATTCCTCCAATGCCGACGCGCCGCCGACGATTTCGTTGATTTCCGTAGTGATGGCGCCCTGACGCACGCGGTTGTAAAGCCGCGTCAGATTGATCTCCATGTCGTTCGCATTGTCCGTTGCCGCTTTCATGGCATTGCGGCGCGCGCCCTGTTCTCCGGCAGCGGAGTCGATGAGCGTCGCGTAGAACATCGTACGCATGTAGGCGGGGAGCAAAGTCCAGAGTACCGATTCCTGTTCAGGCTCAAACACAACCTCAGGCTTCGGATTCTCCGGCTCCGTCTCGCTGGCCGTTTCGCCGGTCGCAAGCGTTTCCTGGAGATTGTTGAGGTCCACCATGGAAACGAACGCGCTCATAGGAGCAAGCCAGTTCGGAATGGCCTTCGAGGTGTCAACAAAGACGATACGTCGCACAGGCAGCAGGTATTCGGCGCGAAGCACCTGGTCACCAGCATTACGCGCGTGGTTGTAAATGAGAATGACCTCGTCATAGGTCCCATCTACATAATGCTCCATCGCATAATTGCCCAGCTGGATCGCCTCGCCCATGGTCGGATCCGCAGAGAGATCCGAGAACTCCATGATTGGGGTGATCTGACGATATCGCCAATAGGAGATGGCCTTTTTGCCACAGGCGATGACGTCGGCAGTAATGCCCTTCTCCGCCTTCTCCTTCATGACGCGCTCGGCGGCACGCAGAACGTTGCCGTTAAAACCGCCTGCGAGGCCGCGGTCGGACACCACCGTCACGATGAGGACATGCTTGACCTCATCGTGAACCTGCAACAGCGGGTTGGCGGTAGCGCCGACACGGTCTACGATACCCGTCACGGTCGAAGCCATAGCCGCCGTATACGGGATGGTGTGTTCAACACGTTCACGGGCCCTACGGATCTTGGCAGCAGAAATCATCTCCATGGTACGCGTAATCTGCTTCGTCGATTTGACGGAGTTGATACGCCTGTTTATGTCATGAAGTGTTGCCATTGTCCTCTTTCCTTAGCTTACCGCGAACTGGCTCTTGAAACGCTCGATGGCAGCCTTGGCGTCAGCCTCGATCTTGTCGGTGAACTTGCTCTCACGCTCGAGCTCTTCGAACACCTCGGGTGCGTTGACCCGCATGTTCTGCAGAAGCTCGGTACGGAAGCGAACCACCTGATCGACCGGAATGTCGTCGAGATAGCCCTGATTGCCGGCGAAAATCGCGATTGCCTGCTCCATAACGGGCATCGGCATGTAGCGACCCTGCTTCAGAAGCTCCGTCATGCGAGCACCACGGTTGAGCTGCTGCTGCGTAGCCTTGTCGAGGTCGGAACCGAACTGCGTGAATGCGCGCAGCTCGCGATATGCCGCCAGGTCCAGACGGAGCGAACCCGCCTGCTGCTTCATGGCCTTGCGCTGAGCGTCGCCACCAACGCGGGAAACCGAAATACCAACATCGACAGCAGGACGCTGACCCTGGAAGAAGAGGTCGGTGACCAGGTAAATCTGACCGTCGGTAATCGAAATCACATTCGTCGGAATGTACGCGCCAACGTCGCCTGCCTGCGTCTCGATGATCGGCAGTGCGGTAATGGAACCGGCACCGTTCTCATCGGAGAGCTTAACCGCGCGCTCGAGGAGGCGCGAATGCAGGTAGAAAATGTCGCCAGGGTAAGCTTCACGTCCCGGCGGGCGACGCAGGGTCAGCGACATCTGGCGGTAAGCCACGGCCTGCTTAGACAGGTCGTCGTACACGCACAGAACGTTGCGGCCGCGGTTCTCGGGGCCAGCAGGCTGGCCGTCCTCACCCGTGAACATGAAGTACTCAGCCATAGCCACGCCGGACATCGGAGCGATGTACTGCAGCGGCGCCGGGTCAGAAGCGGTAGCGGCAACGATGATAGTGTACTCCATCGCACCGTGCTTCTCGAGGGTCTCCACGATGTTAGCGACCGTGGAAGCCTTCTGGCCAATAGCCACGTAAATGCAGATCATGTCCTTGCCCTTTTGATTGATGATGGCATCAATCGCAATGGCAGTCTTGCCAGTCTGGCGGTCGCCAATGATCAACTCACGCTGACCACGGCCAATCGGAATCATGGAGTCAACTGCCATGATACCGGTCTGCATGGGCTCCTTAACAGGCTGGCGCTCATGAACGCCAGGAGCCTTGAACTCTACCGGACGACGTCCTTCGGGCGTGAAGGGACCCTTGCCATCAATCGGCACACCGAGGGGGTTAACCACACGGCCGAGCAGGCCCTTGCCGCACGGAACCTCAACGATCTGGCCCGTGGTGCGAACCTGGTCGTTCTCCTTGATGGCGGCCACATCGCCCAAAAGCACCGCGCCCACCTGATCCTCTTCGAGGTTCTGGGCCATGCCGTAGACGGTCTTACCTTCGCTGTTGATAAACTCGAGGAGCTCGCCTTGCATCGCGTCTTTAAGTCCGTCGATGCGGGCAATGCCGTCGCCAATTTCGATGACCGTGCCAACTTCACGAGCTTCAACACTGGTGCTCAGCTGATCGAGTTGACGACGCAAAGCCTCGTCTATCGCCTGAGCGGTGATTTCAGTCACTATCTTTCACCTCCATTGTTGTGTTTCTTAAGCTCGATGCGCGCCTTGTTCATTTGCGCACGCACGCTTGCGTCAATACGCTTGCCCTGCACCGTCATGATGATGCCGCCGAGCATTTCTTTGTTGATACGTTCGTTGATAATCGCGTCCTTGCCAATCTCGTCTTGAACCTTCTGCTTGATCACATCACGCAGATGGTCATCGAGCGAGACAGCCGTCGTCACATCCACCGCAACGAGATTGTACTCATCGGCCATGAGGCGGTTGTATGCATGGAACACACGCGGAAGCAAGTCCATGTCATGACGTGCAGCCATAACACCGACGACCTGCAGAAGGGTCGCGTTGAAACCGGCAAAGCCGTTCACAATCAGACCCGTCAACTGCTCCTCGGAAAGCGTGTCATCCTTCAGCACCTGAATGAACTGAGGATTGGAACGCAGCTCCTTGATGATGGTGCGCAGCTGACTCCTCGCCTCGACCAGTTCCTCCCGGCCGCTCTGTTCGTAGATGTTCTCGACGAGCGTCTTGGAATAGGCCTCGATTTTCCCGTTGACAAGAAGGCGATTAGTTTTCATTCAAGCTCCCCGCCTCTTTGATGTAGCGCTCAATGATGGCGCGGTGTTCGTCGTCGCTCAGGTCGTTTCCGATAACCTTGCTCGCAACCGCGATGCTCATATCGGCAACGGAACCCTGAAGCTCCTCGATGGCGGCCTTCTTCTCGTACTCGATTGCCGCACGCGCCTTTTCGATCATCTCATCAGCCTGGTGCTGGGCCGTGGCGGTGATATCCGCCTGCAGTGCCTCACCGGACTTCTTGGCGTCAGAGACGATCTGCGCTGCCAAAGCCTTCGCTTCAGCGAGCTGATTCTCATGCTCTTCCATCGCATGTTCAGCCGCCTGACGAGCTTCTTCAGCCTTCGCAAGAGCATCCTTGATGGTGTTCTCGCGGCGGTTGAGCATATTCTCGAAAACCGGCCAGCCAAACTTGGCCAAGATGAACCACAGAATCAAAAAGGCAATGAGCATCGGGATGAACTCGTTCATCTGCGGCAGGATGGCGTTAATGCCGGCCGTTTCCTCCGCAGCGAATGCGGCGGACGGCATGGCGGTAGCCAACGCAGCAGCAGCGACGATGCCCAAGGAGAGCTTCTTCGCGACACTGGTGGTATTCGCTGTCAACTCTTTTGCCTCCTCTTCTTGTCTTCCTGATTTCTTCTTCGCTAGATCCTGGTGGATGTTAGGCGATGAAGAAGAGAACAAGACCGAGGAGTGCGAGTGCCTCGGACATGGCGGCGCCGATGAAGAAGTAGCCCATGAGCTGACCCTTCATCTCAGGCTGACGAGCGGCCGAAACGCACAGGCCGTACGTGGCGATGCCGATGCCGGCGCCAGGTCCTATGGCTGCAAGACCATAGCCCACGACCTTCATCGCAGCGAGCGTCAAAGTGATTTCCACAATTACCTCCTTTGTTGAATCCGGAGCCCATCTCCGGCATTCACCTTACCTGACCCCAGCTAGCAAGCCAGCTGAAAGCACCAATGAATAAGCGGGCATGGAGTGCCCGCGCGTTGTCTCCGTACTCAGTGAGGATGGATAGCCAGACCGATGTAGGAAGACGAAAGAATCGTGAACACGTATGCCTGAAGGAAAGCGACGAGCGTTTCGAGGGCATACATGGCGATAAGCAGGATGAACCAGACAACGCCAACCACGCCGGTGACGACGTCCATCTGGAAGAATGCGTACTGGAAGAACACGGTGGTCGCCAGAGAGAACACGGCGAGAATCATGTGGCCAGACAGCATGTTGCCGTAAAGTCGGACAGCCAGCGTGAGCAGGCGGATGACCATCGAGATGAACTCGAGGAACCAGACGATCGGAATCATCGGGCCGGGGACGCCGGACGGCACGAGGCTCTTGAAGTAGCCGCCAAGGCCGAGCGTCTTGAAGCCGTAGTAGTTGAAGTAGACGAACGACACGAGCGAAAGCGCCCAGGTGACGGAGATCGTACCGGTTGCCGTCTTAAAGCCCGGGATAAGGCCGCCGATGTTGCAGATGAGGATGAAGAAGAACAGCGTCGCCAGGAACGGCACATGCTTCTTGAAGCCCGCGCCGATAACATCCTCGGCAATGGAACCCTTCACGAAGGTGTAACCAAATTCGATGGTGTTATAGAACTTGTTCTTCGGAATCAGCTGCAGATTGCGCGACACGCCCAGCAGAAGCACGATGACAACTGCGAGCGCGATAAACATCCATATCGTGTACTGAGAAATGTTCCAGCTGCCGACCGAGAAGATAGTGGCCGACACAAACGTGTCGTAAAGCCCCTGTGCCTCTTCGACAAACTGGCTAAGTGCACTTCCGAGTGCCTCACCCATTGAATGACCAACCTTTCTTTCTCGCGCCTCTACTTGCGCTTCGCGAGAACGTTCTTATACACCACGTATACCGAAATCGAGGCGACAAGCACCACAATTTCGGCGCATCCAAACGGCAGCAACACATCGTGCGCGTAGTTCGAACACAGCAGCAGCGCGGCAATCTCTAGTGCCAGCGACACTGCCGTACCCAAGAGCGCCGTCGCCGCGGATGCGAGCATCCGAACCGACATCACTCTTCTCGACAGCCGAATCGCTGCGAAAAGCGGGATAAATCCGACGAAGCCAGCAACCGCGCCGCCTATTATGCCAAGCGCGATACTCACTTTCTAGAATCTGTCCCCTTTCTGCACTAAATACGTCCGTCATTGGCAAATTCCGGTCAAAGTTTTCTTTCTTTTGAAAGAGTTGCTTTTACCCAACTTACAAATAGCGTCCGTATTTTGAATCCACCTCGCAGAACCACGTGCATAGTAGCACCTGTATCCACATAATCTACCGAGAACCGTTGAATTGCCTTATATTCCGACAAACGGAAAAGGCCTGCTCACAGGCATAATTCCTTTGAATTGTTTACCCGTTTACCGATTGATTATGCGCATGTTTCGCCGCTTTGCGTCATGGCTTCGCACACGAAAAGCCGCCTCAGCAGGAAGTTCTCCCACCGAGGCGGCTGCCTCAGCAATTTGGCTCTTACAGCTCCGGATAAAGCGGATGGGCGGCGAGGATGCCGTCGACCTCTTCCTTGATCGCCGCAAGCTTTGCCTCATCGCCACGCGCGAAGACGGTGCGGGCGATAAGCTGACCCACCTGATAGAACTCGTCGGCGGTAAGGCCGCGGGTGGTTGCCGCCGCGCTGCCTACGCGGATGCCGCTCGTCACGAAGGGCGAACGCTGCTCGTTCGGGATGGTATTCTTGTTCACCGTGATGCCCACGAGCTCCAGCTGCTTCTCCGCATCCTTGCCGGTCACGTCGGCCGGGCAGAGGTCCACGAGACACAGATGGTTGTCGGTGCCGCCCGACACGAGGCGCAGGCCGCCGTCGGCAATGCCCGCGCCGAGCTTCGCGGCGTTCTCGATGATATTCGCCGCGTACTCCTTGAAGGCGGGCTTCAGGGCCTCGCCAAACGCGACCGCCTTGCCGGCGATGACATGCATGAGCGGGCCGCCCTGGCTGCCCGGGAACACGGCCTTGTCAATCTTCTTGGCAATCTCCTCGTCGTTGGAGAGGATGAAGCCGCCACGCGGTCCGCGCAGCGTCTTGTGGCTCGTCGAGGTCACGATGTCTGCGTACGGCACCGGGCTCGGATGCAAACCCGCGGCTACGAGGCCGGCGATGTGGGCCATGTCGATCATGAGGTAGGCGCCCACCTCGTGCGCGATGGCACCCATGCGCTCGAAGTCGATAACGCGCGGATACGCGGACGCACCGCCCACGATCAGGGCCGGACGCAGCTCCTTCGCCATGCGCTCGAGCTCGTCGTAGTCGATGCGCTCGGTTTCGGGGTTGAGCGGATACGCATGGAAGTCGTAGCTCTTGCCCGAGAAGTTCACCGGCGAACCATGCGTGAGGTGGCCGCCCTGGTCAAGGGACATGCCAAGCACGACATCGCCCGGCTTGATGAGGGCGCGATAAGCGGCCTCGTTCGCGCTCGCGCCGGAATGCGGCTGCACGTTCGCGAAATTGCAGTGGTAGAGCTCCTTCGCACGATCACGCGCGATGTTCTCGACGATGTCGACCTTCTCGCAACCGCCGTAGTAGCGCTTTCCCGGGTAGCCTTCCGCGTACTTGTTCGTCAGAACGCTTCCCACCGCTTCCATGACGGAAGGCGAGGTGAAGTTCTCGGACGCGATGAGCTCGATGCTGTCACGCTGACGGCCGAGCTCCTGCTGAATCGCGGAAGCGACGTCGGGATCGGTTTGAATAAGGTGTTCAAGAGACATCAGTGATCGTTCCTTTCATCCAGATGTCAATTCGTTTCGAAAAACGTTCCGTGCGGCCGCGGCCTCATGCCGCTTTCCTGAACTGGCAAGTCTCGGGCGACCTTTGCCACGCCGCTCGCCCAAGACGCCTTATCGCTGGCAGCGGTGCCGGCCAAAGGCGCCATATCGCGAGGCGCTTGCGAGCCTTCGCCGGCCTGCGCGGAAGGCTTAGGAATCCACGCGCTCGAGCGGAATGATCTTGGCAAGCCGCGCCGCGTGGCGTCCGCCCTCGAAGGGGGTGTTCAGGAAAACGTCGACGATCTTCTCGTTGGTTGCGATATCGACGAAACGGCCCGAAAGCGTCACGACGTTCGCATCGTTGTGGGCACGCGCCAGCTCGGCGAACTCGGGGCTCGTCACATTCGCGGCACGTACGCGCACAATCTTGTTCGCGACGATGCTCATGCCAATGCCCGTGCCGCAAACGAGAATTCCCCGCTCGGCGCGATCGAAGCTGACATCCATGGAAACCTTGATGGCGTAGTCGGGGTAATCCACTCGATCAGAAGTCTGAGGTCCCCGGTCCAGCACTTCGTGACCCTGCGCTTTCAGGTATTCGACGAGCTGCTGCTTCTGTTCGAATCCCGCATGATCACTGCCAATACTAATTCTCATGCTGAAATGTTCCTCCCTGTACTCTTCGACGCCCTTAACCCTTGCGGCGCCGCTGTCTTCCGTTGCCAAAATAGCATGAAACGCCGGGGGCGCAGGCGGCAAACAGCCACGCCACACGCAAATATGACGAACGCGAAATAAAGGGGCGATGACGTGCTTGATTCGCCGCGCGGGCGCGGGCGGACGGCGCGCTTGGTCGGCCACGCGATTGCAAGCAGCTGGTGCGCTTGGTCGGCCACGCGCTTGCAAGCAGCTGGCGCGCTTGGTCGGCCACGCGGTTGCAAGCAGCTGGCGCGCTTACGGAAGGCTGGAACAGACAGACTGCCGCGCGGTTACGCTAGAACAATACAGACAGGCTGACGCAGTTGCACGGCGATTGGCGCATCCGTGCTCGGACGCCTGACGGCATGCTTAAACAGCAGGCGCGTTCAGCACCGCATCGATGGCGGCTTGTGTGATACCGCCCGCACGCAGAATCTTGTAGGTCTCCCCCGTGCAATCAAGCACAGTCGATCCCACGCCGCTTTTCTCCTGCTCGTCATCGATAGCGGCCGCCACTTGGGCGAGAATCACCGGGTCGATATCGCAAAAACGCTGGGGGTCGGCCTGTCCCGACAGATTCGCCGAAGTCACCGCCAAGGGGTTGCCCACCTCGTCCGCGATCACGCGCACGAGCACGTCATCGGGCATGCGCAGCCCAATCGTTCCCGCGGCGGACTGGTATTCCGGCGGCACGCTTTCGCTTGCCCGCACTATCAGCGTTAAGGCACCCGGCCAAAAGGCCTCGGCCAGCCGCGTCACCCACGGCGGCACATCCGCGCCATAAATTTCCAGGTCGCGCTTCTGCGACACGAGCCAGGCAACGGGCTTGTTGGAAGGACGACCCTTGATTTCGTACAGAATGCCCGGGTCGGGACAATGCAGCGGCGAGACCGCGATGCCGAAAAGCGTGTCCGTGGGAACGAGCGCCGGCTCGCCCGCCACGAGCGCAGATACCACCGCGTCGAAAGCGTCGTCGTTAGCGCCGGCCATATTAGGCGGCCTTCGAATTCTTGTCGCGCGAGGAAAGCATGAACGCCTCCTGCGTGATGGGCTGGTCAAACGCATAGCGATGCCAGGTGAGCCACACAATCAGCGCCACCATGACCGCGGCGACCGTAATCGTCGCGTAGAAGAGGAACTCGACCGCGGCTACCAATACAAGCAGCACCATCGTCAAGCCCCACGCCTTGCGGAAGCGCATCACGAGGCCGAAGGCGAGAATCAGCAGCAGAACGCCCACCAGACCAAGCGTCGGTCCGAAGAAGATGTCGCCGAAGTTCACGAACTGAATGACCGCCGAATAGGGCGCGAACAATTCCGGCACGAAATTCAGGCCGATATTCACCAGACCCGTGACGCCAACAAAGGTGCCCGACACCCACGCGACGTCCTTGCACTGCTGCTCGGGGTCGGCCTTCTTGTTCTTGTCCTTGAAGAAGTTGGTCTGCCCCAAAAGCAGCGCGCCAATGCAGAACGGCAGCCAGAACATGATGCCGCGGTAGACAAGCGCGATGATGGTGGCGGTCGCAAGGTCACCGCCCGCACCGGTGATGATCGCCGCGATGGCCGCCTCGACAACACCGATGCCCTGAGGCGTGGGCGAAAGGATGACCGACACCGCCGCGAGTGCGAAAGCCGCCACAAGAACCGGCACGTTGGTGTATCCGAAGGCAAAACCGATGGCGACGAGACACAGCATGTTCAAAATTGCGGAAAGCGACGCCCACGACACGCTGATGACCGTGCCCATCGGGTTATGCGCGAGAATGCGCGCCGACTTGATCATCGAGTCGGCGTTGGCCGAACCCCATGCGGGGGGAAGCGAGCGCTTGAAAACGCCAATGATCTTGTTCACGAGCGATTCGATCTTATCGAAGAGCCAATAAAGCGCGTCCGGCTTGAAATAGCCCAGCATGAACAAGCTCGACAGGCCCAGCAGAACAAGCGCGAGCAGGCCGCCGCCCGTGATGAAGAGAATGTTCATCTGGCCCGAGATCGCCATCGTGACAAAGCCGATGACGCTGATGACGAACACGGCGGCAAAATAGCCGATCTGCGAAAGGATGGCGCCGCTCGTTGCTGTGCCGACCGCAGCACCCTTGCGGCGCAGGTCGTCGATGATGAAAACAACGCCGGTCGCACCGCTGAAGAGGCAGAAGGTGTTGATGAAGACGAGCGAGAAAATGAGAACGATATCCTGCCACAGCGTCGTCTTCTGGAATCCGACCGCGTCGAAAGCGGTCTTGTATGACATCGCCTGCGTCAGGTGGCGCAGGAGCATAAGGACGCACGCAATGACGATAGGAATAAGCGCACCCGTCGCCAGGGTGTCGACAAATTCCATGAGATAGTCGGCGTTTGCAAGCAAAAAGCAGCACGCGACAATGGCGATGATGATGAGCAACGCCTTCTTCAAGCGCAATCCTTCCTTGCCAGATTTCGAAACATAATACCACCCCGAGGCGCATATGCCTTCCCCACCGCCTTCCCCACCGCCCGAGAGGCATTCCGAGAACCCCCGAAGCTGGCGCTGCGGCACAGCCATCACGCGCGCTGCGGCACAACCCTCACGCGGCTGCGGCACAGCCATCACGCGCGCTACCGTGCGGCCATCATGCGTGCCACCGTGCATCCATCGCGCCCTCTGTCACGCCAATGCAAGCGGCCCCGCAGCAGGAGAAAAGCGCCGTCATCGCCCCAAACGCGTACCCCTTGCGGCAGGCGAAATTGTCGGGTTGAAGTGTTTTCCCACTTGTAAACAAGCATTTCCCCCGTTTGCCTATATAGTTGTGGGCATGAAAAAATCAGAGGCTCTGAACATACTCGGACTCCAAGACGGCTTTACCGAAGACGATCTGAAGCGCGCTCACCGGAAGAAGGTTGTAGAAAACCATCCCGACCGTTTCCAAGACCCGACGGAAAAAGCCGCGGCCGAAGAACGCACCAAGCGCATCAACGAGGCGAACGACGTCTTGAAGTCGGGCAAGTGGGAGCCCGAATACGGCGCGGGTTACGGCAGCGCAGGCGCGGGTCCGTACCGCAGCCCCTATGTGAATTACAACGGTCCGAACTCCGGCCCCGAATGGGTGCAGGTCGATCCGGAAACCTTCCGCCAATGGGCCCAGCAGACCCAGCAGCAAAGCGGCTACGACCCCTTCAACCCCTTCGCCGGATACGCGTATACGCAGGCTCAGCCCACCGCTGAACAGCAAGCCGAGCGTGCCCATCAGGACATGCGCATCGGCCTCATCATGCTCGCGGTGAAAGTGGTCATCTGCGGCATGCTGCTTCTGCAGGGACATGTGTTCGACGCCGCGCTCACCTGGGCGGTTATCACCTATCTGCTGCTGCTCGCCTCGCGTTTTGGCGGCTGCAGCTGGATCGTCATCCTGTTCCTCGTTCCGGTGTTCTACAACATGGCGGGGATACTCGAGCTGGCAGCGCAACGCGGCGGAGTCTTCTCCATCGCCATCATCGGCATGCTATTCATCTCGGCGCTCTATTTCGATGCCCGCGACATCATCAATGCCGTGCGCCGCTATCGCGTGACGCGCAAGAAGGCCGAAGGCCAGCACAGCAAGTAGCGATTGCGCTACTCCTCGTCGTGCTTAACGACGCCCGCGTACTTGTCGTAAAGCTCGCCGCGTTCCACCTTCTTCAAGCGACGCAACTCCACCAGGATGAAGATGGTCGCGGTGACAACTGAAAGGCTGTCGGCGATTGGCCAGGAGGCGAACAGGGCGTTAATGCCCAGCATGCCCGGAATGAGCGCCGGCAGCAGCTCGGGGACAATGAGCAGCGCCGGAATGAAGTACAGCACCTGACGAATGAGCGACAGGAAAATGGACTTGCCGGGATGAGCCGTGGACTGGAAGTAGTTGGAAGCGATAACCTGCACGCCAACCACGGGAATCAGCAACATCTGCACTTCCAGCGCGAACAGGGCCAGATCCATCAGGTCGTCAGCCACGCCGAAGGCACTGATGATCTGATTCGGCCAAATGCGGGTGATGGACCAGATCGCCACGCCCAGAATGAACGCGTACAGGATTGCCATGCCAAGGGTCTTGCGCACGCGATCGATATTCCCCGCACCATAATTGAATCCGATGAGCGGCTGGGCGGCGGCGGACACGCCGATGATGGGCATGAAGGCGATGCTCGCGATCTTGCCCACAACGCCAATAGCCGCCAGGGCATTTTCCGCACCAACCGGAGCCAGTGCACCGTACTTCACCAGCTGATAGTTCACGATCAGGTTGGCAACGCAGTTGCAGGTCTGCAGCAGGAAGCTCGCCGTGCCAAGCTTCATGATCTCCCACACCACGCTCGCATCCAAGCGCAGGTTCTTCTTCTTGATGCGCATAGGAACGTTAGGAGTAAACACGAAATACCATAGCACGGAAATGCACGAAAGCGCCCAGCCGACCACCGTGGCAAAGGCCGAACCCTGCACGCCCCAACCGAGCACCATCACGAACAGCCAGTTGAAGAAGATGCTGGAAATCGCGCCGATGAGCATGGTCACAAGCGCGCGATTCGGAGCGCCGGCAGTACGGATGAAGTTGTTAACGCCGAGGCCGATGACCTGGAAAATGACGCCCGCGCCCATGATCCACACGTAGTCGCGCGTGAGGTCGTGAATATCGGAGGTAGTGCTGGAAATGGCTAGCAACGCTTCCATGGTGGGCGGGAAGGAGACAAGCGCCAGCATGGCGACGGAAATGACAATGCCGAGCGACACCGTGTTGCCCAAAGAGAGCTCGGCGCCATCGCGATTGCCGCCGCCCAAGCGCAAAGCCGCGAGGGCGTTGCCGCCGTTGCCAATCATCATCGCCAGCGCCATGAAAATGATCATCACGGGGAAAGCGGCCGTCGTGACCGCCAGGCCGGGCGCGCCCATCGCCTGCCCGAGGAAGATGGCGGAGATGAGGTTGTAGCAGCCGTTGATAAGCATGCCCACGATAGAGGGAATGGCGAATTCCAATAGCAATCCGGGGATCGGGGCGGATCCCATACGTTCAGTTCTATCCATTTTGAATTGGGAGGTCTCGTCTTTCTTGAAAGTAAACAGATACGTGCGCGTGAAATGACACGCTGGCTGGCACGCGCATGCCAGCCAGCGTTCTCGTAATTAGCCGGCGAATGAGACGCGAGCGCCTTGCGGGGTGTCCTCGATGGTGAAGCCCAGAGCCGTCAGGCCATCGCGCACGGCATCGGCCTTGGCGAAGTCTTTCGCCTTGCGCGCGGCAGCCCGCGCGTCGAGCAGGGCGGTCGCCGCTTCGGCAGGGTCGCTGCCCGCATAGCCCGCGAGCTTGGCAGCCAAGTCAACGGTTTCCGCAGGGTAATCCGACGTGTCCTCTTCCGCCTGAATGTCCAGGCCGAGAACGCCGAGAAGCTCTACCAGAGTCGCGCGCGCTTCAGCGGCCAAGGCGGCATCGCTCGCGGAAATGCTCTTGTTGGCGAAGGTGGAGTTCGTCTCGTTCACGAAGGTGAAGATATGGCCCAAGGCGCCCGCCGTGTTGAAGTCGTCATCCATCGTCTCGATGAAATTCGCCTTCAAACCGTCGATGCTGGCACGCAACGCCGCGCAATCAATGGCGGAGCCTTCACCTGCCGCATGCTTGATGGCCCAATCCATGTTCTTCAGCGCGTTGGCGATGCGGCCCACGCTCTGGGCGCTTTCTTCCAGGCGCTCGTCGCTGAAATCCAGCGGGCTGCGGTAGTGGGTCTGCAGCATCAGCATGCGCAGCACCACCGGCTCGGTGCGCTCGAGCACCTCGTTCAGCAGCAGGAAATTGCCGAGCGATTTGGACATCTTCTCCGAATTGATCTGCAGCATGCCGCCGTGCATCCAGTAGTTGCTGAAGGTGCAATCGTATGCGGCCTCAGACTGGGCCGTTTCGTTCTCGTGATGTGGGAAGATGAGGTCGGCACCGCCGCCGTGGATGTCAAGCGGCAGACCCAGATACTTCTTGGACATGGCGGAGCACTCGATATGCCAGCCGGGACGGCCCTGTCCCCAGGGAGAACCCCACGAGGGCTCACCGGGCTTGGCCGCCTTCCACAGCGCGAAATCCAGCGGATCGCGCTTGCGGTCTTCCAACCCCTGGCCATCGGCACGCAGTTCGCGGTGGCCCGCTTCCATCTCGTCGATGTTGCGGCCCGACAGCTTTCCGTAGCTCGGGAAGGAGCGCACGGAGAAGTACACGTCGCCTTCCTCGGTGTCATACGCATGGCCCTTGTCGATCAGCAGCTTGACCAGCTTGATCATCTCGCCAATCTCCTTGGTGGCCTTCGGGCGCACATCGGGATCCATAACGCCGGCAGCACGCATGTCCGCAATGAAGGCATCCGTGTATTCAGCGGCCACCTCGGCAGCCGTGCGGCCTTCCTGATTCGCCTTCGTGATGATCTTGTCATCGACATCGGTGACATTCTGGACGAAGGTAACCTTGTAACCGCGATAGACAAAGTAGCGGCGGATGGTGTCAAAGCTGATGAAGGTGCGGGCATTGCCAATATGGATGCGGTTGTACACCGTAGGTCCGCACACGTACATGCGCACGTGGCCTTCCTCCACCGGCTTGAATTCTTCTTTCCGGCGCGTCTGCGAGTTATAAAGCTTGATCATGTTCTTCCTTTTGGCTGAAAACGATTAGAAGCGATTCTACCCGAAAGCCATACGACCGTATCGCATGCGACCCGGCTTTACCGGGCGCGACGGGGCAATGCCCCACGGCCTTCACGGTAATGACATTTATGGGAAACGAAGGGCGAGTTACCGACATCGGCACAGAAGCGCCACTGCTTGCGCGCTCATGCCCTCTTCGCGGCCCTGGAAGCCAAGGCGCTCGCTTGTCGTCGCTTTCACGCCCACATTGTCCGGCGATATTCCCATCGCCTTCGCCATGTTCTCGCGCATCTGGGCGCGATAGGGCGCAAGCTTCGGCTGCTGCGCCACAATGACGGTATCGACATCAAGAATCTCAAAGCCCTCTTCGCGCACGCGCTCGGCGGCAATGGCAAGCAGGCGCATCGAATCGGCGCCTTCCCATTTGGCGTCGCTATCAGGGAAAAGCTCGCCGATATCACCGAGGCGCGCGGCGGAAAGAATCGCGTCGCCAACGGCATGCGCCAACACGTCGGCATCAGAATGCCCAAGAAGCCCCCGGAAATAGGGAATGGTGACGCCGCCAATAATGAGCGGGCGGCCACCGACCAGCTCGTGTACGTCGGTGCCCAGGCCTATGCGCAAATCCGCCGGATTAATCTGCGTCATCGATCGAGTCCTCTCCCGCGGCAGCAGCGCCGTGCTTTTTCACCAGCTTGCGAATGGAGGTCGCCAGCATCGAGTAATCCTCGGGAACCGTCAGCTTGATGTTGTTGCGCGAGCCTTCCACGACAAGCACGCGGCCACCCAAGCGCTCGATGAGCGAGGAGTCGTCGGTACCCACAAAGCCGTCAGCCAAGGCCGAGGCATGCGCACGGCGGAAAATGCCCGCACGGAACACCTGCGGGGTCTGCGCGTTCCAGAACACCGTGCGATCGGGCGTTCCCATGATCACACCGTTCTCAACCACCTTGAGGGTATCGATGGAACGGTAGGCGACTACTGCGCCATCCGCGTCAAAGTTGCCCTTGACCGTTGAAATGACATGCTCGATAAGCTCGGGCGAAACAAGCGGGCGGGCACCATCATGCAACGCGACAAACTCGAAGTCGTCGGGCACATATTCCAAGCCCGAAAATGCCGATTCCTGACGAATGTCGCCTGCAGGCGCAAGCACGATCGGCGTCACAAACGGGAAGGGATCAATCGCCTCGCGCAGGTATTCCTCGTGGCGATCTTCCGGACACACGACCACAATGAGCCCCACATCGCCCACCGCGTCAAAAGCCTCAGCCGACCAGGTGAGAATAGGTTTTCCCGCAATGCGCACAAGCTGCTTTCCGCCTTCGCGACCAAAGCGCTCGCCGCTGCCACCAGCCAAAATGATGGCTGCCGTGCGCGGGTTCTTGTCGACCTTGCCCTCAAGACCCGTAAGCTCGCTCGTGAGCATATCGACGTTGAAATCGATATGGAGCGTCGGCGCCGCGGCTTTCTCTTCGGAAACGGCTCCGGACAATACGCTCTCCGCTGCTTCCGCGTTCTTATGACCGCTCAAGTTGCGCCTCCTTGTCGTAGCCGCACATGCTCTTTCTATCGGTTTCTTATGGTAACGCGGCCGCACCTATTTAGACACGTAAAACCGGCAAGCAAACTGCGAGGGGTCATACGGAAAAAGGCATCGAGTCCTAGGGGGTAAGCAATTCGCCCGCAGTCCCGCGAAGCATGGAGCTCGGGGGCGTGTTTGAGCAGACGCACGAAGGCCCGGACGCGCATGGACGCAAACCCAAGAAGATCTCGGACCTCCATTCCCGCAAATGCATGAAGGCCCAGTTCTACATTGGCGCAGACGCACGAAGGCCCCGGACCCATTTGGGATCCGAGGCCTTTCGTTTCGCGACTCACCCTATCCGGGGCGGCGCGCTCATTCTGCTCGTTTCGCTTACGCGAACAATTACGCGCGCGTTTGCGTTAAGCGCTTATGCGTGGCGGCGGTTGCGCGCAACGAGAACAACCGCTCCTGCTGCAAGCGCGATGATACCAATGCCTACGCCAAGAGCCAGCGAGTTGTCGCCCGTCTTCGCTATGGCATCCTTCTTGCTCTTCGACTTCTCTTTGTCGGGAGTATCCTCATCAGGATCGTCAGCGGGCTCTTCAGCATACGTGTTGGTGAAGGTCGGGTCGTCAATCTCGGCGCTCACCGTCAGCTTGCCGGCGAGGTCATCCTTGACCGTCACCGTAAAGGTAGCCGTGTTCGTCGCGTAGGTAATGCCCTCGATGTCGCCCTCATCCTCGGTCACCTCATAGGTGAAGGTCTTGGTCGCACCCTCGGAACCTTCCAGCATCTCCTGCTTGAAGGTCATGGTGCCGAAGTCGAATGCGGAAGCGTTCTCCTGCGTCACCGTTACGCTCGTCACCTCGTTGCCGTCGGCATCGACGGGCAGCGGACCGCCATCGAGCGCCTTAAGCGTGAAGGTGAAGCTGTCGGTGTCAAGCCAGTCACGGCCGGTCAGAACCTTGTTCAGTCCCAAATCCGCCGTGTTGTACTCGACAGGATCCGCGGTGTACGTGTTGGTGAAGACCGCGTCGTCACACACGGCGGTCACCGTCAGCTTGCCGGCAAGGTTGTCCTTGACCGTCACCTTCAAGGTCGCGGTATTGGTCGCGTAGGTGATGCCAGCAATGTTGCCCGCATCCTCGGTCACCTCATAGGTGAAGGTCTTCGTGTAGTCCTCGCTATCCATGAGCATCTCTTGCGTGAAGGTTATGGTTCCGAAATCAAACGAGTCGGCGTTGTCCTTTGTCACCGTCACGTTCGTCACCGGTTCACCAGTTTCGTCAACAGGCAGCGGGGCGTCATCATCGAGCGCCTTGAGCGTGAAGGTGAAGCTGTCGGTATCAAGCCAGTCGCGTCCGGTCAGGACCTTCTTCAACTTCATGTTCACCGTGTCGTACTCGACGGGCGGCGTGGAGTACCTATTCTCGAATTCCGCCTGAGCCGTCTCGCCTGTCGTCAGCTCACCCTTTGCCTCCGTCGCGGCACCGGTTTCGTCAGCCGGGGAAATTTGCGTATAGCCATCAAGAGCGTCTTCGCTCACCGTGTACTTCCATCCGCCCGTCAGACCGGAAATGTTCAGCTTCTGGTCGGCCTTCAGCGTGCAGGTGGCCTTGCCATCTTTGTCAAATGCGAGAGTGAACGCATCGCCCACTGCCTTGCCCTGTGCGTCATACACCTGGGCGCTGAAAGACTGTTCTGCCGCCTCGGGGATATTCACCGTGAAGCCGAATTCGACATCAGCGAAATCCGCCGCGTCATAGCCTTCAGGAATAGTCAGCTGCTTCGAAATCTCCAGTGTAGACGTTGGGATTTTCACGCCCAGACGACCGTTGTTGCCCAGCTGTGCGGCCACCTTTGTGGCTTCGCTCGTCTGCGTGGTGCTATTCCACTGGATATTAACCGCGGAAGAAGCGGTTTCGCTCTTGTTAGCACCCTTCGCCTTATCGAGGTTCAGTTGGTTGTTGGTGTTGAGACGTGCCGTGCCTGCCGTGAAGTACTCATTGCCATCGGCATCTTTTGCGAGCGCGCCCTCAAAGCCTTTGGCAGCTGCGCCAGGGAACGCCACGGAAGCCGTCGTGGCAACAGGCTTGCCATCAGTCATCTTGTAGTAATTCTGCTGGTAATAGTAGGTCGTGCCGTCTTCAACCGAAGTCGCACGCGTGGTGCACGCCTCATCGGTATAGATGGGGGTGTCCGCCGTGAAGTAGTAGTAGCTGTTCGTCGCAGCGGGCTCATACGATGCGGTCACATCGCCATTTGCCTCACCCGACCACTTGTTCGCGTAGAAGTAGACCTCACCAGTTTCGTCATCGATGTGGGACTCATCGCTCAGATAGGCCTGCATGTCCTCATCGGGGTTCTTCAGCAGATCTGCAACCTCGTCCTTCAGGCTCGAGGTATAGAAGACGGAAAGGGGCTCAGCCGCTTTCTTCGCCATCGTGTTCGCCGTCAGGTCGATGTCGTAGCTCGTCAAAGGAATCATGGTCGCAGGAATCTTCACCTGCACCTTGTCGCCATCCGAAACCTTGTCGGACGTGGTCACGGTAATCACGATGTCTTTCAGGTTTTCAGTGGCATCGAGACCGGCATTCGCATCGCCAGCAAACGTGTAGGTGGTCACTTTGCCATCAGTGCTCGTGCTCTTGGTGTATTTATCGTACTTTGCACCGTTATACGCAATCGCCTTCACCTCATCGACCTTCATGTACGCGCCAAGCTCGTCATCGAAGGTGATGTAGCCCGATTCGTTTTCCAGACCTTCGATGGTCTTTGTGGGGTATCCCGTGCTCGTGGTGATTTCGGATGCGATGTCATCGAAGACCTGTTCAAGGCCAGCTTGGTCAGATGCAACCTTGTAATACGCGGAGTCCGTCGTGCGCGTGCCAAAGGACCACGTATACCTGCTTGTTTCTTGAGACTTTCTATACGTCGCATTGTTGTAATTAGATGACACCGCATGCATGAAATTGTTCTGCAATTTGGTCTCATATCTCGAATCCACCACACCATCGGTGGGGTCGGTGGAAGGGTCAGCACCTTCGAGCACGCCAACGGTATATATCGTCGTGGCGCTCTTCTTCATCTGCGCCGCCGCTTCTACCGCCATACTTGCCACACCATCACTCCACTCTCCACCATGGTCCTCAGCGGTGGGCTTGCCGTCAGTGAAGAAGATGACGACCTTTTTCGCATTATTACGAGAAGTGATGTCCCTTGCGAGCTCCAAACCTGCCTGTGAATTCGTCACGCCACCCGACTTCAGATTACTCACTTTAGTCTCAATGTCGGCTTTGTTCGCCGACGTGCAAGCGGCAAGCGCCGTCACCTGCTGGCTGTAATTGCTGTTGCCGTAGAACTTGTCGCCGATTATGCTAGATTTTTCCCCCGCGAATTTGACCAGCGCAACCTGATGCTGCTTGCTCGTGTCACTAATCTTGTCATTCTGTGCGGCAATCTTATCGATGAACGAATTCACCGCCGTCTGCAGCGCCTTCAAACGCGTGACATTCCCCAGCCTGTTGTCACCCATCGACTTGGACACATCCAGCACCAGCACGATGTCAAGCGGCTGCGAAACAGTGGTCGACAAGGATGACGTGGAGGATATCGTCGAGAGCGCCGTGACAAAGTCCGAATCGCCCTTCGTTATCGTACGCGTATCATGCGTCATGTCGGTAGCGGAAATGGTCTTGTCGGTCCAGATGCTGCCGACCGCCGAGGTGTCGTCGCCAAGCATCGTATCCCAATTCCAAATGGTCGAATCATCGGCGACCGACGTTTTGATCAGCGAATCGTCGGAGCCCGTCGCGTCATCCGCGAGCGCGACACTGCTAAACGCCAAAGACGCCACGATCATGAGCATGATCGACAACGCGACGCGCAGACTCCTCCCCCTGTATTTCGCAAGACCCGTTGCACTGTGCTGCATGCTTGTCCCCTTTCCCCGATTCGGCATACCCAGGCTGGAAGCCGAAACGGAATGCGCACATTCAAACGCGACAATAAAAAGCCACGCCTTGTAACTAGCTCGAAGGTGTCGAGATGATGTACGTCATGAGAATATTGATGCAGCGTTTTGAGAGCGTTAGTACGACGTTGGTTTGACACCTTATCTGAGCAACTATACCCGTTTACCAATTTATTTCTTCGGAAGGCGTGTGTTTTTTTTTGACTTTCCGGCAATTCACCCCTCACATGACCAGCCAAAAAAGAGAGGCGACCTCTTGCGAAGTCGCCTCTCCATCATGCTGACCTTGTGTTTTGCCGCCTCGCCAACCGCGAAGTCAACTCAGTGGTCACCGTCCTCGTTGGCCACGCCGCCCCATCGAGCGAGCAGCCGCGCAAGCAGCGTTTTGCCGCTTAGTCGGCTGCGCCACCCGAGAAGGTACCCGGCTCGCCGCCAAACGATCCGGTGTTGTCGAGCCCGTAGCCCGAAAGCAGCAGTTCCGCTTCCGTGGCGATGCTGTCGCGACGGCGCGGCGCCGGAATGGAACCGCTTCCCGCTGTAAAGACAAGCTCCTTCGTCTCCGCGTCGTAATCAACATCGATGACCGATCCGCTCGTCCAGCGGCCTTCGAGAATCTGGTCGCTGATCGGGTCTTCCAGCAGACGCTGAATCGCACGGCGCAGAGGACGCGCGCCAAAGCTCGTGTCGGTGCCCTCCTCGCGAATATGGTCGCAGGCCGCATCGCTCAGGTTGATGGTCATGCTCTGCTCGATAAGGCGCTGACGCAGGTCGTCAACAAGCAGACGCACAATCTGGTTGAGCTCGTCATCGGTGAGCGTCTTGAACACGATAATCTCGTCCACGCGGTTCAGGAACTCGGGACGGAAGAGCTTCTTCAACTCCGCCATCACCGACGCGTTGATCTCCTTGTCGGAAAGGCCACGCTTGCCCGACGCGAATCCAACCGGCGTGCCCTGGGCGATCTCGCGAGCGCCCACGTTGCTCGTCATGATGATGATGGTGTTGCGGAAGTCGACCGTGCGACCCTGGGCGTCGGTCAGGCGTCCCTCTTCCAGAATCTGGAGCAGGATGTTGAAGACATCGGGATGCGCCTTCTCGATCTCGTCGAAAAGGATGACCGAGTAGGGATGCTGGCGCACCGCCTTCGTCAGCTGGCCGCCCTCGTCGTAGCCCACGTAGCCCGGGGGCGAACCCACGAGACGGGAAACCGTGTGCTTCTCCATGTACTCGGACATGTCGAAGCTGATGAGCGATTCCTCGGAATTGAAGAGGAATTCCGCGAGCGCCTTCGAAAGCTCCGTCTTACCCACGCCCGAAGGGCCCAGGAAGATGAAGGAGCCGGCCGGACGCTTCGGGTCTTTCAGGCCCGCGCGCGAACGGCGAATGGCCTTCGACACGGCGGTCACCGCCTCATCCTGGCCAATGACGCGCTCATGCAGAACGCCTTCCATACGCAGCAGCTTTTCGGTCTCGGCCTCGGTCAGGTTGGATACCGGAATGCCGGTGGTCATCGACACGACGTCAGCGATATCCTGCGAAGTGACCTCTTTCACTTCCTTCTCGCTGCGCTCTTCCCAATCCTTGCGAGCGGCGTCCATCTCTTCGCGCAGCTTCGCTTCCTTGTCGCGCAGTTTCGCCGCCTTCTCGAAGTCCTGCGCCTTCACAGCCGCGTTCTTCTCGTTGCGGACATGCTTGAGTTTCTCTTCGCCGTCCTGCAGCTCCGGCGGCAGCGTCATGTTGCGGATGCGCATGCGCGCGCCCGCCTCGTCCATCACGTCAATCGCCTTGTCGGGCAGATAGCGGTCCTGGATGTAGCGGTCGGCAAGCTGCACGGCGCTTTGGAGCGCCTCGTCCGAGAAGTGCACCTTGTGATGCTCCTCGTAGCGCGGGCGCAGACCCTGCAGGATGCGCGTCGCCTGCTCCTCGCTCGGCTCGCCCACCACAACCGGCTGGAAGCGGCGCTCGAGCGCGGCGTCTTTCTCGAAATGCTTGCGGAACTCCTCGATGGTGGTCGCGCCAATCACCTGGATGTCGCCACGGGAAAGCGGCGCTTTCAGAATGGCGGCCGCATCCATGCTTCCCTCGGCGGAACCGGCGCCGATGATGGTGTGGATCTCGTCGATGAAGAGGATGATGTCGCCCGCGTCTTTCACTTCCTTGACGCATTTCTTCAGGCGCTCTTCGAACTCGCCGCGATACTTGCTGCCCGCAACGATGCCCGACACGTCAAGCGAAACGACTTTCACGTTCTGCAGGATGTCCGGCACCTTCTTGGCCACGATCAGCTGTGCGAGGCCCTCGACCACGGCGGTCTTGCCCACGCCCGGCTCGCCGATGATGATGGGGTTGTTCTTCTGGCGGCGGCAGAGGATCTGCATGATGCGCTCAATCTCGCCCGCGCGGCCAATGACCGGGTCGAGCTTGCCCGAGCGCGCCTTCTGCGTGAGGTCGGTGCCGAATTCCGCAAGCGCGGAATCGGAAGCGCCCTGCTTCGCGTCAAAGCCCGTGCCAACCGAAACGGCCGTCTGGCCAATGAGGTCATTCAACTCGGCGCGGATATCGTCACCGGTGACGCCCATGCGCTCAAGCACGTCGGTTGCCGTGCCGCCATTCTCACGCACGATACCCAGAAGCAGATGCTCGGTGTTGATGAAGCTCTGCCCCATCTGCATCGCCTCGCGCAGCGCGTTCTCGAGCACGCGCTTCACACGCGGCGTAAAGGAAAGGTGTCCGGAGACGTCGGCGGATTCGTCGATGTTCACGATGTCGCGGACATGCGCGAGAACGTCGTCGTAGTGCACGTTCAGCGATTCAAGCGCCTGAGCAGCCAGACCGTCCTTCTCCTTGATGAGCGCCAGCAGCAAATGCTCGGTGCCCACGTAGGGCTGGTGAAGGTTGCGCGCCTCGTCCTGTGCAAGCACCAGAACCTTGCGGGCCTTGTCCGTAAATTTCTCGAAAGCCATATCTGTTCCTTACACTGATGCCAATTTTTCAGACAGTACTATACCCGCGGACTTCCCCTGCGCCAATGCGCTGCAGCATGTCCACACGTGACAAACATAATATGAGTGTAACACTGTGAGGTTTCCTCATTTCGGTCGTTGAGACTATCTCACTTCTTAAGGCGCTCTTCCTGCAGGATGCGTCGCGCGCTTCGTAATGCGCTCTGCGACGAGCCGGCGGCGGGGCTCGTGGCGCACGCTTCGCGATGTGCTCTCCGGACGTTTCGTGACGCGAAAGACAACAGGCTTCGGGCGCACTGACAATGCGCTCTCTGACGCACTGCACAGGAGGTCGCGCGATGGACGAAACAATACGCTTCTCATCTCGACTTATGAGCGCGTCTCATCAAAGGAACGCGCCTTCCCTTCCACTTTTCATGAATACGCAGGCCATGGCGCATACCCCCTTGCCTATAATTTTTTGGCGTTGGCACCTCTTTGAAAGGAATGCGTGTATGGATGAAAACCGCGTAATCCGATGGGGAATCGTCGGATGTGGCAACGTCGTCGAGACGAAGAACGGCCCCGCAACCTATCTGGCCGATCATTCCGAATTTGTGGGCATCTGGAATCGCACGCGCGCCAAGGCGGAAGCCTGGGTAACGGCGCAAGGTCGCGGGCGCGTCTATGACACCATGGAGGAGCTGCTCGCCGACCCCAACATCGACATCGTCTACGTCGCGACCACGCCCGACTGCCATCTCGCGCAGGCAACGGCAGTCGCCGCAGCCGGCAAGCATTGCTATATGGAGAAGCCCGTCGCGCTTTCCTATGAAGAGGGCGAAGAGATTCGCGACGCTTTCACCCGCGCGGGCAAGCGCTGCTTTGTCGCGCATTACCGGCGCGGCATGCCCCGCTATCGCACGCTGAAGCGCCTGCTTGATGAAGGTGCCATCGGAAAGGTGCGCGGCGTCCAGATCATCCGCACCCAACGCCAGACCGCCGAGGAACTGCTACCCTACGCGCAGAAGCCGTGGCGCGTGCGTCCCGAGGTTTCGGGCGGCAGCCATTTCTACGAGGGCGACGCCCATATGGTCGACCTCGCGGACTTCCTTGTAGGCCCGCTAACCAGCTGGCATGTGGAAACGACGAACCAGACCAAGGTGTATCCGCGCGAAGACGCCGTGTCGCTTTCGGGCATGACTGAAGATGGCGTGCTCGTGTCGGGCCTGTGGTGCTACGCCACCTATGCGGCCCTCGACCGCTTCCTTATCTTTGGCGACGCGGGCAGCATCGAATTCCCCTACTACGACAACGCGGCGCCGCTGCGTCTGGAAACCATCGCGGGCGACGCGGCCTCCCAAGTCGCGCATGAGGGCGTGATGGGCGGCGTCCGCAAGGGCCCCGATCTTCAGGTGCAGGAGATTCCCACCCGCCAGGACGAGTTCCCCGGCCTCGGCCAGGTGCAGGATATCGTCGACGAGCTACGCGGCGTACCGGGCGCGCAATGCTTCAGCACGATCGACTCCGCGCTGCGCACCTTGCGCATCACGAGCCAGGTGGAGCGCCAGATTCAGGAGATGTAGGCGCTTCCTAATTGAAAGCAACGGATCGCACGAAAGGCGAAACCGCACGCTAAATACTTGTCGTACAGCGAGCAAGCAGTCCGCGACAAAGCGAAACCCTCAGCACCATCTTGGCGTTGAGGGTTTTCTCTATTCCGGAACGACCTCGATCAGCTGGCCATCCGGATCGGTGATGAAGTAGATGCCAAGCTCCTCGTTGCGACGCAGGACGCATCCCATCTGGCTGTGCAACTCGTAGGCGGCATCGATATCGGGCACGCTCACTGCGAGATGCACGTCCTTGCCGGCGTTCTCATACGGCGCGGTCTGCTCTCGATTCCAGGTGAATTCCACCTCGAAAGGCGCGCAATCGTTCGACACATACACGTTCACCCAGCTGCCATCTTCAGGCCCCATGCGACGCGTCTCGGTCAAACCCAGCGCCTGTTCGTAAAAATCGAGCGACTCGTCAAGATCGACTACATGAATGCAGTGATGCACGAGCTTTGCCTTCATGCGCACTCCCTTCCCCAGTGGTACGCACCAATGAATTGGCTTATGCGGCTGAAACTAGGCTTCCTCACGCATGTGCGGGAACAGCAGCACGTCGCGAATCGTCGGGCTGTCCGTCAGCAGCATCACCAGGCGGTCGATGCCGATGCCGATGCCGCCCGCCGGAGGCATGCCATATTCAAGCGCGCGAATGTAATCGGCGTCGAAGCCCATCGCTTCATCATCGAAATCCTTTGCGGCAACCTGCGCATGGAAGCGCTCCGCCTGGTCGACCGGGTCATTCAGCTCGGTGAAGGCATTCGCGTACTCATGTCCGCAGATGTAGAGCTCGAAACGCTGCGTCAGCTCGGGATTCTCGGGGTTCTTCTTCGCAAGCGGGCTCACCTCGAGAGGATGGTCGGTCACGAAAATCGGCTGGATAAGCTTATCCTCGCAGGTCTCTTCAAAGATCTCGGAAATCAGCTTGCCCTTGCCCCACTCGTCAATGACCTTCACGCCGACGCGCTTGGCGATGGCGCGCAGATCATCGAGGCTCCGCTCGAAGTTCACCGGCTCACCCGCGCCTTCAGTCGCGAGGTCAATCATCGAACGCGACGGCCAATCGCCCGAAAGGTCGATCGTCTGCCCCTGGTATTCCACCTGCTGCGTACCGCAGGCTTCCTGAGCTGCCGTCTGGATGACGCCTTGAGCAAGGCGCTTCATGCCTTCCAGGTCGGAAAACGCGCGATAGGCCTCAAGGGTCGTGAATTCCGGATTGTGCGTGGCGTCCATGCCCTCGTTGCGGAAGATGCGGCCCATCTCGTACACCGCCTCGAAGCCGCCCACAAGCAGGCGCTTCAGCGGAAGCTCGGTCGCAATGCGCAGATAGTAGTCGCGGTCAAGCGCGTTGAAATGCGTGATGAAGGGCTTCGCGTTCGCGCCGCCCATGATGGAATGGAGGAAGGGCGTCTCAACCTCGTAGTAGCCGTCCTGCTCCATGTAGCGACGGATGGATGCGAGAATCTTGAAACGGCGCTCGAAGGTCTCGCGCACGTCCTGGTTCATGACAAGGTCGACATAGCGCTGGCGATAACGCAGCTCCTTGTCGGCAAGGCCGTGGAACTTCTCAGGCAGGGGGCGCAGCGACTTCGACAGCAACTCGAAGCGCTCGACCGCCACGGACAGCTGGCCGCGGCGCGTACGCATCATCTTGCCGGTAACGCCGATCCAGTCGCCCATGTCGAGGTCTTTCATCTGGGCGAACGCCTCTTCACCCAGATTGTTGATGCGGCAGAAGAGCTGAATGTCGCCCGTCGCGTCACGCAGTTCGCCAAAAACGATCTTGCCCTGGTCGCGCTTCGACATCAGACGACCGGCAATCGTCACCTCGTCCTCGGTGTTCGAGCCATCGGCAAGATCCGCATAACGCTCGTTTAATTCAGCGATATGGCAGCTGACCTCGAACGCATGGCCGTAGGGGTCGCACCCGGCATCAATCAAAGCCTGACGCTTCGCCTTACGCACCTCAATCGGGTCATCCTCGACTACCGGTGCCATTTCCGCCTGATTATTTTCGCTCATTACACGCCTCTCACCTTGTCGCAATAGTGCGGCGGGCGGGAGACTCGCACGTTCGCCTGCTCACACCCGCATGTCGCACGCGAAGTTATTAGCCAATACGCAGAATGGTCGCACGAATCTCGCGACCAGTCGGACCCGTCGCCGTGACGGTGTCGCCCTCCACATGTCCCAGCAGCGCAGCGCCCACCGGGCTCTCGTTGGAAATCTTGCCCTCGTGAACATTGCTCTCGGCGCCGCCCACGATGGTGAAGACACGCTCGCGGCCGCCCCAGTCGAGGGTGACGGTGGAACCGATGTGAATGTGGTCATCATCCACCGGCGCATCGACAACGACGACCTCGGAAAGAATCCGGTTGATCTCGGCGATGCGGTTCTCCAATTGAGCCTGCTCGTTCTTCGCGTCGTCGTATTCCGAGTTCTCGGAAATGTCGCCGAATTCGCGCGCAACACGAATGCGCTCGCCAACCTCGGCGCGCTTATCGCCTTCAAGATAGGCAAGCTCTTCTTCAAGCTGCTTCTTGCCAGCTTCTGTAATCACATTTCCGGATTCCGCCATAGCCGACCGTTTCCTTTCGTAATTCAGCGCCTCGAGCGCATAACCGTCATTTCCGCAGAATGCCGCCTGTAAAAGGCGGCATGTCCGTTCGTACTTATGTAGTGATAGTTCCCAAGCCAGAAGACTTCCCGGTGCAGACGAGCTTACGCGTCGTACGGGCCGCTCTGCTGGGATTTCGGGGCAGGCTTGCCCTCGACCACAACCTCGGCCTCTTCCGCAGGAGCCTCTTCCTTGAAGGTCTGCGTGTCAGGCTGAGCCGCATCTTGCGCAGGAGCCTCGGATTCAGCCTGTGCGACTTCCGCCTTCTTGTTTGCCTTTTCCTTCTTGCCGGAGTTCAGGCCCTCACGCAGATTCTTCACCGACTGGCCGATTGCGCTGCCAAGCTTTGGAAGATTCTTGGGTCCGAAAAGAAGAAGCACCACAACGAGAATGATGGCAAGCTCAAGCGGTCCGAGTTTCATATCGTCTCCTTCGTCCCAACGGCGTTTGCCCGACCTGAGGCGCAAATACGGTACCTAAAAAATTACCGCCATGTGGCGGTCAAATCCATCGATGGTCGGGACGACTGGATTTGAACCAGCGACCTCTGCGTCCCGAACGCAGCGCTCTACCAAGCTGAGCCACGTCCCGACTTCGATTGCAGCGGGTATATTAGCACACTTTCCGGAAGGTCAATTCAAACATCATAATCTGTCGACGTGTTGGGGGTCAGCGGCATGAATGTCGCCCCTGAAAGGGCATCTTTCGCGCGCTTTCCGCGTCCGACGGCATTTTCTTCTCCACATTTGGCTGCGAAAGACGAGTTCGCGAAGCGCTTTTGAAGGGGAAAATGGCTTTGCCGCGCAGGGGCGTGCGGGGCTGTGCGTTTCGCAAACGGCTTCTTCGCTGTCGGCAAAAAGGGTTTCCGGAGCCGGCATGCGAACCGCTCGCCATCGGTAAGCGAACATACCACCATCGGCAAACGGCACGTCCCCTTCGAACACCGGAGGGCCAAGCGCTTCCCTGCGCGCACGCGCGGGCACCCATTGCGAGTCCTGGGCCCGCCGTCGCAAATACGCCCGATACGGAATCTCGTGGCAAGCGCCCAGAGCGCTCACACCGTTTGAGCTCTCAGCGGCTTATCGCGCATAAGCCTATTCGTGTTCGCAGAGCTGCCAGAACGCGACCGCGCTCGCTGCGGCGACATTGAGGGAGTCGACCCCGTACGACATCGGAATCTTCACCGAGTAGTCGCAGGATGCAATAGTGTCGGCAGCCAAGCCATCGCCTTCGGTTCCGAAAACCATCGCGAGCTTCTCACACGTATTCAGCACCGGGTCCGAAAGCGAAATCGCATCATCGCGCAACGCGAAGGCCGCCGCCTTGAAACCCTGCTCATGCAAAAGTGCCATACCCCGCACCGGCCAATCGGCGACGCTTTCGCCAATGCGCGTCCAGGGCACCTGGAACACCGTTCCCATGGACACGCGCACGGCGCGGCGATAGAGCGGATCGCAACAGGTGGGCGTCACGAGCACCGCATCCACCCCAAGGGCGGCGGCGCTGCGGAATGCGGCACCCACATTGGTATGGTCGACGATGCCCTCAAGCACCGCGACACGCCGCGCGTCTTTCAAAAGCGATTCGGGCGTAGGCAGCGCCGGACGACGCATGGCGCAGAGCACACCGCGCGTGAGCGTGAAGCCCGTCAGATTCGCAAGGACGGCGCTTTCGCCGGTATAGACGACTATCTCATGCCCGGCATTCCGTTCCGCCTGGGCAATCAGGGGCGCCGCGGTATCAAGCCATTTGCGCTCCATCAGAAACGAGACGGGCTCAAGCCCCGCATCCAGCGCGCGAGCAATCACCTTTGGCGATTCAGCGATGAATATTCCCTGCTCAGGCTCGAGTTTGTTGCGCAGCTGCCGCTCGGTCAAGCGGGTGTAGGCCACGACGCGCTCGTCTGTGATGTCTGAGATCTCGATAATCGCCATGATTCCTTTGGTGCCTTTCGCTTTGGTTACCGTTTTTCGCAATGCACATTGTAAGGCGGATTGCAAGACAGAAAAACTCCCGCAAATGCGTTATCCTAATGGAGAGCCGCACGGTCTCTTGCGACTGGAGCGGCTTTTCCTGTCCCCGATTTTTGGAAGGTGAGTGCTTATGGAAATCACAATCACCGGACGTCGCATAACTGTCACTCCTGCCATGCGTGAATACGCCGAAGAGAAGATCGGAACCGTTTCGAAGGCCATGAACATCGAGCCTCTGAACGTCGAGGTCGTCCTGAGCGCCGGTCGCAACCGTTCGAATCCGAACCCCTGCACCTGCGAAGTCACGCTGCAGACCAAGGGCCATATCGTGCGTGTTGAGGAGAACGACTCCGACATGTACGCGGCAATCGACGTGGCCGCCGCAAAGGTGACGCGCCAGATGCGCAAGTACAAGACGCGCGTGCTTGGCCGCCGCGAAGCTGGTCGCGTGCCGGAGCCGGTGGCGCAGGAAGCCGATTTCGACAAGCTGATGGCAGAGCTTTCCGCTGAGGACGAAACGCTCGTCCGCGTGAAGGACGTGAGCTTCGAGCCGATGACGCAGGAAGAGGCCCTCATCCAGATCGACCTGCTCGGTCACGACTTCTACGGCTACATCGACCGCGACACCAGCAAGTTCTGCATCGTGTATCGCCGCAACAATGGCGGTTACGGTCTGCTGCAGCAGGCTGAGTAAAGCCGAGGCTCGGTTATAGAGCCGAAACGCGTTTTCGCGTTCGCCTATGAGAAAGCCGCGGGGCATATGCCCTGCGGCTTTTCTTTTGCCGACAAGCTCACGCGCGCGGCGGCGCTCCCTCTCGCCTGCAGCGTTCGCCAGTCACATACGCGCGGGCGTCTTGTCGCTTCTACAAACGCGCAAGCACCGCGTCGCGCGCCGCAACGACATCATGCATCACGCGCTCAACGTCGATGGTCGGCCACACACCATCACGATAAAGCACCTGGCCATCGACCATCGTCATGACGACGTCGGAACCCCGCGTCGAATAGACAAGGTTCGTCACCATGTCGCTTGCCGGGCACATCCAAGGATCATCCGCCTTCACAATGCACAAATCGGCGCGCATTCCCTCCGCGATGAGGCCGGTATTGTCGCGCCCCTGCGCAAGAGCGCCGTTGCGTGTCGCACACCGCAGCGTTTCCGCAGGTGAAATGCCCACCGGATTACAATCGCGCGCCCGCTCGAGCAGCGCCAAGGCATTCATGTCCTGCCACATGTCGAGATTGTTATTGCTCGCCACGCTATCGGTGCCGACGGCGATGCGAACGCCCGCCGCCTGAAGCGCACGGACATTGGCAATGCCACTCCCCAATTTCGCATTGGAGATGGGATTCGACGCGACCGTCACGCCATAGCGGGAAAGGAGCTCGTAGTCGCCCTCCTCAAGCCAGACGCAATGCGCCGCCAAAGTCGGGCTATCGAACACGCCCAGGTCGGCCAGGTAGGCAGGCGGCGTCATGCCATTGTGGCGCTCCTTGCATTCCTCCACTTCCTTGCGCGTTTCGGAAACATGCACATGCACCCGGGCGCCCATCTCGCGCGCCGACGCGGCGAAACCGCGCACCACCGTGGGGTTCGAGGTGTATTCGGCATGCAGGCCCCAATCCACCAGCAGGCGTCCGCCATTCGCACCATGGTAGGACTCATGCAAATGTTTGTTCATCTGCGCAATCGGAAGCTCGTCATAGGGCGCGCCCGAAAAGTCGACAAGCGTATCGCACATATTGCACTTGATGCCGCTCTCGAGAATCGCGCGGGCACGCGTGTCCGAGAAGTAATACATGTCGGAAAACGAGGTCGTGCCAAAGCGGAGCATTTCCGCAATCGCAAGCAAGGTGGCCGGATACACTTCCGCATCGGTCATCTGCGCCTCGAAGGGAAAAATCATCGTGTTGAGCCAGTCATCGAGCGCGAGGTTTTCCGCATAGCCCCGCATCAGCGTCATCGGCGCATGGGAATGGGCGTTCACGAGACCGGGCAGCATCACCTTTCCCGTGCCATCATAGGTTTCGCCGTAATCGGCCGCGGGCGGCTCACTGCCAAGGTAGGCGATGGTGTCGCCGGCCACCCCGACATATTGGTTCGGCAGATAGTTGAAATCGGCATCGATAACGCCAATGTTCTTGAAAAGCATGGTCATCCTTCCTTTTCATGTTTGGCGGATGGTCTGGCGTCCACGCGAGCTCGCGGCTTACGCGTCGCTCTCGCGAAAGTCACGCGCTGTTCGTCTGCGTCTCGCAAGCGCGAGCTCTCAACTCACGTTGCTCACGCGAACCTGCAGATCACGTCGCGTCGCCCGACTGCAGAAGGGAAATGCTCTCGCCACCCGTCGTCGCCGTGGCGCCTTCCATGACCTGCCAGAAGTCCTTCATGCGCGCGAACACCTCGCGCAGATCGTAGTAGCCCTGATTCTCATACTGGTGCAAATCGCTCGAAACGCCACAAGCCTGCATGCCCACGCCCTGCGCGTTGAACAGCGCCCGATACTCATGATAGGTCTGCGTAACCACGACGATGCTCTCGACGCCAAAGACGTTACGGGCGCGCCACATGCTGTCATAGGTATTGAAGCCGCAATGATCGCAGAACACATCTTCGGAAGGAATGCCGTTATTGACGAGATAGGCCTTCATGGCCGCGACCTCGTTATAAGAGTCGTCGCCGTTATCGCCGCTCACAATCACCTTCGGCGCGACACCCTCCAAATAGAGAGTCGCCGCCACATCGAGACGGTCGCGTAGGATAGCAGACGGCGTGCCATCAGGCAAAACGGAGGCACCCAGCACAAGAATGCAGTCGGCGTCCTTCGCCTGCGCATCCTCGTCGGAGGCGAGCATGCTTCCCCCGACCACGCAAACCCACAGGTTCACGATAAGGACAGCGGCCATCATCACACCGACAATGACCGCTGCTGCTTTTGCAACATTTCTCAGAGCGCGTATAACCACCACGAGAAACCTGTATCCGCCTTTCGCTTTTGGAAGCGCTAGTTCGCGACGATGTTCACCAGGCGACCGGCGACAACGATGACCTTGCGAATCGTCTTGCCGGCGATCAGTTCATCGACCACTGCAAGAGCCGCCTCGCGCATCTCGTCTTCCGCGGCATCGGCTGCAACCGTGATATGGCCGCGCACCTTGCCGTTCACCTGCACCGCAAGCTCGACCTCGTCGGATTTTGCCTGTTCCGGGTCGAAGGTCGGCCACGGCTGGTCGTGAATCGAGCCTTCGCCGCCAATCGCGTCATGCCACAGCTCCTCGGCCCAATGGGGCGTGACCGGAGCCATCAGCTTGACAATCGTATCGGCCACATCGTTGCACAGCGTGCTCGCGTTGGCGCAGTTGCGGCGGCGTTCCGGATCGCGCAGACGCAGCAGTTCGGCAGCCGCATTGGCGAGCTCCATGATGGAGGCAAGCGCCGTGTTGAAGTTGTTGTTCGCGAAGTCCGTCGTGACCTTCTCCGCCACGCGATGACGCTCGCGACGCAGCTTCTTCGACTTCTCGTGGGCATTCGTGTCATCGGCCGTCGGGTCGAAGAGGGTCTTGTCGCCCGCGCTGCACTTGAGGTCGTAGACGATGCGCCACAGGCGGTTCAGGAAACGATACATGCCCGCAAGGCCGTCCTCGTTCCACATCTTCTCTTTGTCGACCGGGCCCATGAAGAGCACGTAGGCACGCACCGCGTCGGCGCCATAGGCGGCAATCATCTTCTCGGGCGAAACGACGTTGCCCTTCGACTTGCTCATGACATCGCCGTGCTCGTCGAGCACCATGCCCTGGCACAGAAGGTTCGTGAAGGGCTCGTCGAAATTGAGCATGCCCATGTCACGCAGCACCTTCGTGAAGAAGCGGCTGTAGAGCAGATGCAGAATGGCATGCTCGATACCACCAATGTACTGGTCGACCGGCAGCCAGCTGTTCGCCTTTTCCGGGTCGAACGGCGCCTGATCGTTGTGCGGATCGGTGTAACGCATGTAATACCAGCTGCTGCAGGTGAAGGTGTCCATCGTGTCGGTCTCGCGACGCGCCGGCGCACCGCATTTCGGGCAAGTGCACTTCACAAAGCCCTCGTGCGTCGCAAGCGTCTCGCCCGCGGCAAGGTTGATGTCCTCCGGCAGCAGCACCGGCAGATCCTCTTCGGGAACCGGCACGACGCCGCAGTGCTCGCAGTGGATCGCGGGGATGGGGTTGCCCCAGTAGCGCTGACGGGAAATGAGCCAGTCGCGCAAGCGGAATTCCACCTTGCGACGGCCACGACCCTGGCGCTCAAGCTCGGCGACGATAGCCGCTTCGCCTTCGGAATGCTTGCCACCGCGCATGCCCGTGTACGGGCCGGACTGCACGAGCGTGCCTTCCGCCGCCATGGCGCATTCCCAATCGACACTCGTCACGACACGACCCTGCTCATCCTTGAGCTGGTCGAACAGCGGATCGCCGTCCTCCAGGATGATGGGGATGATGGGCAGGTCGTATTTCTTCGCGAACTCGAAGTCGCGCTGGTCGCCACACGGCACAGCCATGACCGCGCCGGTGCCGTAGTCGGCGACAACATAGTCGGCCACCCAAACGGGCACCTTCTCGCCATTCACGGGGTTCATCACGTAACGCCCGGTGAAGACGCCATGCTTTTCGTGATCGCCCTGCGCGCGCTCGACCGCCGTCACCTTCGCGGAAGCCTCGATGAGGTCGATCACGGCCTGCTCGTTCGGCATGCCGGCGACCATCTCGCGCAGCGGCTTGTATTCCGGCGCCACCACGAAGAAGCTGCAGCCGAACAGCGTGTCGGCGCGGGTGGTGAACACCGTGATGTAATCGTCGTCCGTCGGATTCTCCGGCGCGTTGCCGTCCTTGTCGCACAGAAGGAATTCAACCTCGGCGCCTTCGGAACGGCCGATCCAGTTCGCCTGCTGCTGCTTGACGCGCTCCGGCCAGCCGGTGAGCTTGTCGAGGTCGTCGAGCAGCTCCTGCGCGTAATCGGTGATCTTGAAATACCACTGCGTCAGATCGCGCTTCTGCACTTCGGAATCGCAACGCCAGCAGCGTCCTTCGATGACCTGCTCATTCGCAAGCACGGTCTCGCAACCGGGGCACCAGTTCACCGGGTTCTCGCGACGCTCAACGAGGCCGCGCTCCCAGAACTTGAGGAAAATCCACTGGCCCCAGCGGTAATACTCGGGGTCGCAGGCGACGACCTTGCGGTCCCAGTCATACGAGAAGCCCATGCGCTTGAAGCTCGCCTGCTGGGTCGCGATATTCTGGTAGGTCCACTTCGCCGGATGCGTCTTGTGCTTGATGGCGGCATTTTCCGCCGGCAGGCCAAAGGCGTCCCAGCCCATCGGATGCAACACGTTGTAACCATTCATGCGGGCATAGCGTGCCGCCACGTCACCGTAGGTGTAGTTGCTCACATGACCCATGTGAATGTCACCCGAAGGATACGGGAACATCTCGAGAACGTACTTGTTCGGCTTGTCGGAATCCTGCCGAACCTTGTCCTGTCCGTTCTGCTCCCAGGTATCCTGCCAGCGCGGTTCTATCTCATGCGGATTGTAATCTTCCATGCCACACATTCCTGTCGTGTCGTATGCTTTCGCCTGAACGCCTTATTAAGGCCTGGTCAAAGGCTTAATTGGTAGCCAGCGACGCGTACGGCGCCTTCTCCTTCTTCAGAACGTCATGCGCTCCGCCCTCAACGATGCTCGTGGAGCTCACCACGGTCAGCTTCGCCTTCTGCTGCAGCTCGGGAATGGTAAGAGCGCCGCAGTTGCACATGGTCGAGCGAACCTTCGCGAGCGTCGCGGAGACGTTGTCCTTCAGGCTGCCCGCGTAGGGAACATAGGAATCGACGCCCTCTTCGAAGGTGAGGCCCTTCTTCGAGCCGCCAAGGTCGTAGCGCTGCCAGTTGCGGGCGCGCGAGGAACCTTCGCCCCAGTATTCCTTCATGTAGGTGCCGTTGACGTTCACGCGGTTCGTCGGGCTT
Organism: bacterium; assembly: GCA_963621885.1. Taxonomy (GTDB): domain Bacteria; phylum Actinomycetota; class Coriobacteriia; order Coriobacteriales; family Eggerthellaceae; genus UMGS1519. The sequence continues at coordinate 52,728 of CAVFFT010000033.1, forward strand.
TCGTCGAAGCGGGCAAAGTAGCGGCCGAGCATCACGAAGTCGACGCCCATCGCAAGGGCGAGCGTGATGTGATGGTCGTAAACGATGCCGCCGTCGGAGCAGATGGGCACATAGATGCCGGTCTCCTCGAAGTACTTGTCGCGCTCGCGGGCCACGTCGATGACCGCCGTCGCCTGGCCACGGCCGATGCCCTTCTGCTCACGGGTGATGCAGATGGAGCCGCCGCCGATGCCGATCTTGATGAAGTCGGCGCCCGCGTCAGCGAGGAAGCGGAAGCCTTCGCCGTCAACGACGTTGCCGGCGCCCACGCGCACGGTGTTGCCGTAATGCTCGCGAATCCAGTCAATGGTGCGGCTCTGCCATTCCGAGAAGCCCTCGGAGCTGTCGATGCAGAGCACGTCGGCACCCGCCTCGACCAGCGCAGGCACGCGCTCGGCGTAGTCGCGGGTGTTGATGCCGGCGCCCACCATGTAGCACTTGTGGGAGTCGAGCAGCTCAAGCGGGTTCTCCTTGTGGTTGTCGTAATCCTTGCGGAAGACGAGGCCGACCAGATGGTCGTCGCCGTTGACAATCGGGAGGCAGTTGAGCTTGTGGTCCCAGATGATGTCGTTCGCGGTCTTCAGTGAGATGCCCTCTTCCGCGGTCACGAGCGCTTCGCGCGGGGTCATGAAGCTCGAAACGAGCTCGGTGGTGTCCATGCGGGAAATGCGATAGTCGCGGCTGGTCACGATGCCCAGCAGCTTGCCCGTTGCGGTTCCGTCCTCGGTGACCGGCATCGTCGAATGTCCGTACAGCTCCTTGAGCTCGAGGACGTCGGCAAGCGTGAAATCGGGCTTCAGGTTGCAATCGCTCTTCACGAAGCCTGCCTTGTAGTCCTTCACCGCGCGGACCATTGCGGCCTGGCTTTCGATGGACTGGCTGCCGTAGATGAAGGAAAGGCCGCCCTCAGTCGCCAGGGCCACAGCCATCCTGTCGTCGGAAACCGACTGCATGATGGCGGAAACCATCGGGATGTTCAGAGAGATCTCGGGTTCTTCTCCCCGCTTATAACGAACGAGCGGGGTTTTCAGGCTGACCCGCTCAGGGATGCATTCCGAAGATGAATACCCCGGCACAAGAAGGTATTCGTTAAAGGTGCGCGAGGGTTCTTCATAAATAAATGCCATACATTCCCCTTCCGGTCATTTTCCTGATTCTTGGTCTTGTCGCGTATTGTACGACGATTGAATTGTTTTGCCCCACGCTTTCGGCGGATTCATGGGATAGGTACAGCTCGTTCGCGAACGGGGCAAACAAGACGCCGAAATGCCCCATTTCTCGGACGGCCGAACGCTTTTTGATCAATCGTTCGGGCGTCCGGTCGGGCGGGCGGCTGGCGAAGCCTATGCCCGAGCGTCCTTCCATCCGAAGACCGGGCGGGCGTCCGGTCGGGCCAGCGCCCGAGTGTCCTCCCATTCGAACAAGCAACGGCCTCCCGTCGAGCCTGCGCCCGAGTGTCCTTCCACTGGTGCCAAAGTGCGGGAAAGGGCGCCCTCCCAAAAGGAAAGCGCCCCATATTCTCTCTTGGCTTGCCACGCCCGTCTGAATCGGCTCGAGCCGACCCGAAGCGACGACGCGACATCGGCCGCAGCGGAAATCGCTTAAGCGATCTTCACCACCCAGCCATGCTTGTCCTCGACCGCGCCGGTCTGAATGCCCGTCAGCGTCGAACGCAGCTTGGCCATCACCGGACCGGAGGTCTTCTCGCCGTCGGGGAAGGTCACGTTGCCGTAGGTCTCAGACTCGATGTGGCCCACCGGCGAAATGACGGCAGCGGTGCCGCACAGGCCGCACTCGACGAAGTCGCCCGCCACGAGCTCGGCGTACTTCACCGGGCGCTCGATGACGTTCATGCCGAGGTCCTTCGCCACCTGGACAAGCGAACGACGGGTGATGGACGGCAGGATGGAGTTCGTCGCGGACTGCGGAACAACGAGGTTGCCCTGCTTGTCGACGAGCAGAATGTTCGCGCCGCCGGTCTCCTCAACGTAGGTGCGCGTAGCGGAGTCGAGATAGAGGTTCTCGGAATAGCCGTTCGCATGCGCGACCTCGTAGGGATGGAGGCTCATCGCGTAGTTCAGGCCCGCCTTGATGTCGCCCGTGCCACGCGGTGCCGCGCGGTCGTAGTCGGCAACGGTAATCGTGATGGCCTCGTCGCCGCCCTTGAAGTAGGGGCCAACCGGGGTCACGAGGATGCGGAACTGGTATTCAGTTGCCGGCTTCACGCCAATGACAACGCCCGTGGCGAACATGTAGGGGCGCACGTACAGCGTCGCGCCCGAACCAAACGGCGGAACCCAAGACTCGTTGGCCTTGACGACCATCTTCACCGCTTCGATGAACTTGTCTTCCGGGAAGGGAGGCATCACGAGGCGCTTTGCGGAGTCCTGCATGCGCTGGGCGTTCATGTCGGGGCGGAAGCAGACGATGTCGCCCGTTTCCGTGGTGTAAGCCTTCAGGCCTTCGAAGACCTCCTGGCAGTAATGCAGGATGCCGGAGCACTCGCTCAGGGTGACGGTGTGATCGGTGGTCAGACCGCCCTCTTCCCAGGCGCCGTCCTTGTAGTTGCACACGTAGCTGTACGAAGTTTCGCGGTAGCCAAAATCGAGGCTGCCCCAATCAAGATTCTGCTTGGTCAACGCTATCGTCTCCCTTTGTCGCACGTTATATGTTCTGAATGGCGGGTATTTTACTACTCAGCCTTGTTACACCAATGTTAAAAACGCCAGATAGCCCTTTTTCGCCTCATAGAGGTCGGCTTTGCTCGTGACCTCCCACGGCGCATGCATCGAGAGCACCGAAACACCCGAGTCGATGACGTCCATGCCGTACTTCGCGAGGATGTAGGCGATGGTGCCGCCACCACCCGCGTCGACCTTGCCAAGCTCCGCCGTCTGGTACGACACATTCGCGTCGTCCATGACGCGACGGATGCGAGCGATGTATTCTGCATTCGCATCGTTGCTGCCGCTCTTGCCACGCGCGCCGGTGAATTTGTTGAACACGAGGCCGCGTCCCAGGTACGCGGAATTCTTCGCCTCGAAGACACTCGGATACAGGGGGTCAAAGCCGGCGGACACGTCGCTCGAAAGCATCGCCGAATTCGCGAGCGCACGGCGAAGGGGCAGGTCGCCCGCCTGTCCGGCAAGGTCCATGACCTCGGCAACCATGTTCTCGAAGAAGAGGCTCGTCATGCCCGTTGCGCCGACGCTGCCAATCTCCTCCTTGTCGACCAGCAGGCAGATGGCCGTGCGAGCGAGCTTCTTCGGAGCCTCAAGCTGCGCAACGAGGCTCGTGTAGGCGCAAGAGCGATCGTCCTGGCCATAGCCGAGCACCATGGAGCGGTCGAAACCGCATTCGCGCGCGGGACCAGCCGGCACTACTTCAAGTTCGGCGGAAAGGAAGTCCTCTTCGCTGATCTGGTATTTCTCTTTCAGGATCTCGAGCAGGCGCGCCTTCACCGGCTCCTTGAGCGGCGTTCCAGCGGCCTCGCCATCAGCGGCTTCGCCATCGGCGGAATCAGACGCCGGCCAGCTTCCGCACAGGACATCGAGGTCTTCGCCATCGACGATTTTCGCGGTCGCGCGCTTCATCTGCTCTTCGCCGAGATGCGGCAGGATATCCGTTATCACGAAAGCGGGATCGCCCGCATCCTCGCCCACATTCACCTGTGCGATGCTGCCATCGGTCTTCGCGACGACGCCGTGAATGGCAAGCGGCAGCGTGACCCACTGGTACTTCTTGATGCCGCCGTAGTAGTGGGTGTCGAAGAGGGCAAAGCCGCCGTTTTCGTACAGCGGGTTCTGCTTGATGTCGAGGCGCGGCGAGTCGATGTGCGCGCCCAGAATGTTGAAGCCGCGCTCAAGCGGCAGCTCGCCGATCTGGACAAGCATGATGGACTTCCCGCAGTTGTCGACGAACACGCGGTCGCCAGGACGCAGCTTCGCTCCCCGCTCACGCGCCTCTTCGAGGCTGATGTAGCCGGCCTTCCGCGCCATCTTGATCGCGGTGGCGCAGCATTCGCGCTCGGTCTTGTTGTTCGAGATGAAATCGATGTAGCCGGCCGCCAGCTTCTCCAGCTGCGCGAGGTCGGCCTCGTCGTATTTCTTCCATGCGTTTTCGCGTTCCATAGTCCGCCTTTCGCCCGTATTGCACTCACCGCGCATTATACCCACGCATTGAGATGGGTTTATGAACGGGTGGCCGTTTGTGGAGCGCGCGGGAAAAGCCGACACGGAAATGGAGCGAAGGTACGATTGGAAGTGACGACCAATGGAAAAGCGGCAGCCGATGGCGCCAAGCGAAAGCCCGTCACGAGTGCGTTTCGGCTTTCTCGTCCATCCGTGGTAAGGTTCCCCCAGAACCGCCTCTGGATGGGATGCCAATGACTGCAAGCTTCGACATACGCTTTCTGGTCATGCACGACCCCTGCATGCCGTCCTGCCGTGTACCCGTTGGCGCGGTTCCCGCAGGCAGCGAGGTAACGCTGCGCTTGTGGGCAAATCCTGACACGGGCGGCGCCATCAACAAAGCATGGCTCGCCGTGGGGACACCCTGCGCGAACAGCGAGGGACTTTCCTGGGAATTCGAAGCGCTCGCGCGCGATGGCGAAGGCTTTCGCGCCGTTATCCACACGCCCGAGACGCCCACCGCGCTCTTCTACTTCTTCGCGCTTGAGCTCGTGGATGGCTCTCTCGCCTGCTACGTGCCGCAGCGAGACGCCCGCTCGACGGCGGGCGAACTGCATCTGATTTCAGGCGTCAGCTTGAGCGAGCTTATGACCAGCCCGGATGTGCTCGAACAAGAATTGAGCGGCAGCCTGCCCACTGACGGACTCGCGTTTCAGGTCACGTGCTACGAGCCTTCGTTCACCACGCCTGACTGGCTTGCCGGAGCGGTGATGTATCAGGTTTTCCCCGACCGCTTTGCACGCGGTGGACATGGAGTGCACACGGCGGGAATCGAGGCGCATCGCACCAAGGGCCGCCCCGTCCATCTGCATGAAGAGTGGAATGCGCCGCTTGTTTGGGATGCGGATGGCGCCTACGATCCGCTCGAATTCTATGGCGGCACGCTCGAGGGCATTCGCGAAAAGCTGCCCTATCTCGCGAATCTCGGTGTGGAGGTGCTCTACCTCAACCCCATTTTCGAGGCGCGCTCGTACCATCGCTACGACACCGCCGATTACGAGCACGTGGACCCGCTGCTCGGAAGCGACGACGATTTCCGCACGCTCGCGCAAGAGGCGCGCGAGCTGGGCATACGCATCGTCCTTGATGCGGTGCTTTCCCACACGGGCGCCGACAGCCGCTATTTCAAGGCGGGCGGCAATTATCCCGAATCGGGTGCCGCGGAAGACGAGGCCTCCCCGTATCGGGACTGGTACGACTTTGCGCACCCGAATGGAGACAAGGCGCCTTACCGCTGCTGGTGGGGCGACCCGAGCCTGCCCGAGGTCGACGAGCGCAACCCCTCATGGCAGCGCTACATTCTGGGCGAGGCGCAAGGCGAAGGCGAGTGGACGACCGGCACGCGTGAGTACGCGAGCGATGAAACAGCAGCCTCCCTGGCGGATAGCAGCGCGGCGCATGGGAACGCAGCGGACGATGACACAATGCACGGCGACACGGCGCATGGCAACGCAGCGGTTGGCGGCACGGCACGCGGCAACACGGGGATACTCGGGCGCTGGCTTGCCGGCGGCGCTTCGGGATACCGTCTCGATGTGGCCGACGAATTGCCTGATGACGTACTTGAACGTATCCGTCAATCCGTCCACGCTGTCAATCCCGATGCGGCGATTATTGGCGAAGTCTGGGAAGACGCCACGAACAAGCGCAGCTATGGGCATTGGCGCCGCTTCGCTTTGGGGCGATCCCTCGACTCAGTGATGAACTATCCCCTGCGCGAGACGCTTCTTGATTTCGCCATTGAAGCCATCGACGCATGGCAGCTTGCCACCTTCTTGAAGAGACAGCACGCCAACTATCCGCCGGCCTTGTACGCCTGCCTCATGAACCTGATGTCATCGCATGATGTCGAACGCCAACGCAGCGTGCTTGCCTTGGGACGATCAATACGCCACCTTCCCCGTGCGCAGCAAGCGAAAATGGTGACATCAATCACATCTAACCAGGACAAACAGGGCGCAGCACTCCAGCGCCTGCTCGCAGGGCTGCTCTACGCGCTGCCCGGCATGCCGTGTCTCTATTACGGTGACGAGAAGGGAATGCAGGGCGGCGCCGATCCGTTTTGCCGCGCGCCCTTCCCCAGCAGCGGCGAGAGCGAGACGACGAGCGAATACGATGCAGAAGGCGGAAGCGCCAGGCCTCGCACCGACCTGGGATGCGATCTCACGCGCTTCTACCAAAAACTTGGGCAGCTTCGCCAAGGGAACGCAACATTGCGCAAGGGTTCGATGGGATGCCTCGCCCTCGGCGCAGATGCGCTTTGCATCTGCCGCGCGATTGAAACCGGCCCTAAAAACGCGGCGGCGTTCGAAAACAAAACGCCCCTCATCCTCGCCTGTGTCAACCGCGGTGCAGAACCACTCGACACCCTTATCGACCTCGCCGCGCTTTTACCCGCCCAACCGAACAAGCGGCAAGACGGGTGCTTCCGTCTTCTCTGGTCATCGCGCGATATCGCCAACCTCTCAGCGCCAGAAAACACCGCAGGGGAAACGCCTCTGCGCTTCCCCTGCGAAAACGGCCTCATTCGCGTCCGTATTCCTGCCGCATCGTGCGTCTATCTCGAAAGCGCACCGCTGGACGCGCCACACCCAACTCGCAAGTAGCTTCCTGCCCACACAGCAAGCGAAACCTCGACCGCGCGCCCAAAGCGCCCGGTAACAACGCAGCGCAAACCAGCCTAGTCTTCCGCAATGGCCTCCCGCATATGCCAGATCTCACGATCGTAATCCTCAATCGCGCGGTCCGAGCTGAAATAGCCCGCCTTCGCCGTATTGATAATCGCGCTGGTCAGCCAGCGGTCGCGGTCGAGATACGCGCGCATCACCTCATGGAAGCGCTCGTCGTACGACGCAAAGTCGTACAGGAGGAAATACTGGTCGCCCTGATTCACCAGCGCGTTGTACAAGTCGTCGAAACGCGAGCCATTCGCCGTGGGCAGACTTCCATCGACCAGATGGTTCAAAGCGCGCCACAGCTTCGGATTCGCCTGCGCGGTGGCCTGCGGATTGTAGCTTCCGCTCGCCTTCATGGCCTCAATCTCGTCGACCCGCGCACCAAAGATGAAGATGTGCTCGTCGCCCACCTGCTCGGAAATCTCCACATTGGAGCCATCCATTGTTCCCAAGGTCAGCGCGCCATTAAGCATGAATTTCATGTTGCCAGTACCCGACGCCTCGGTTCCCGCGGTGGAAATCTGCTCGGAAATGTCCGACGCCGGCATCAGATGCTCCGCCGCCGTCACATCGTAGTTCTCCAGGAAGACCACCGGAATACGGTCGCGCGTTGCCGGATTGGAAGCGACCAGCTGCGAAATCGCGTTGATCAGGCGAATGATCTCCTTCGCGCGGTAATAGCCGGGCGCCGCTTTCCCCGCGAAGATGAAGGTGGTCGCGGGCAATTCGCTTATCGGACAGCGCCCGTCCACAATGTCGTCGTAGAGCGACAGGATATGCAGCGCTTTCATGAGCTGGCGCTTGTATTCGTGAATGCGCTTCGCATGCACATCGAAAATAGTCCGCGGATTCACCTCCACGCCGCGGCTGCGACGCATCCATTCAGCAAAATCGCGCTTGTTCTGCTCTTTCACCTGGGCATATGCGCTACGGAATTTCTCGTCTTGCACATGCTGTTCAAGCGCGGCGATCTTGCGCCAGTCCTTCATGAAACCGGCGCCCACCGTTTCGTCCACGAGGGCAGCAAGGCGGGGATTCGCGACGCCAAGCCAGCGGCGCTGGGTAACGCCATTCGTCACGCCAAGGAACTTGTCGGGGTAGGCCGCGTAGAAATCGCGGAACAGCGAGGTGCGCAGGATCTTCCCGTGCAGCTGGGACACGCCATTCACATGGCCGCACACGAGCACGCACAAGTCGGCCATATGGACCTTGCCCCCATGAATGATGGACATGCGGGCCACGCGTTCGGCATCGCCGGGATAGCGCTGCCAGATGCGTTCGCGATACTTGGCATCGATTGTCTCGATGATGCGATACAGACGCGGAAGCAGGCGCTGCATCGTGGCAGCCGACCACTTCTCCAGCGCTTCGGGCATCACGGTGTGATTCGTGTAGTTGAAAGTGCGCTCCGCGATATCAACCGCTTCTTCCCAGGTGAAATCCTCCTCATCGATAAGGATGCGAATGAGCTCCGGGATGGCGAGCGCCGGATGCGTGTCGTTGATCTGGATCGCCGTCTTTTCAGGCAGGCTATGCAGGTCGCCAAAGCGGCGCTTGTGCGAGGCGACAATCGACTGCATCGTGGCAGACACAAGGAAGTAGAACTGGCGCAGGCGCAGCTCGCGGCCTGCCTCATGGCTGTCGTCGGGGTAAAGCACCTTCGAAATCGACTCCGCAAGCTCACGATCCGCCACCGCGCCCGCATAGTCGCCTGCGTTGAATCGCTGCAGGTCAAACTGGTCGGGCGACTTCGCCTGCCACAGACGCAAGGTCACCGGCAAGGCGCTGTCGTAGCCCACGATGGGCATGTCGTACGCCTGCGCGAAGACGGTCTGGACGCCATGGTAAATCACCTTCAGGCGACCTTCCTCATTCCAGCATTCTTCAACCTGGCCACCAAAGCGAACCGCAAAGACGCGGTCGGTCCGCGGAACCTCCCACGGATCATTTTGGGGATTCCACATGTCGGGAATTTCCCTCTGCTCGCCATCGATAATCTGCTGGCGGAAGAAGCCGTATTCATAGCGAATGCCAAAACCGATAGCCGGCATCTCAAGCGTCGCCATGCTATCGAGAAAGCAGGCGGCAAGACGCCCGAGACCGCCGTTGCCCAAACCGGCATCGGGTTCCTGTTCCTCTATCTCGTCAATCGCGACGCCCATTCGTTCGAGCGCGGCGGCGTAATCCTGGTAAACGCCCAGGTTGATGAGGTTGTTCGTGAACGCACGGCCCATGAGATATTCGGCGGACAGGTACACCATGCATTTCTTGCCGGACTCCTGCCAGCCTTCGCGGCCTTGGCTCCAAAGACCCGCCGCGTCATCGCGCACGCACAACGCAACCGCGCGATACACCTGTTCAAGCGTGGCCTTCTTAAGGGATATGCCGAATTCATCCCGAATGCGCGCCTCGATGCGCTCACGCAGAGCCTGGATCCGTTCGTCGCGATTCGCCGCGTCGGGATTCTTGCTAGCTGCTTTGCTTGCGCTTGTAGCGCCGACCGCGCAGCTGACAGCAGCCTCGCAGTTGGTCGCATTTTCGTCGGTCTTTTTTGTCATGGCTCACCTCGCTCTTCACGCATCCCGCCTTCCGCGGGAAACGGAGTCAGGCGCGTTTCGTGTCCATCCATGTCGATTGTTAGTATAGGATTGCCGATGTTCCCCCAAGGGAAAAGCATGGGAAGCCCACCAGACGGAATCACGGAGGCAACATGATGGAAAACAATCTGTTCGACATGCACTGCCACGTGGGCTTTCTCGATAATCCCGCTGCCTTTGCCGAAGAGGCCGCTGAGCGTGGCATGATTTTCTTCTCGAACACCGTTTCACCTGCGGAATTCGACGTCATGCAGGCGCCGCTTGGCGCAGCAAGCAATGTGCGCATTGGCGTGGGCCTTCATCCCTGGTGGCTTGCGCGCGGCGATTGCAACGAGCGCGATGCTGATGCCGTATGCGAACGGATTGGAACCACGCGCTATGTGGGCGAAATCGGCCTCGATTTCGGAAAGCGCAATGTTCATGCGCGGGAATTGCAGGCGCAGGCTTTCAAAAGGATTGCCGCAGCTTGTGCGGCGCAAGGCGGCAAGCTCTTGAGCATTCATGCCGTGCAGTCCGCCGATACCGTGCTCGACATCCTGGAGAGCACGGACTGCTTCAATGGGAACGACATTATCTTCCACTGGTTTTCCTGCTCGAACGATGCGCTCTGGCGCGCCATTCGCCATGGCTGCTATTTCTCTGTCAGCACACTTATGCTGGCGTCGCGCCGCGGTCGCGAGTACGCGAAGCTCATTCCCGAAGAGCGCTTGCTGCTGGAAACCGATTGGCCGGCAGCAGACGACCCGCATGCAACACCCGCTGCATGGGAAGCCGATCTGACCTGCGCTCTTAGCACGCTCGAGGAGATTCACCGCCGTCCGCTGCGCGCCATTCTTGCGGAAAATAGCGCCCGCTTGCTCGAGGCGTAGCGACCTCCAGCGCCCGCTTGCTGGGGCTTTAGGAATCGTCCATCGCCCACTTAGTTGGAGCCTAGATGAGCGTTCGCCGGGCGCCGCGCGAATGCCGCGCCAGCATCTTTCGACCGTTTTCTCCCAACATCCCCCTGCTTTCTCCCAAAATGCATCGCTATTTGGGAGAAAGCATCACCGGAGAACGCCCCAGCAGTCTAGAAGCAGTTAGAACGCTTTCCCCAGGAAAAAATCTTTGGCGGGAACAATCCGGATTCCATCGATATCGGGCTCATACGTACCCTGTCTCACCACGACAGCTTTTTCGTAAGCGTCACGGATCGATTGAAATGGCGCAAGCTCGCGATTTCTCGTCGTTTCGGAATGCATCTCATCGGTGACCTGGAGATATATCGTCCTCCCGTCTTTGACGGCAACAAAGTCGATTTCCTTGCCATAGAGCTTGCCCACATGCACGCGCCATCCCCGGAAAAGAAGCTCCATATACACGGCGTTCTCAAACAGGCGCCCCATGTCGCACGCCCTATATCCACCGAGGTAGGAGCGAAGCCCGAGGTCAACGATGTATTGCTTGGGGCTCGTCCTTAGAATCTCTTTGCCGTGCAAGTCGTAACGGTCTGCCTTGTAGAACAGATACGCCTCATTAAGGGCCGCAACATACGACTCAACCGTTTTGTTGGTCGTTTTCGATCCCGCTGATGTCAGCGTGTCGGCGATGCTCTTTATGGAAAGGCTATTGCCAACGTTGTCCCCAAGGAAAACCGCGATCTTCTCGAGAAGAACCATATCGGTCACCTTGCTCCGCCCGCGCGCCCTTTCCCTATTCAGGATATCCCTCGAAACCACCGCGTCATAAAGACCAGAGAAATACGTCGAATGCATCTCCTGCGTTGTGCTGAGAGATGCGATTGCTGGCATGCCGCCATAGCGTAGATAACGTTCAAGCATGTCATCGAATAGCGCAACGTTGCCATCAGGCCTGATAGCCGCCGACGAATCGCCGAACGAAAGCCCGCAGAAATCGAGGTACTCGCTCACAGCAAGAGGCATCATCTTGATTTCGACATAGCGTCCGGAAAGGTAGGTCGACAGCTCGCTTGAAAGCAGATAGGCATTAGAACCTGTGAGGTAGATATCGCAGTCGAAGTCGACTCTCATGGCATTTATCGCCGTCTGCCAGCCTTCGATTCGCTGCGGCTCATCTAGGAAGATGTAAGTCCTTCCATCAGGATCAAGCCTGTCTTTGAAATAGGCATACAGCTCATCTTCCGTCGAAACGGGGCAGGCTTTGCTTTCCAGATTCAGGGAGACAAGGGAGCGTTCGTCAACACCTTCTGATGCGATCTTATTGCGCACCAATGCAAGCAGGCTCGATTTTCCGCAGCGACGCACGCCGGTAATCACCTTAATGAGATCCGTATCGCGAAACATGAGAGCACGATTCAGATAGGTATCTCGATTCACTAATGCCGTGTCTCTCATGGCTACTCCCAAAAACGCATTCCCATTTCTTTTTTAGGAGTATACTCCCAAAACTTTAATTTCATTTGACTTTTGGGAGTGCGCTCCCAAAAACAAAAAGGAGCCGCGCCATTTCTGACGCGACTCCTCTTGAATCATTCGGCTCACGCTCTCACGCGCAATCCGATCGGGCTTCCGCCCATCAGGTCTTTAGCGCTCCAACACGCGACCTAACAACGTTACCCTACGCGTAGAACAGGATGTCGTTGTAGGTGGGAACCGGCCAGTAGTCGTGGTCGGTGATGCACTCAAGCGCATCGATCTCGGCGCGCAGCGCTTCCATCGCCGGAATGACCTCGTAGGCGTAATAGGTCGCCTCTTCCTGGCTGTCCTCGATGGTCTTCGCGAACTCGTGACGCCTCTCCAGCTCGTTCGTCGCTTCGCAGGCGGCGTTCAGGCCATCGGAGAGCTTCTGCAGAAGATCCTTCTGGTTCTTCACCGCGTCCTCGCCCAGAATTTCCTGGACGCTCAGAATCTCGTCCGCAAGCGCACCACGGTAGTTGTTGATGTCGGGCATATACATGCGGCGGCTCTGGCGGATCATCACGTTCGCCTCAATGTTGAGAAGCTTGATGTACTTGTCAAGCTTCACCTCGTAGCGAGCGCGCACCTCGGCCTCATCAAGAATGCCAAACTCCGCGAACAGGTCGAAAGATTTCTGGTCGACCAGGCAACGCAGGGCATCGGGGGTCGTGCGGTTGTTCGCCAGACCACGACGTGCGGCCTCGGCCTCCCAGTCTTCGCCATAGCCGTCGCCGTTGAAGATGATGCGGCTATGATCGGACAGCGTCTGACGAATGTACTCGAAAGCCGCATCCTCGAACTCGGAGCCAGTCAGGCCCTCCATCTGGTCAGCGAACTCCTTCAGGCTCTTCGCCATCGCGGTGTTGAGGATGGTGTTCGCGTCGGAGAGGTTCACCTCGGAGCCCGGCATGCGGAACTCGAACTTGTTGCCCGTGAATGCGAAGGGGCTCGTGCGGTTACGGTCGGTGTTGTCCTTCGGGAACTGCGGGAGAACCGGTACGCCCAGATCCATAGCCTCGCGGCTGCGGCTCTTGTAGTCGTCGTTGTGCTCGACGAGCGCTTCGGTCACGCGGCCAAGCTCTTCGCCCAGGAAGATCGAGACGATAGCCGGCGGCGCCTCGTTCGCGCCAAGACGGTGGTCGTTGCCTGCGCTCGCGACAGACATGCGCAGGAGCTCCTGGTATTCGTCGACCGCCTGGATAACGCCCGCCAGGAAGACGAGGAAGCGCAGGTTGTCCATCGGGTTGTCGCCCGGATCGAGCAGGTTGCGATCGTCGGCGGAAATGGACCAGTTGTTGTGCTTGCCCGAACCGTTCACGCCTTCGAACGGCTTCTCATGCTGCAGGCAGACAAGGCCGTAATGGCTGGCGAGCAGACGCATCTTCTCCATCGTGAGGAGGTTCTCGTCGATGGCGCGGTTGCTCTGCGCGAAGATGGGCGCAAGCTCGTGCTGAGCCGGTGCAACCTCGTTATGCTTCGTGTGCGCCGAAATGCCGAGCTTCCACAGCTCGTCGTCGAGCTCCTTCATGAACTCGTTCACCGTCGGGCGAATCGCGCCGAAGTAATGCTCTTCGAGCTCCTGGCCCTTCACCGGACGATGGCCAAACAGCGTGCGGCCAGTAAGCACGAGGTCCTGACGCGCCTCGTAGTCTTTTTCGGAAATGAGGAAGTACTCCTGCTCGGCGCCAACAGTGGTAATGACACGCTGAGGATAATCGCCGAAATGCGCGAGCACGCGCTTTGCCTGTTCTTCGAGAGCGCCCATCGAACGGAGCAGCGGGGTCTTCTTGTCGAGCGCCTCACCGGTGTAGCTGCAGAATGCCGTGGGAATGCAGAGGACCTCGTCCTTGATGAAAGCGTAGCTCGTGGGGTCCCATGCGGTGTAGCCGCGGGCCTCGAAGGTGGCACGCAGGCCGCCGCTCGGGAAACTGGAGGCATCAGGCTCGCCCTGGATGAGCTCCTTGCCCGAGAAACGGGTGATGGCCGTGCCGTCCGCCTTGGGATAAAGGAAAGAGTCATGCTTCTCGGACGTGATGCCCGAAAGAGGCTGGAACCAGTGGGTGAAGTGCGTCGCCCCCTTTTCCGTAGCCCATTCCTTCATCGCATGAGCAACAACATTGGCAATGTCGATGTCAATGGGTTTGCCCTGCTTAATGGTCTGCGACAGCTTCTTATAGACATCAGAAGGCAGCCGCTCCTGCATCGTATGGTCGTTAAACACATACTCGCCGTAATTCTTTGCGATATCCGACATAGACGCTCCTATCGTCAAACGGTTCCCCTCATGATAAAGGGTTCACCCGGGCATCGATTCCACGAACCCGTTTTTCTTTAGGCTAGTCCTTGCATGTTTCAATGACGTTGCGGCGAAGTTTCAACATAGGGAAACATGCGCCGCGGCGGTTGGCGCATTTCACGCTTCGCGCCATTCGCGCGTTGCGCGCTTCTCACGCTTCGCGTCATTCGCGCGTTTCGCGCCATTCACGTATCCCGCGTCATTCGCGCGCTTCGCGCTTTCCGCCTGCATAGGAAAAGGCCCGGCGACCTGAGTCGTCGAGCCTTTACTACGCGAAATAACGCCTAAGCGAAAAGACGCACCGCAACGAACAAAGACTAGCGCTTCGAGAACTGCGGACGCTTGCGTGCTTTCTTCAGGCCGTACTTCTTGCGCTCGACCATACGGGGGTCACGAGTAAGGAAGCCAGCCTTCTTGAGCTCGGCGCGATACTCGCCTGCCTTGAGCAGAGCGCGGGAAATGCCGTGACGCAGAGCGCCAGACTGACCGGAGATTCCGCCACCATCGCAACGAGCGATAACGTCGAAAGCACCCTCCGTGTCGGTAACCTTGAACGGAGCAACAGCGTTCTCGAGGAGCTGCTTGCGGCCGAAATACTCGGCGCCATCGCGGCCGTTAACCGTCACCTTGCCCGTACCGGGAACGATGCGGACGCGCGCGACAGCATTCTTGCGGCGGCCGGTGCCGTAGTACACTGCTTCGCCTGCCATTACAACATCACCTCGTCAATCTTGATCTCGCGCGGTTTCTGTGCCGCATGCGGATGCTCGGGGCCTGCATACACCTTCAGCTTCTTGCCCATGGCACGACCGAGAGTGTTCTTCGGAAGCATGCCATACACCGCGTGCTCGATGACGCGCTCGGGGTGCTTCTGCATAGCCTCGGCGAAGGTTTCAGATTTGAGGCCTCCCACATAACCGCTGTGATGGTAATAGGTCTTGGTCTGAGCCTTGGTGCCCGTGACCTTGATCTTGTCAGCGTTGATGATGATGATGAAGTCACCAGTGTCAACATGCGGGGTGTATTGCGGCTTGTGCTTTCCCTTCAGGATCTGAGCGGCAACACTCGCAACACGGCCGAGCACCTGGTCGGTCGCATCAATGAGAAGCCATTCGCGCTCAACCTCGAGGGGCTTTGCGTAATACGTTTTCACGTTCTTCCTCCATTAACCTGCATAATGCATTTGTTCCATTGAAAAGTTGCAGGATTTCCTGGACTCGGTTTCCTACGCCGATTGACGCCACTTAAACGAACTGCCGGTTTCTGGACAAACCAACGGCGCGTTCTCGCCTGCGCTCCAAGCACTCCCCTGCTCCACGGGGCTTTTCAAAGCGAACTTTGCAATTGTACGGTCTCATTTTTACGGGGTCAACAAGCTAAAAGAACATTCGCGGCCGATGGAAGGCCTAAACCACGGGTTCTCCATCGCTTGCATCCGTTTCCGAATCGTTTGTTCTCAAAAGCGCCCGATTTCGCATCAGGGAAGCCCTTTGAATGGCGGGCCGCCCTTCCGATGGAACGGCCCTTGCTGGCGCCGACCGCCATCAGCCTGTGAAACACTCGTGCATAGTCCCGCCCCATAAAACGCCCCATAAAAAGAACCGCGCGCAGGATGCGAACACCCCACGCGCGGCTTCATTGCGAATTCGCGAATGCCAGCAGGCGGCTTTACGCAGCGGCTTTACTTCACCGCAGCAAGCGCCTGGTCGATGTCGGCGATGATGTCGTCCGCCGCCTCAAGACCGCAGGAAAGGCGGATGAGGTCGGGGCCGATGCCGGCAGCGCACAGCTCTTCGTCGTTCATCTGGCGATGCGTCGAGTTCGCCGGATGCAGCACGCAGGTGCGCGAATCGGCAACATGCGTCTCGATGGAGCACAGGGCCAGATGCGCCATGAAGTCCTCGGCCGCCGCGCGTCCGCCGGCAACGCCGAAGCTGATCACGCCGCAAGAGCCGTTGGGCAGGTACTTCTGCGCCGCATCGTAGTACTCGTCGCCCGGCAGGCCGCAATAGCGAACCCAGGCGACCTTCGGATGCGCCGCAAGATGCTCGGCGACCTTCTGAGCGGTTTCGCAATGCCTCTTCATGCGCAGAGCGAGGCTCTCGAGACCGAGGTTCACGTAGTAGGCGTTCTGGGGGCTCTGGATGCTGCCCAGGTCGCGCATGAGCTGGGAGGTTGCCTTCGTGATGAACGCGCCCTCCTTGCCGAAGCGCTCGGCGTACACGATGCCGTGGTAACTTTCGTCCGGCGTGGTGAGGCCCGGGAACTTGTCGGCATGAGCCATCCAGTCGAAGCGGCCGGCGTCGACAATGGCGCCACCGACGCTGCTCGCATGGCCATCCATGTACTTCGTCGTGGAATGGACGACGATGTCCGCGCCCCACTCAAACGGGCGGCAGTTGATCGGCGTCGCGAAGGTGTTGTCGATGATCAGCGGCACACCGTGCTCATGCGCCACGCGGGCGAACAGCTCGAGGTCGAGAACCGAAAGCGCGGGGTTCGCGATGGTCTCGCCGAAGACGCACTTCGTGTTGGGCTGAAATGCCGCGGCAAGCTCCTCTTCGGAAGCGTTCGGCGCCACGAAGGTCACATCGATGCCCATACGGCGCATCGTGTGCTGGAAGAGGTTGAAGGTGCCGCCGTAGATTGCGGAGCTCGAAACGAAATGATCGCCTGCGCTGCACAGGTTGAAGACAGCGAAGAAGCTGGCCGCCATACCCGAGCTGGTGAGCATCGCCGCAGTGCCGCCTTCCAATTCCGCGATGCGAGCGGCAACCATGTCGTTCGTCGGATTCTGGAGACGCGTGTAGAAATAGCCCTCAGCCTCGAGGTCAAACAGCTTGCCCATGTCCTGGCTCGTCGCATAACGCCAGGTCGTCGACTGATAAATGGGAATCTGTCGGGGCTCGCCATTGCCCGGATGATACCCGCCTTGCACGCATTTCGTCTCGATGTCCATTACCGCTCCTTTCAGCGATATCCGCAGGTGCGATCGTGTCGCTCGCCTTGGTCACGAACCCCCTCAAACACCACCGCCTTTGGCAGCGCAACGCGACCGCATTCGCTTCTGGTGAAAAGCCGCGCCTTCGCCCGAAGCCGTTCGCAAGTTCGCAATTGCCTTCCTGTGGAAATTCGTGTTACGAATCTTACGCTAGTCTTAGGCGAAAGCAGCCAAACACGACCCCATACACAAAGGAACGGCATGAACGCATCATTTAATCTTGCAAACGCGAAGGGCCTCATCTTCGATTGCGATGGAACCCTGCTCGACACGATGCCGGTCTGGAATGAATTGGAAAGCCGGATGGCCCGCGAGGCAGGCGTCGTTCTGAATGAAGAGCAGCTCGAGGAGCTGCGCGCGGCGCCGAGCAACCAGTGTGCGGCCATCTTTCATGAGCGCTATGGCTTGGGCAAAGACGCCGCCGACGTTCTGCGCATGATGGATGAAACGCTGATGGGCTTCTATCGCGACGAGGCACGCGCGCTTCCCGGCGTGAAGGCGCTTTTGGAACAGGCACGCGCGGCGGGCGTTCCCTGCACCGTTGTCACTTCGAGCCCGCGACGCTATGTCGAGCCGGGTCTCATTCGCGCGGGAATCAACGACTACTTCCTGAAGCTTTTCACGACCGATGAGGCGGGATGCTCCAAACAGGAGGCGGGCATCTGGCAGATGGCGATTGAGGCCATGGGCGCAACCCCCGAAACGACCTGGGGATTCGATGACGCCGTCTACGCCGTGCGCGCCATGAGCGCGGTGGGGATTCATGCCATTGGCGCCTACGATTGCGATGAAACGGGCACATTCGAACAGCTGGATGAAGCCGCGGAATTCGCGGTCCATTCCCTTGAGGAGCTGCTCGCGTAGAGTATCCGGGAAATGCGCAAGCTCAGCCCGCGCCGGCGCCCGTGCGCTTAAGTGAAGCTCGACCCCGCTCCGCATGCAAGCGAAGCCAGCCCCGCTCCGTGCGCTTAAAGGCAAAACGCCCTAGAAATACGCAAGCGAAATGGCGGCGGCAATAATGAGAACGAACACCGCAGCGGCGATAACGGCTTGCACCCGCTGCTTGTGGACTTCGCGCGCCTTCCATTCATAAGACTGCTCGGCGAGTCGCTCGGCGAGCGATATGGAGCTGCGCGTGGTGTCACGCTGGCGCGGCCTGCCATACTTGTTCAGGCGCTTGCGCAGGGGAATGTCATA
This sequence comes from bacterium, assembly GCA_963621885.1. Lineage (GTDB taxonomy): Bacteria > Actinomycetota > Coriobacteriia > Coriobacteriales > Eggerthellaceae > UMGS1519. The sequence continues at coordinate 71,137 of CAVFFT010000033.1, forward strand.
TTCCGTGCTGAAGCCATTGACATCCAGAAAGCGTTCTTTATCCACGCGTATCCACCTTTCGCATCCACATTCCTGCCCAGTATACGCGAAAGCCGCAGGCGTGGCAGTTTGGCGCACGTTCAGTGAAAGGGCGACCTCGTGAGCGGACGACGGTATAATGCAGAATTTGTCTATTGCCTATTGTTTTGGAGCATGCATGGAATTGACGACATACGCTTCCTGGCTCAACGACGTGTTCAGCCTTTTTGACACGTTTATTCTGGGAATATGCCATGAGCTCGCCGCAATGTACGGCGACATCCTCACCCCCATCGCGAATGTTCTCGATATTGCCGGCCACTGGGGCGTGGCGTTCATCATTCTTGCCATCATCCTGATGTGCTTCAAGAAGACCCGTATGGCGGGCTTCGCGATGATCGTCGCCATCGCCATTGCGGGCGGCGCCGCCGAATTCCTCATCAAGGACCTCGTCGCGCGTCCGCGTCCCTTCATGAGTTCCGACCTCTTCCAGTCATGGTGGCAATTCGTCGGCTCGCCGAACGTCACCGGAACCTCGTTCCCCAGCGGCCATGTCGCCGGCGCGACCGCGGCTATGATTGCCCTCGCTTATGGCGTGCGACGCTGGTGGGCAAGCCTGCTCGGCGTCATCATGATCGCCCTCATGGCCTTCGACCGCATGTATTTGCAGGTGCACTACCCCTCCGATGTCATCGCCGGCTTCATCCTGGGCTTCATCGGCGGCATCGTGGGCTACGCCATCGTTCAGGGAATCTGGCGCCTGCTTGGCAAACATCCTGATCAGCTCGCCGAGGAGCACTATCGCGCGGCGCTGAGCAAGCAGCAGCCTTTCGTCATCCCCCGAAAAGAGGACGTGGAATACTCGTACGTAAATACGGCGCCGAACGGCGCACAGGCAGGTGAGCAAGGCACGCAGGCGGGTGCGCAGGGCGCGCAGTCAAACGCGGCACGAACAGGCGCTTTCAACCCGGTGCCGTCAACTTCGGCGGTCGCCCCGAACAACGCGCCAACCGAGCGCTATATGCGCAACACGGTTGCTGAAACGCTCGAGACAAGCGAAGGCAACCGCGTGACCGTTCCGCCGATGCCGTCCATGGAAGAGCTTTCCCGCCCGCAAAAGCCAAGCGACATTTAGAAACCCGCACGCCATCGAACGACAAACGTAAGGGCGGAGCCGGCAACAAGCCGCTCCGCCCTTTCTCGTACCTTGCGAACCGTCGCTCGCAGCTGCCGTCCCGCCAACCGGCCGAGGGACGGCCATCAATAGCGGCAACCAATAGAACAACCGCCCCGGCAATTTCCTAGTAGCGGCCGGGCACAACCAATCCCGCCTCGTAGGCGACCATCACGAGCTGTGCGCGATCATGCACATCGAGCTTGCCCATGATGCGAGCGACATGCGTCTTAACGGTTGCCGCCGAAATCACCAGCTCATCGCCAATTTCCGCATTGGTCAAACCGCGCGCCACCATCACGAGCACCTCGCGCTCGCGTTCGGTCAGCGAATCGAGCTTGCCACTCGCAAGCTGCGGCTTACCCCGCTGCGCCGCGAAGGTCTCCACCAGACGGCGCATCACCGACGGTTGAATGAGAGCATCACCGCGGGCGACAACCTGAATGGCATCCGCGATGTCATCCGGCTCGGAATCCTTCAGCATGAAGCCCGACGCGCCCGCGCCCAAAGCGTCGTACACGTACTCGTCGATGTCGAAGGTGGTCAGCACAAGCACCTTCACATCCGCGGTCTCGGGATCTTCCAGAATATGCCGCGTCGCCTCGATGCCATCCATCAGGGGCATGCGGATGTCCATCAGCACGACATCGGGACGGGTCTGCTTCACCATCTCGATCGCCTCGAGGCCGTTGCGCGCCTCGCCCACCACACGCAGGCTCTCGTAGCTGGAAAGAATCAGGCGAAAACCGTTGCGCACGAGGTCCTGGTCATCCACCACGACAACGCTCACTTCGGGCTGAGGCTGCGCCGTCGCAATCTCCGCGCGACGAACCGCCTCTTCGGAACGCGCCCGCAAACGCTGCTGGGCCGCCTGGAATTCAGGATTGTAGAGAGAGTCTCCGCCAAGTATCTCTTCCGGCATTGTGTCCTCCATCTCCTACGCGATCTCGCTGGTCGCGTCGTTATCTCGTGATGCGGCGCCATTCTCGTCCGCGCGCGGCGCGCCTTCCCGCTCATGGAACGGAAGACGCACGACAACCGCGAAGCCGCCGCCCTTCACATCGTAGGCGCCGAAACCGCCGCCCAAAAGGTTCGTGCGTTCAGCCATGCCCTGCAAGCCATGGCCGCCACCGCCTTCATGGCGCTGGGCCGCACCCATGGCAGAAGCATAGTCCGCATAGGAGCCACCCATTCCCTTGCCATCGTCAACCACCATAAGAGTCACAAGGTCTTCGGTGGAATGGAGCGTGATGTCCACGTGCTTCGCCTGCGCGTGCTTCACGATATTCGTGGCCGCCTCGCGCGCGATGCCGAAAACGGCGACGTCGATGTACAGCGGAACAGCCTCGCGACGATACCAGCTGTCGTTCACCGTCACGGTCATGCCAGCCGCTTCAAGGTAGCTCACCAGCTCATTGAGGTGCTCGGTGCCATGGGTCGGGCGGCTTTCCGGCGCCTCGCCCTCGCCACGCAGCACGCCGATCATCGCGCGAATTTCGGAAAGGGACTCTTTCGACGTATGGCGAATAGCCTTCAGCGACTCCTTCGCCATCTCGGGATTCGCATCGACCATACGCTCCGCGGCCGCCGCTTGAATGCCAATGGCGGAAAGCGAATGGGCCGTGATGTCATGCAGCTCGCGCGCGATACGCACGCGCTCGGCCTCGACCGCCTTTTCAGCATCCTTTTCACGAATTGCCGCCGCCTCTTCAAGACGCTGCGCCGCCTCGCGGCGATAGCGGCGGTAGCTGTTCATGGAAAGGCCCATGAACAGGGCCAATGCAAACGAAATGAGCGCCATCATGCGCACGTAGATGTCATTCGTAAGGCTCGTCTCGGGCGTCGCCATAATGCACGCGGCGGCGGCAGACAAAATCGCCACGACAATGACCTCCCATTTGCCGCGCTCTTCGGCGATGGTGAAGATGGCGAGGCAGGGCGCCAGCACGAGGATCTCCTGGCCGCCGATTTGCGCGCGGCCCATCAGGTAGGTGCCCATGACAACCGCGAAAACAAGCCACGGTGTGATGCGCCGCACCACAAGCACCGCCGACATGACGGCAAGGTAGAAGAAGGGCACGAAGCTGAACATGTAGAGCTTCATGCCGGAAAGCTCATGGGTCGCGGAGTCGATCGGCATGACCGAGCCGCCGCCCCATAAGAGATAGAGAGTGCCCACGATGAAGAGGCCCACCCCAAGGGCGATATCCTCTATCCATTCGCGGGCGCTCAGTTCCCGTCTGTTAACCAACAGGTTTTCGATCTTTTTCGCGAAACTCGCTTCCATACAACCCATCATACGTTGCGAAACCGCCGGATGCCATACCCGCCCCGGGAATCCCACGCCTTCCCTCGGAATGCGGAACTTCCTTGGGACCTCAAACAGAATGCGGGACCCGGTTCAAGAAACCGAAGTCCCGCAGGTTCATTCGAAATGCAGGCGCGACATGCTACTTGTGCGCCGCGCTTCGCGCGATAGGCGCAGCAGGTGTGGCAGACTCACCGCGTTCCATGTGGCAAGCGCGGCAGGCTTACCGCGCAGCAAGCGCGACTCATCAACACGCAGCAGGCTCACCGCGCGCCGACGCGCTTTAGGCAGAAATGCTGCGAATCTGCTCGCGCAGCCATTGCGCCCATTCCTCAACGCCTTCGCCGGTCGTCGCGGAGATGGGGAAAATGGGAGCGCCCGGGTTGAGCTGCGTGACCGAGTTCACAAACGCCTCGTTGTTGAAGTTGAACACCGGCATCGTGTCCACCTTGTTCAGGATGACGGCCTGCGCCACCTGGAAAACGCCAGGATACTTCAGCGGCTTGTCGTCGCCTTCGGGCACGGACAGAATCATCACCTTGGCGTTTTCGCCGAGGTCGAAATCGGTCGGGCACACGAGGTTGCCCACGTTCTCCAGCAGGATGAGGTCAAGATCGTCAAGGTCGAGCACCTGAACCGCGCGGCGGATCATGTCGGACTCGAGGTGGCAGGCGCCGCCGGTGTTGATCTGCACCGCGGGAATGCCCTGTTCCTTGATACGCTCGGAGTCGACCGAGCTCGCGATATCGCCCTCGATGACGGCGATGTTGAATTCGTCACGCAGCGCCTCGATCGTCGCGAGGATGGTCGAGGTCTTTCCCGAACCGGGGCTGGCGAGGATGTTGAGGACAAACACCTTCTTCTCCGCGAAGAGCTTCCGGTTCGTATCCGCAATGGAATCGTTCTTCTTCAAAATCGGCTGCTTGAGATCAATTTCCATAAGGCACCCTCCCAAAAGACTGATGAAGTGTGACGGAACATTCTATTCTTCACACACTGTCCCACCAAAAGATATGACGCGCAAGCAGAAAACCGGCACGCGGTTCCTCTCGCCAAGCCGCCGTACTACCCAAGGGCTGAAGCCCTTGCGCGGGCGCGCCTCAAACCGCCAGAAGGCAAAGGCAACCAGCTGCCTCCATGCGCCATAGCCGCCCACGGCCGCCGCGCACTCCATGTGCCACAATCGCCCCGGCCGCAGCCACGGCGCTTAATCGGGAAGGTCGACCTCAATGGAATCGATGCGCATCTCGCGACCGGCGACGAGCTCGGTCAGCGGGTTGTCGCAATAAGGGCAACCCCGATGGAAGCGGTCGTGCTCGAATTCCTGCCCGCATTCGGGACAGAGCGAACGGGGAGCGATCATCGTAACGCGAAGCTCGGCGCCCTCGCAGATCGTTCCTTCCGTCAAGGCTTCCCATGCGAACTTGAGCACGTCCTCGATAACCTCGGTCATCTGACCAATGGAAAGGGAAACGGCGTCGACCTTGGTCGCGCCCGCGTCTTCCGCAGACGTGCGAACGGAGTCTATGACGCCCGCGATTATTCCCATCTCATGCATCTTGCGAGTCCTTCCCCTTCACGGGCAATCGCGTCCGAGGGCGAACACGTTCATCCGCCACCGGCGCAGGTCGCGTTCCGCGTGGCCATTCCCTTGAACCGTCCGCCGCCATTCCCGTTCGCTTTTGTGAACGTGGCGCGTAAGCCCACGCGAGATTGTGCGTTTCGCGGTACACTAGCGCAACGCAATAACGACACAACGGCGCATTTCAGGCGCTGAGGGGAACACGATGGCTCAGAAGAATACCAAAAAACCGAAGATGACCGCCGCGCAGCGCGAAGCCAAGATGAAGGCTGCCGAAGAGCGCCAGAAGCGCGCTGACGAAAAGAAGGCGGCAAAGGATCGACTCCGCCGCATATTCACGTGGATTATCGTCATCATTCTGGTTATCGGCCTGACGATTCCCGTCGCGGGCATTAGCGCAAGCTCCTGCGCGTCCTCGGCCGCAAGCCAGACTGCCACCGAGCAGACGGTCAGCACCACCGACGACGCTTCCACCAGCGCAACGGCTGACGCGTCCGAAAGCGCGGCTGCCGAAGCCTCCGAGAGCTCTTCGGAATCTCAGAACGACTAAGGCGTGTGACCAGGTAAATGGAAGGTTTTCTGGGCATCGGCGGCAATGAGCTTCTCATCATCCTCATTTTCGCCTTCCTCATTTTCGGACCGGATAAACTCCCGCAGATTGCACGCACCTTGGGGCGCGCAATCGCCCGCTTCCGTGATGCTCAGAACGAAGTGACCCAGGTCATCCGAAGCGAAGTAGCCGAATCGGCCGCCAAGCAGGATCCGAACGCAGCGAACGCCGCCCAAGACAACAGCTCATTCACCGATGGCGCCCAGGCGCGCACGGAAAGCTTTGCCGAGCGAAAGGCGCGTTACGACAAGATTCGCGCCGAACGCCAAGCACGTGAAAGAGAAGCACGCCAGCAAAAGATCCGGGAGGTTGCCGCAAGCAAGGCTTCCGCAAGCGCGCAAGACGCCGAAGGCAATGCCACAGCAAACGCGGCAGCAGCCGGCGTGACGGCGGCAGCTGCGACGAATGCGGCTCAGGCAACGGCTTCCGAGACCGCCACGGCTCCTGCGAGCGCAACCACGACCGCAGCCGGGGCATCCGCAGGCGGGACATCCGCTCCCGCACCGAATGATCAAGAGCTCGATATGCTTTTCGGCTTCACCGGAACCGGAAACGCATCGCCTTCCACCGCCACCCAAACGGATGCGGCGGCAGAAAAGGGAGGTGACGCGTAATGCCTATCGGACCGGCTCGCATGCCGCTTATGGACCACCTCGGCGAGCTGCGCATGCGCTGCGTGCGCATCGTTGTCGTGCTGCTCGTTGGCGTCGTGTTCTTCTACTACGCCACCCCCACGGTCGCGCAGTTCCTCCTCGCACCCGTCAAGGAATTCATGCCGACGGACGCAAGCGGCAACGCCATGCTGAATGTCTTCGGCACCTTCGAAGCCTTCGGCGTGCGTCTGGAAATCGCCATCTGGCTTGCCCTTATCGCCTGCGCGCCCTTCATCTTCTGGCAGATTCTGGCGTTCCTGCTTCCTGCGCTGAAGCCAAAGGAGCGCAAATGGTTCCTGCCGACTTTCTTCATCGCGGTCGCCCTCTTCATTTTCGGCGCGGTGTTCTGCTACCTCGTCATTTTGAACGCGGCATTCGGCTGGCTCACCGACCAGGCGAGCGGATTCGCCACTATCACACCGCAGGCGACGCAGTGGATCAGCATGATCATCAAGTTCGAAATCGGCTTCGGTTTCGCTTTTGAACTGCCGCTTATCGTGTTCTATCTCGTGCTTTTCGAGATTGTTCCCTACGCGAAGCTGCGTGAGAAGTGGCGCGAAATCTACGTCGCGCTCCTGATCATCTCCGGCATGATCACCCCCGACGCCTCCCCGATTACGATGCTGCTGCTCTTCGCTCCGCTCATCGGCATGTACGAAATCTCGATGGGTGTCGCGCGCCTCGTGATGGGCAAGCGCATTCAGGAACAGAAGGCAGAACTCGCCGAAGCGGCCCGCCTGGATGCCGAATGGCAGGAGGAATGGGCAGAAATCAAGGCGCGTCGTGCCGAGAAGAAAGCCACGCGGAAACGGGACGCTGAATAGCGTGACTACCGCCGCGTGGGACGAATCACGCATTATTCCAAGCTGAACAAGCGAGCCGCAGCCGATAAGCTGCGGCTCTTGTATTTCTGACTACGAAGCCGTGATTGTTCGGGGCCTTGGCTGCCGACGCTGGAGGGGATTACTCTGGCTTTCCGCTTCAGTCATCAGGCGCTTGAACGAAAAAACCCGAAGAAGAATCCTTCTCCGGGTTCATAAGCAATTTTGAGACAGGGCGCCAACTTGGTGATGCGAGCGCGGTCTCTATTCGCC
>CAVFFT010000034.1:0-44326 GCA_963621885.1 bacterium
GGAACGGGCGATGTTCTTGCCGGCATGATAGCGGCGCTGCTTGCGCAGGGGCTTGAGCCTCTTGACGCGGGCGTGCTGGGGGCGACGCTTCATGCGCGCGCGGGCATCGAGGCGGCGCAGCACTTCACCGACATCTGCGTGACGCCCGAGGACGTGATTGGTGCCATTCCGCAGGCGATTCGCTTGACGGAGAATGTGGCGCGGGAAGTGCAGTTGGAACAGGCGGAAGAGCCCGCGGAATCGTAAGCGGTTGACGCTCGTTGTAAGGAAGAGGGAGACGATGGATAGGCTGTTTTCCGAAGAGGATTTCGCCGCGACGGTAAGCGATCCCGCGGCGCGCATCGATGCACTGAGGCGGGAAATCGAGCGGCATACGCGGCTCTACTACATCGAGGATACGCCCGAGATCAGCGATGCCGCCTTCGACTCGCTCATGCGCGAGCTTATCGCGCTTGAGCAGGCCTATCCCCAATATCAGGACCCCTCTTCTCCCACGCAGCGGGTTGGCGGCGCGGTTGGCGAGCAGTTCGCGCCGGTGCGTCACGAGCAGCGCATGTACTCGCTCGACAACGCGATGGATTTCGGCGAACTCGACGCCTGGATGGACCGCGTCGAGGAGCATTTCGGCCACTTTGTGCCGCTCGTCTGCGAGCTTAAGATCGATGGCTCCTCGATTGCTCTCACCTACGAAAACGGGCGATTGGTGCGCGCGGCGACGCGTGGTGACGGTACCACCGGTGAGGATGTGACCGTGAACATGCGCACCGTGCACGATGTGCCCCTGCGCCTGGCGAGTGAAGGCCTTCCCACTCTGGTGAATGCGGATGACGCGATTGAGCTGCGCGGCGAGGTGTACATGCCGCGTCGCAGCTTCGAGACGCTGAATGCCGCCGCCGAGGAGGAGGGGAAGGCGGGCTTCGCGAATCCGCGTAATGCGGCAGCCGGCAGCTTGCGGCAGAAGGATGCGAAAATCACCGCGATGCGCGACCTTTCCACCTTCCTGTATGCGGTGGCCGATGCGCGCCATTTGCGGGTGGGAAGCCAGTGGGAGCTTCTGGAATGGCTGCGCCGTGCGGGCTTCCATGTAAACCCTGACTTGAAGCTGTGCCAGAACAGGGAAGAGGTGCGCGCGTTCTGTGAGTCGTGCCTCGAGCGCCGCGACGATCTTGCCTACGACATCGACGGCGTGGTCGTGAAGGTGAACGATTTTGCCCTGCAGGACGATATGGGCTTTACCGCTCGTGCGCCGCGCTGGGCAATCGCTTACAAGTTCCCGCCTGAAGAGAAGACGACTCTGCTGCGGGGCATAACGGTGCAGGTGGGACGCACGGGCGCTCTCACGCCGGTGGCTGAACTCGAGCCGGTGACGGTGGCGGGTTCGGTGGTGTCGCGCGCGACGCTGCATAACGAGGATGAGGTGCATCGCAAGGATGTGCGCGTGGGCGATACCGTGATCGTGCATAAGGCGGGCGACGTGATTCCCGAGGTGGTTGGTCCCGTTCTCGCGCTGCGACCGGATGATGCTACCGAGTGGCATATGCCGGCCACTTGCCCGAGCTGCGGCAGTCCGGTGGTGCGTGACGAGGTGGAAGTGGTGTTGCGCTGCGAGTCGATCGACTGCCCGGCGCAGGCGGCCGAGCGCTTGAAGCACTGGACGAGCCGCAATGCGATGGATATCGAAGGCCTGGGCGAGGAGATTATCGGCCGGCTTCTGGATGCGGGCCTCGTGACGGATGTGGCCGATTTCTACCATCTGACCGACTACGATTTGGCGACGCTCGATATGGGTCGCGTGAACAAGGAAGGCGAGAAGATTCGCCTGGGAGAGACGACCGCGAACAAGATTCTCGGCTTCATCGAGGAAAGCAAGGGCCGTTCTTTCGCGCGGGTTCTTTTCGGTCTGGGCATGCGCCACGTGGGACGCACGACTGCCGAGGCGTTGGTGCGGGCCTTCCCGAGCATGGATGCGTTGCGGGCCGCAAGTGAAGAGGAGCTTGCGAAGGTCGACGGCGTGGGACAGGTGATCGCCCACAGTGTGGCCGCCTTCTTGAAGACGCCGGACAACATTCAGGTGATTGAGCGCCTCGCGCGCCACGGTGTCACCATGGAGGAGACTGCCATGTCGGAAGCGGCGCCCCAGACGCTTGCGGGTCTCACGTTCGTTCTCACGGGAAGCCTCGTGCAGAGCGGCATGACGCGCAACGAAGCGGGTGATTGGTTGAAGGAGCGCGGCGCGAAGGTGTCGGGCAGCGTTTCGAAAAAGACAAGCTATGTCATCGCTGGTGAGGCGGCGGGTTCTAAATACGAAAAGGCCGTCTCGCTTGGTGTGCCGGTGCTTGATGAGAGCCAGTTTCTGCAGCTGATGGAAACAGGCGAGCTTCCCGCGTAGTCGTGTCGCGTAAGGCGTCTTTTGCGCCGTGCCTTTGAGCTTCCCGCGTAGTCGTGTCGCACATGTCGTAGGGTTCTCGATTTGCGCGACGGAGACCCTGTCAGCGAAAACGGGGCAGACTCAGGTTTGTTGCCAGATGGGCATCGGGAGAATCGCGAAGAGAAAATGGCGGAGACGTGTGCGAATCGAACACACCTGAGACGTTCTGCGCGCCTCTCAGCGGCTTTGAAGGCCGTGGGGCCCACCAGGACCCATCCGTCTCCGTTTATGAACCGTGCTAATGGTACCTTTTCAGACGGAAGAAGCCGGTTCGCTCTTGCTTAATTCGGCAATTGGCGAAAGACCATTCGAAAGGTCGCTTTGATGGCCATCCGAAAGGCCGCCTGGAAGGCCTTCCGGAAAATCACTCGAATAGGCCGCCCGAAGGATCGTCGCCAGAAAAGCCGCCTGAAAAGCTCGCCTGCCTCACGCCAGGCTCCTTCCTCACGCGAGGCTTCTCTCGTCTCCCGATCGCTTCGTGATGCGCTTTTCGTCGAAGTACTCAAGCAGGGGAATGGCGTACTTGCGGCTTGTCCCCATCGCGTCTTTGAGCTCGGTTGCCGTGGCGCTTCCTTTTTCCTGCAGGCATTTCACGGTCGCATCCTGTAGTTGCTGCAGCGCCTCTGCGGTAAAGCAGTAGGTTTTGTTCACGCGCGCCGCTCGTCCTTGCTGCTCAAGCGTCAAGAGCGCTTTGCGTCCCTGTGCGACGCTGAGCCCCGCCCCTTCGAAAACATCCTCGACGGGAGGCGGAGTGGTGCCATGCGACTGCAGTGCGGCATAGAGGGAATCGGCCGCCTGCTTCTCAAGATTACGGGCGCCCGCTCCCGCTTTCGGGTGGCTGACTTCGTTCTTCTCGAAGACGAGCTTTCCGGCCGCGATGGCTTCTTCCAATAGCGCCTTGAAGCATTCATCTGGCATATGGCGCGGGAAGCGCTGCTTAAGGGTGTTGATCGCCATGCCGGTAGCCGCCGGCTCGTTGGTGTGGAAGGTCACCAGGATGTTCTCCATGGCCATGATGTGCCGCTGAACCGTGGCGCGCTTGGCCCAGAGCTCATGGTTTGCGCCCAGCGAAACGTACTCGGGCCGTTTGGCGTTTTCAGCTTCGGTCTTAAGCAATTTGGCAATGCGCTCTGCGGGGAGGTTGGCGATGCGAGAGATTTCCTTTGTCGAGATGGGAATATCGCTTGAATCGATAATCGCATGGCAGATGGCGAGGTCGTCGCTTTCCGTTAGGGCGGTGAGAAGCGAACGGTCCGCATCCTTTAGATTCGTCCGATGATGCGGGATGCTGTTGAGGATGGTACCGCCGCCAATGACGTGAACCGGCGAGAACGACCGCACGATAAAGCGGTCGTTGCGCGAAACGGGCAAGGGCACGTCAAGGCGAATCTGCGCGAAGGCAGTTTGTCCCGGAGCCAGCGTGCTGAGTCCATCCATTAGAAGAAGGCGCCCGGTCACTTCCCGGGTGCCGTGGGCAATATGCACGGTCGATCCGCTTTCGAATGGCTTTGCCTGCGTCTGCGTGTTGGTTGCGGGCAGGTAGGTGAATTGGGCATCGAAGCGGTTGCTCGCCTCCAGCGTGCCCGGCGTCACGAGGAAATTGCCTGGCTTAAGGTCTTCTTTCTTGACGCCCGCCAAGTTCAATGCGGTGCGGTTTCCGGCAAGGCTTTCTTGAACCTCCGACCCATGGACCTGTACCGACCTCACGCGTGCGAGGATACCTGAAGGAAGCACCTCAAGCTCCATGTCAGGTGTCACGGAGCCCTGCCAGAGGGTTCCCGTTATCACCGTGCCAGCGCCCTTGATGGTGAATACGCGATCGATGGGAAGGCGGACGGGGCCTTCTTTGGTGATGCTCCTCAGTTCTCGCGCCTGGTCTGCAAGAACGCGCTTCAGCTCATCGAGTCCCTGTCCCGTTCGTGCGGAAACGGGAACAATCGGCGCGTCGGCAAAGGGCGTTTCCTCAAGGCCCGCTCTCACTTCTTCGCTGACCAACTCAATCCAGTCTTCATCGACAAGATCGCATTTGGTGAGGGCGACAACGCAGTTGGTGATGCCGAGAAGCTGCAGGACCGCGGTATGCTCGCGTGTTTGAGGCATGATTCCGTCATCGGCCGCAATGCAAAGCAGGGCAAGGTCGATGCCTGATGCGCCGGCGATCATCTGACGAACGAAGCGTTCGTGCCCCGGCACATCCACCACGCCGAGAGACGTTCCATCGGGAAGGGGAAGGCGGGCGAATCCGAGCTCGATGGTGATTCCCCTGCGCTTCTCTTCAGCAAGACGGTCCGGATCGGTACCGGTAAGCGCTTCAACCAATGTCGATTTGCCGTGGTCGATATGACCGGCGGTGCCGACGATAAGGGGGCTTTCTTCGCTTTTATGCTGTGCCATAGGGGCCTCCAAACTAATGCGAGCGAGCAAAGAAGCTTGCGAGCGCTGCGGCGATTTCCTTTATTTCCTCGTCGTCCATAATGGTTCGCGCGTCGAAAAGCAGCTTTTCTCGGCTGATGCGGGCTATGACGGGAATCTGGTGGTTCTGGACAAGATAGGCGGCGCATTCTTGCGCATTCCAGCCCGCGCGCTCGATTTCAACGGCATATGAGGGGATGTCGTACATGGGGAGGGAGCCGCCTCCTGCGCGCGCGACGCTTTCCACGACAGAAATCTTGCACGAATCTTTGGGAATCGAAGCGCAGATCGCCTGACGCAACGCTTCCGCCTTCGCTTCAACCGTTTCGATGGGTGCGGTGAGCATATGCAAGGTGGGGATGCTCTCGTATGCCTTTTCGGGGTCGAGGTACAGGCGAAGGGTGGCCTCAAGCGCGGCGATGGTCATCTTGTCGAGACGCAGGGCGCGCGCGAGCGGATTCTTTTTCAGGCGGTCTATCAGGCATTTGTTGCCAACGATAATGCCCGCTTGTGGGCCTCCGAGCAGCTTGTCTCCCGAGAAGGAAACCAGGTCGCATCCTTCAAGCGCTTCGGTGACCGTGGGCTCTCCGTAGCCTTCGAGTCCCCGCAATGGCAGCAGCATGCCAGAGCCAAGGTCCTCGTACACGAGAAGCTCTTCTTCACCGGCGCCGTTGCGCCGTTCATTTTCGCGCGTGGCGATTGCCTTCAGATCTTTCGCTCGCACCGATTCGGTGAAGCCGATAAGGCGATAGTTGGAGGTGTGAACCTTCAGCAGCATGGCGGTTTCGGGCGTGATGGCGCGCTCGTAGTCGGAGGGGTGGGTTTTATTGGTGGTTCCCACTTCGACCATGTGCGCATTGGAGAAGTCCATGATGTCGGGAATGCGGAATGAGCCGCCTATTTCGATAAGCTCGCCGCGGGAGATGATCGCTTGGCGGTTGCGGGCGAACTCGTTGAGCACCATCATGACGGCCGCCGCGTTGTTGTTGACGGCGATTGCCGCTTCCGCTCCGGTCAGGGTGCAAATCAGCTCTTCGCAGTGGGAATGCCTGCTGCCGCGCTGCATGCTGGCGAGGTCGTACTCCAGCGTGGAGTAGCCCTTTGCCACGTTCTCAACGGCCGTTACCGCTTGCGGCGCGAGGGCGCTTCGCCCCAGATTGGTGTGGATTATCACGCCTGTGGCGTTGATCACACGCTTGAGCGAGGGTTCGGCTTGCGCCTGGAGGCGGCGGAGCGTTCCGTTCGCTATTCCCTCTTCCGAGGGTGCCGTCTTGCCTTCGATGATCAGATTGCGAGCCGCTTCGACTTCTTTGCGAATGCAATCGACCACCAGTTCATGGGGGAAGGCCTCCATCGGGATAGACCGAGAAAGCATGGTGAGCACTTCATCCACGGCGGGAAGGGCTCGCAGGGCTTTGAGCTGGAGTTCTGTTGGCATGGTTGCAACCTTTTCTGCGTTTGGCCGGTTCAAACCCACGTTAACGGGAGTGTCTTTCACGCGACCATTATAAGAAGCTTCGGAATTGGCGGACTCGCCTTTCCCTTTAAAGGACAATTTGAACCACTGAATTGGAAAGCGGCGTGACGATTGTGCTTCGGTGGTTATAATCACTGCGGCAAAAGCATGATGCCCAGCTGTTTTCTGCCTCTGAGCTGGTCATGATGTGTTTGCCGCCATTGTTCGATCGAACCTTTCTGCGCTTGATTCTGTTTTGAGCGTCATCCTTTCTGCATGTCCGCCCCTGTGGCGGGTTTCCTGTAGTGCTGGGCGAACTGCGCCATTCCCCTTGTGCGGCATGTGCGGTTTTGCCCCATTCCCTCTCAATGAAGGAGACTTGCGTGAATTCTGAAGCTAAAGAACGAGTAATTCTCGTTGTGGGCGGCGTTGTTGCCGCTGTTGTCGCCATTCTGCTTGCCTCGAACGGCAACCCGGGCAACATGGCGATTTGTATTGCCTGCTTTGTTCGTGATACCGCTGGCGCCATGAAACTGCAGACCACTGAAACGGTGCAGTACATTCGCCCCGAAATCATCGGCATCATCGTCGGTGCTTGTATCATGGCTTTCGCAAACAAGGAGTTCAAGGCCACGGCTGGCTCTTCTCCGTTTACCCGCTTTGCCCTTGGCTTTGTGATGATGATCGGCTGTCTCATCTTCCTGGGCTGCCCGCTGCGTATGGTTCTTCGTATGGCAGGCGGCGACCTTAACGCTTGGGTTGCCCTCATCGGTTTTGTTGCCGGTATCGGCGTCGGCGTTCTGTTCTTGAAGAAGGGCTTTTCGCTGGGACGCGCTGAAACGGTCAAGAAAGCGGAAGGTCTTGTTCTTCCCGTTGTCGCTGTCGTCGTGTTCATTCTGAGCGTCGCCACCACGGTGTTTGCCGTTTCCCAGTCCGGTCCTGGCAGCATGCATGCTCCGGTTGTTCTTTCCATCATCGGCGGCATCGCCTTCGGCATCATCGCCCAGCGCACGCGCCTCTGCTTCGCTGGTGGCCTGCGCGACACCTTCCTGGTGCGCGATGCGTGGGGCCTGGTTGTAATCGCCATCCTGTTCGCTGGCGTGCTCGTTTACAACCTGGTATCCGGCCACTTCAACCTCGGCTTCGCCGATCAGCCCATCGCTCATACCGAAGCCCTGTGGAACATCCTGGGCATGTTCATCGTGGGCTTCAGCGCCACGCTTCTGGGTGGCTGCCCCCTACGTCAGCTGGTGCTGGCTGGTTCCGGCTCCGGCGACTCTGCCGTGACCTTCATCGGCCTTCTGGTTGGCGCGGCATTCGCCCACAACTTCGGCATTGCCTCGAGCGCCAATGGCACAACCGAGGCTGGCCAGATCGCCACCATCGTTTGCATCGTTGTGCTGTTCATCATTGCCGCTGCTAATCTCAAGCATGCGCGTTCGTAAAGGAGCTGAATATGGTTACCGTAGACGCAAAGGGCCTGTTTTGCCCTGAGCCTTT
This sequence comes from bacterium, assembly GCA_963621885.1. Lineage (GTDB taxonomy): Bacteria > Actinomycetota > Coriobacteriia > Coriobacteriales > Eggerthellaceae > UMGS1519. The sequence goes on from CAVFFT010000034.1 coordinate 7,797, forward strand.
GATGCTGACCCAGGATGCCCTGAAAAAGAATCCTGGCGAGCAGGTGGTTGTGGAAGTCGATAGCGCGACCCCGCGTGACAACATTCTGCGTCTTGCTCGTCGCAAGAAGCTGAATGCCACCGTTGATGAGAAGGACGGCGTATTCACCATCACCATCGGCTAACGCATCGGAGCTTTGTTCGCCCCGATCAGAATCTTCCCTTTCGGAAGAGGCTGGTCGGGGCTTTTCCGTCCCAAGGGATACGATTCATTGGACTATAATTGCGGGCATTGAGGGCAACCGGACGCCTGTGGCTGATTCTGCGCTTATGCCATCCTGGTCGTTTCGTTTTCCCGAATATTTCACCCGGAGCCAAGCGAAGGGTGGCGTTCACGTTTCTGCGACGTGTTCGCATTTCTGCGACATTGAGTGGCGATGGCTATGTGCGCCAATGTGCGGCTTCGGCTGAAGCTGCACCACGCGTTCGCCGCTCATGCTTACACACCAAGAGAAAGAGTTTACGCACCAAAGGCAAAAGCGAGTGGCTGGTAGTTCGCTTGGTCTGGTGGTGCATTTGCCTTCGCGTGAAGGGAGCGACCGATGGCAGACAATCATGAAATGTGGAAAAACCTGGGTATGGATCTTGAAACGCACGACCTGCTCTGTGCTGCTCTTCCCACAGCATTCAGCGATGTGTATTTGAGCCAGGAAAATCGTCCGGAGGGGATGGCGTTTTACGATTTCGTCGTTTCCGACATCCATGGTATCCGACCCGCGGAGCTCATCGAGCTTCAGAAAGCGGGTGGCAAAGTGTTCGGAACCTTCTGCGTGTATGTTCCCGATGAGGTGGTAATCGCATGTGGTGGCGCTGTCACCGGCTTGTGCGGCGGCTCGCAATTCTGGGTTCCCGAAGGTGAAAAGGTGCTGCCTGCCGATACCTGCCCGCTGGTCAAGGCTTCGCTGGGCGCGCATTTTGGCAAGACCTGCCCGTATTTCAGCGTTGCCGATGTGTATGTTGGGGAAACAACCTGCGATGCCAAGAAGAAGGCTTACGAGATTCTGGGTGCCGACAAGCACACTTACGTCATGGACATGCCCCAGATGAAGCGCGCCAAGGACGTTGAGAAGTGGACGGGTGAAATTGCCGAGTTCGCTCGTGAGGTTGAGCGTGTGACCGGCAACGAGCTTACCGCAGAGAAGCTCGCCGAAGCCATCAAGATTGTCAACGCCAAGCGCCGCGCGCTGGCGCGTGTGTTCGCGGCGACCAAGAACAAGGACTGCATTCCGATTTCCGGCAAGGACCGCCTGCTCATGACGCAGATCGCGTTCTTCGACGATCCGGAGCGTTGCGCCCAGAAGGCCAACGAGCTTGCCGACGAGCTCGAGCAGCGCATTGCCGACGGAGTGAGCGTGTTCCCCGCGGGCACCAAGCGCATCCTGATTACCGGCACGCCCATGGCCATTCCCAATTGGAAGCTCCATCACCTCATCGAGACCAGCGGCGCAGCCGTGGTTTGCGAGGAGATGTGCACGGGAACGCGCTACTTCGAGCATCTGGTCGACGAAACTCAGACCACTCTCGAAGGCCAGTTCCAGGCCCTTTCCGAGCGCTATATGAAGAACAATTGCGCTTGCTTCACGCCTAATCCCGGTCGAATCGACGACATCATCCGTCTGGCTCGTGAATACCAGGTTGATGGCGTGATCGATGCCAACCTGAAGTTCTGCACGACCTATAACGTGGAGAAGTCCTCGGTTGCTGCCGCGCTTGAGGCGGAGGGCATTCCTTGCCTTGACCTGGAAACCGACTACACCGACAACGATGCCGAACAGCTGCGTACGCGCATTCAGGCATTTGTCGAGATGCTTGGCTAGAAAGGCCTTGCCGGGTGGGCCGTTGCGCCCGCCCGGCTTTCGTTTGAGCGGAGAGGGGTCATGCGAGGGATTGGAATCGATATCGGTTCAACCGCGATGAAGGTTGCCACGGTTGATGAGCTGGGAAGCGTTGTCGACTTGTGGATGAATCCGACCGGCTTCAGCAGCGTTGAGGCCGCCCATGTCGCTATGGCGCACCTTGAAGAGGCGGGCTTGCTTGCCCAAGAACATTTCGTGGTTGCTACGGGATACGGTCGCAATGCCGTTTCGTATGCTGACAAGGTTGTGACCGAAATCACGTGCCATGGAAAAGGTGCCGCGCATCTCTTTGGCCCCGATGGCGCCGTGATAGACGTCGGTGGCCAAGACACGAAGGTCATTTGGCTTTCCGGCGGTGTGGTGAAGAAGTTCCTGATGAACGACAAATGCGCTGCGGGGACGGGGCGCTTTTTGGAGATCATGGCCGACAGGCTTGCGGTAAGTCAGTCCGAATTGGCCGATTTGGCGCGCGTTGGGAAGCCCACCACGATTTCGAGCATGTGCACGGTGTTCGCCGAGAGCGAGGTCATTTCCCTTGTTGGAAGAGGGGAGCCGCGTGAAAACATTGCTCGGGGCGTGATTGATTCGGTTGTCGGCCGCGTCGCCTCTCTGGCAACGGGCACGAAAGGGATGACCGTTTATCTTACTGGCGGCCTTTGCTCCAACGAGTTTATTGTCGAGCGGCTTTCTTCCGCTCTTGGCACGACGGTGAAAACCTGTCCTGAAGCGCGCTATGCTGGCGCTATTGGGGCTGCTCGTATTGCGGCAGGTGTTGCGTAATGCCTGCGAAGGATGCTTGCTATGTGCTCGTCCGCACGAGTACCGAGGCTTTCGATTTGTATGAGCGCATAAGGGATGCGGGCGTGCCAGCGCGCGTTGCCCCCGCCCCTCATGGCATGCAGGCGTGCTGCGGAACTTCGGTGATGCTTGAGCCTGCCGATGTGGAGCGCGCGCGTGCCGTTATTGACGAGGCGCCGTATCCCATTGAGCGGATTGTGCGCGTCGCGGGAGCGGTCGATCCCGGACGCGACAAGTTCTGCTGAGAAGGTCTTGCTTTCGATGTTGCTGGCGTTCTTACCGTTTCTCGGACAAGGCTCACCATTTTGGGCTATCCGGATGAGGTCTTGTGGGGTAGGGTTGTTTTCATGATCATTGTTGCTTTCCATACCACGGCTGACGCATTCGGGTTTGAAGAGGTCGCCAAACGCCACGGCCTCGAAGGTCGCCTGGGCACTATCCCGCGGAGCATTTCTGCTGGTTGCGGCTTTGCCTGGCTTGTCGAGCATGGCTCGGAAGAAGAGCTTCAGCGGTTCATCGCCGAAGAGGGGCTTGAGTGCGAAGGGATATACGAGCAATGAGAATCCTGAATGTCACCGCTCAAAAGCCGGATAGTACAGGAAGCGGCGTGTATCTTGCCGAAATGGTGCGTTGCGAAGTCGAGGCTGGTCATGCTGCGGCGGTTATCTGCGGCATTGCGCCTGATGATCCGCTGCCGTTTCCAGCTGGTGTAAGTGCCTATCCGGTTCTCTTCGAGACGGACGAGCTGCCGTTTCCCGTGTGTGGCATGTCGGACGAAATGCCTTACCAGGCCACGCGCTATCGCGATATGGACGAGCGGATGGTTTCTTGCTTCCGCGCCGCTTTTGCGAAGAGGATTGAGCGGGCGGTGGCGGAATTCCGTCCTGATGTGGTGGTGTGCCACCATTTGTATCTGCTCACTTCTTTGGTGCGAAGCCTGATTTCCGATATTCCGGTGTTTGCCATTTGTCATTCGACCGATCTTCGCCAAATGCGCTCGCACGGCCTTGAGCGCGACGCCATTATCGAGGGCATTTGTTCGCTGACGGGCGTCTTCGCCCTGCATAGCGAACAGCGTGGCGAGATCGTCGATATGTACGGATGCGAACCGTCCCGCGTTCAGGTATTGGGTACCGGATACAACTCCTCTGTGTTCAAGGCTCCTGCTTCGCGACCGCAGGAAGACGACAGGCTTTCCCTTCTCTATGTTGGCAAGATCTGGGAGAAGAAGGGCGTCGGGTGTCTGCTTGATGCCATTGACCAGGTTCAGGTTTCCGGGAAAAAGGCGAAGCTTCGCCTGGTGGGCGGCCATAATAACGCCGCCGAATACGAGCGCTTTACTCAGCAAGCAGCCGCTTGCAAGACGGACGTTGAATTTGCCGGCCGCCTTGAAACGCGTGAATTGGCACGAGCCTATCAGAGCGCCGATATCTTCGTGCTTCCGTCCTTTTTTGAGGGATTGCCCTTGGTCGTGGTTGAGGCGCTCGCCTGCGGGTGCCGTGTCGTCGTGAGCGATCTGCCGGGCATTCGTCCATGGCTTGAAGGTCATGTTCCCGATGCGCCGGTGGTGTTCGTGCGTCCGCCACGCATGCGCACGGCCGACGATCCCTATCCCGAAGAGCTGGATCCGTTCTCCGAGCGCATTGCGCGCGCCATCGAAGAGGCGGCGTGCTTGGCTCCGTATGAAGGCGACATGCATTCGCTTACCTGGGAAGGGCTCACGGCTCGTTTCGTTTCCTTCGTTCGCCCATTTTGTGAGGGGTGATTATCTTGATCTATTTCGACAACGCCGCCACCACGCTCATGAAACCGCCTGAGGTTGCCGATGCCGTCGTGCATGCCATGGCATCCTTCGGTGGCGTGGGAAGGGGAGTGCATCAGGCATCCCTTGAAGCGGGCAGGGCCGTGTTTGAGGCCCGCCGCGGCGTGGCGCGTCTGCTTGGCGCGCCTTCGTCCTCATGCGTTTCGTTCGCCCTGAACGCCACCATGGCGTTGAACATCGCGCTTCAGGGTCTGGTGACGCCGGGGTGCACGCTTGTCACCACGGCCGCTTCGCATAATTCCGTATTGCGCCCCCTGAATCGCCTTCGTGATGAACTGGGATGCGTCATTAAAGTCGCTTCGATCAAGCCCGATGGCAGCCTCGATTTCGACGAATACGAACGCCTGCTTGCGGAAGGCGATGTCCGTTATGTCGCGGCAACCCATGCTTCGAATCTTACCGGCGATGTCTATGACGCCGCCCGCATGGCCCAGATCGCCCATAAGCATGGGGCCCTGTTCATTCTTGACGCCGCCCAAACCGCTGGCGCTCTTCCCCTGAACCAGCAGGAGATTGGCGCTGATGTGGTGTGTTTCACGGGGCACAAGAGCCTGTTCGGACCGCAGGGCACGGGCGGCCTTTGCGTTTCGCCCGATCTTGATATAACGCCTCTCGTGGAAGGCGGGTCGGGAACCCATACGTATGACGAACGTCATCCGCGCTTCATGCCGGAAGCGCTCGAGGCGGGTACGATAAACGCCCATGGATTGGCCGGCTTGGCGGCTGGCGTGCGCTATGTTGAAGAGGTGGGCGCCGACACGATTCACGAAAAGGTGTCCCGCCTTGCGTCCCAGTTCGAAGAGGGCACGAGCAGCATCGCGGGCGTTTCCATTCTTGGCGGTCATGGCGGCATTGATCGAAGCGGAGTCGTTGCCATCGATGTCGAGGATGTCGATAACGCCTTACTGGGCGATGCCTTGGCGCGTGATTGGGCTGTTTGCACGCGTGCGGGCGCGCACTGTGCGCCGTTGATGCATCGGGCGCTGGGTACCGAAGAGCGGGGAGCGGTGCGATTCAGCTTCTCGTATTTCAATACCGAAGACGAGATAGCCAAGGGCATCGAAGCGCTTAAGGAAAGCGTGAAGGCACTGAGGTAAGCGCTTAGATAGGCGGCGGCGCCCGGATGGTCTTGGGCTCCCAAGGTAGGCGATGGCGTTCAGGTAGTCCTGGGCGCTATTCCAGATAAGCAATGGCGCTATACTCGGAGCGTCTGATAGGAAAGGAAAAGCATATGAAGGAAATTGATGCGCGTGGGCTGCAGTGCCCCAAGCCTCTGATGATGGCGAAGAAGGAGCTCGATGCCGGTTGCGGGTCGTTGCTGGTGAAGGTGAGCAACGAGGCCGCCGTCTCGAATCTTCAGCATCTGGCGACCCGTATGGGACGTCCTGTTTCGGTTGAGCAGGAAGACGATTTCTGGAATGTTCAAATCGGCGGAGCCGAGGGTGAAGAGGCGGGCGCGGAAGCCGCTTCTTGCGATTGCGTCGCGCTGGAGCCCTACGCCGTGTTTGTCGGCAAGGACCACGTGGGCGAGGGCGACGAAACCTTGGGCAAGAGCCTGATGAAGATGGCGCTGTACACCCTTTCCGAGTCGGGCAATCCGCCCGCGCATTTGCTGTTCATGAACAGCGGCGTAAAGCTGGTTGCCGGTGGTGAACAGGCGATTATCGACAGCGTAAGCTCCCTTATCGCTCAGGGCACCGAAGTTCTGGTATGCGGAACCTGCCTCGATTTCTACGGGCTGAAAGAGCAGCTTGCGGTGGGCGAGGTTTCCAATATGTATGACATTTTGGGCCGCATGCAGGGCGCCTCGAAGACCATCACTCTGTAATCATGGCGGAATATCTGGTCGCTTTCGGCTCGACCCATGCGGCGCTTTCCTTCGAAGCGGCGTTTGGCGCCGAGGGGTCGTTGGTTCCCGTGCCGCCCAAGGTGCGTGCGGGTTGCGGGATGGGCTTGCTGTTCCGTCGTCCCGATGACACCCAGGCGGCAGCGCAGGCGCAAAGCGTCGCGCGCGAGCTCGGCGTCGAAGACCAGATTGACGGCTTGTTTGCAAAGGAACGGGGCGCCTATCGCCCCGTTCCTTTGGTTGAATAATAAAGAGGGGAGTCCGCTCCGTCGCGTTCAGCCGGCGACTAGCGGGTACCGGCGCATCAGCCCTTTGCGCTGTTGCCCACATCTTTTCTGCCGCGCCGTTCAGCCGTGGCTGACGAACGCGCGCCGCAACAGCCGTCACCGAAGGTGGGATTCTCTGACATTCGGCCTTCCCAGCGCGTCTCCCCAGATGGCGCGGGCTGCATCAGCTGTCGCTGAAGGTGAGATGCCCCGTGTTTCCTTCGGTTATGTACCCGATGCGAGCGGGCTTGCGTCCCGTAAGCTCTTCAAAGGTCCGCTCGAATACCGCTGCGTTCTCAGCGGGGATGGCGGCCAAGATGCCGCCCGAGGTCTGCGGGTCGCAGATGACTCCCAGGCGGTTGTCGAACTCTTCCTCATCGACCTGTCCCTGGTCGATGAAGCCCTCAAGGTCGTCCATGATGGAGAAGGTGCGGCCGGGGCGGCAGTAGTCGCAGGAAAGCTCCCAAACCCGTTCGAACAGAGGTAGCGATGCGAAATCGATGACGGCGCTGCAATTGCTCGATTCAAGCATTTCATGCAAGTGGCCGGCCAATCCGAAACCGGTGACATCGGTGGCGGCGTGCACGCCTGCGGCTCGCATGGCCTTGCTGCCTGCGGCGTTCAATTCCATCATCGAATCGATGACGGGCCTCATTTCCGCATCGGTGATCTGGTCGATCTTTATCGCGGCGCTCATGATGCCGGTGCCGAGCGATTTGGTGAGATACAGAACGTCACCGGGCAGTGCGCCTTCGTTGCGGACGATGGCGTCGGTTGCGACCGTTCCGAAGACCGAAAGGCCATATTTTGGCTCCGGGTCGTCGATGGTGTGGCCGCCGGAAACGAAGGCTCCCGCTTCCGCCACGGCATCCGCTCCGCCTTGGAGAATGGCCGCTGCGACATCGGTTCCGATCGCGCAATCGAGCGCGAGCAGATTCAAGGCAACATGAGGCTGAGCGCCCATGGCGAACACATCCGAGAGGGCGTTGGCTGCCGCCACGCGTCCGAATTCGTAAGGATCGTCGACGACGGGTGTGAAGAAGTCGACGGTAAGCACCGCCGCCAGATCGTCGTTGAGCTGCCAGACGGCGCAGTCGTCGCTGGTTTCGTATCCAAGCAATAGCTTATCAGCCGCGGGCGATGCGCACGCGGGATGAAGGGAAGTAAGTATTTCCTTGAGATCGCCCGGACCCCATTTCGCTGCTCAACCGCCTTTTGAGGTGAGCTGCGTCAGGCGTATGCGCTCTTTCTCGCTCATGTCCCTCCTTACCACGGATTTCAGTATATCAGGTTGAACGGTTTGGGCTTATTCTTTCGCACTACAAAACAGTGGCTCTATCTGGTGTTTTGATTTATTCTCAGTTGAGAAACATTCGAAGAAATTGACCGTTTATCGATATCTTGCAGAATGGCGACTTATTTCGAAGGGGACGCTTTCAAGCACTTCGATACGATACGTCTGTAGAGCTCTGCCGAAAGGCAGAGGGGGAGAGCAATCGAAAGGAGTGGGAAATGGAGCTGTCACGCAGAAGCTTCTTCAAGGCTGCCGGTGCCGCGTTAGCGACCAGCATGGCCTTCGAGTTCATGCAGCCTTCGCCGGCTTTGGCAGTGGAATCCTCCTCCGAGTGGAAGCTCGTCAACACCGAAGAGTATACGAACATCTGCTGCTACTGCGCAGGTGGTTGTGGCTCCCTTTGCTCGGTGCGCGACGGCGAGCTCATCAGCTTGGAGGGCGATCCTGACCATCCCATCAATCAGGGTGGTTTGTGCCCCAAGGGTGCATCGATGTTCCAGTTGCGTAACGTCGTGAATCCTGAAACACATGAAATCGAGAAGAGCAAGGTTCGTCAGACCAAGCCGTTGGTTCGCCGTCCTTACTCGAAGCAATGGGAACCCATTACCTGGGAAGAGGCAATTCAGGAAATTGCCCGCAAAACCAAGGATACCCGTGATGCCGGTTTCGTCGAAACCGAAGAGGTCAAGGGCAAGACCCTTACCGTGAACCGCTGCGAAAGCATTGCCAGCTTGGGCGGTTCGCAACAGAACTCAGAAGAAGAGTACCTCATCCTCAAAATGATGAGAGCGCTTGGTATCGTGGCAATCGATAACCAAGCCCGTGTTTGACACGGCCCCACCGTCGCCGGTCTGGCGGCATCATTCGGTCGCGGCTCAATGACTACTCATTGGTGCGACATGCAAAACACCGATGTCATTATGAACATCGGATCCAACTCTGTTGAAAACCATCCCGTTAGCGCCAAGTGGCTGCATAAGGCTCACGACAAGGGCGCCAAGTGGATTGTTGTCGACCCCCGCTATACCCGTACTGCAGAGCAGGCGGACATCTATTGCCCCATTCGCAGCGGCACGGATATCGCGTTCTACGGCGGTCTGTACAAGTACATCATCGACAACCTGATCGAGCCTGGCTTGGCAGAATACAACCGCACCGGCAAGAATCCCGACAATTACAACTTCGAATACCTGATCAACTACACCAACGCTTCCTACATTCTCATGGAGGAATACGACTTCGATCCTGAAACGGGTCTGTTCAGCGGTTGGAATGCTGAGACGGAAACCTACAACGCCGAATCCTGGCATTACGAAACCGATCATGAGGAGCCTTGGGACACCTCTGAAACCGGTACCTATGCCTGGTCGGTCAAGGAAGGCGTGCCTGAATTCGAGAAGCCGGTTCTTTCCGTTCCGAAGAAGGACGCCACGCTGCAGCATGAGCGCTGCGTGTACCAGAAGTTCAAGGAGCACTACTCCCGCTACGACATGGACACCGTGTGCCGTGTTTGCGGTATGGACAAGGAAGACCTCGAGCTGGTGTATTCCACTTGGGCGACCTCTTGCGCTCCCGGCAAGGCGGGCACCATCCTGTACGCTCTTGGCCAGACGCAGCACACCTATGGCGCTCAGAACACCCGCTCTATGTCGGTGCTCCAGTTGCTCTCCGGCAACATCGGCGTTCCTGGCGGCGGCGTCTGCGCACTGCGCGGCGAGCCCAACGTTCAGGGCGCAACCGACATGGGCATGCTGGTAAACGAGCAGCCCGCATACTTGAAGTGGTCGAACACCACCGACCGCGACACTTTGGCCCACTGGCTTTCCAGCCAGACCTATTCCGATGGCTATTACACCAACAAGCCCAAGTTCATGGTGTCTGCCCTGAAGGAATGGTACGGCGAGAACGCTACTGTCGATAACGATTACGGTTACGACTGGTGGCCGAAGGTTCCGAGTCACGACGGCTCCGACTGGTCCGAGATGTCCTCCTTCGAGAAGATGAAGGAAGGCACCATGAAGGGCTACTACGCTTGGGGCATGAACCCCTGCCACAGTGCGCCCAACACCGGCAACGTCCGCCGCTCCATGGCGAACTGCGACTGGCTCGTGGTTGTCGACCAGGTGATCACCGAAACCGCTTCCTTCTGGGATGCTCCCGACATGAACGCCGAGGAGATTGGAACCACGTGCTACTTCCTCCCCTGCGCGCTCATCTACGAGAAGCCGGGCACCATCCTGAACTCCGGCCGCTGGATCCAGTGGCGCCAGCAGGCGGTGGAGCCTTGGGACGAGGCAAAGCCCGACTACGAGATCTGCGATCTTCTGTGGAAGGAAATCTGCCGTCTCTACGAGGAAGAGGGTGGCGCTAACCCCGATCCTATCCTGAAGATGAAGTGGGACTACTACGTTGATGGCAAGATCGATCCCCGTCCTGTCGCGTGGGCGCTGAACGGCTACGCGCTGGAGGGCTCCGATTGGTCTGAGGGCTTCGAGTCCAATGCCGATGATGCGACGCTCGCAAAGGGCAGCATCAACCTGCTTCCCGGCTACGCGAAGCTGGCGGCTGACGGCTCCACGGCATGCGGCATGTGGATCTACTCGGGCTTCTATTCCAACAACGAGGCTCCGCTTTCCGCGGAAAGCCAGCCTGTGTACAACCGCAACAACGTGGATACCTCGGGCTTGGGCCTGTACTCCGACTGGGCTTACGCTTGGCCGAACAACCGCCGCGTCATTTACAACCGCGCCTCTGCAGACCTTCAGGGTCAGCCGTGGGCGGAAGACAAGGCGCTGGTCAAGTGGGACCTGAAGGAGAAGAAGTGGATTACCGGCTACGACGCCGGCATGGACATCCCCGACTTCTCGGCGACCAAGACGCTGACCGACGGCACCGTCCAGCAGATCGAGCCCAACAACAAGGCGTTCTTCATGCTGTGGGAGCAGAATGGCCGACTCGAAAGCTACGGCATGGTCGACGGTCCCTTCCCCGAGCACTTCGAGCCCTTCGAGACCCCGCTTTCGGAGAACCTGCTCAATGGCCGCCTGAACAGCCCCTGCTATCTGGGTCGTCCCGAGGCAACGAGCAAGAAGAAGCGCAAGGGCACTCAGTACTCCGACGACTCGACGCGTCGCGCAACGGTCGACGAGTATCCCTATGTCGCCACCACCTACTCCGTTACGGAGCATTGGCAGACGGGCGCTCAGTCGCGTGCCTGCCCGGCACTCGTCGAGGCCATGCCTGGCGACATGATCGAGCTTTCGCCTGCTTTGGCGGAGGAAAAGGGTATTCAGACCGGCGATAAGGTCCGCGTTTGGAACCGTCGTGCCTCTGTCGTGGTTACGGCAGTGGTGACGCCGCGTATCCGTCCGCTTACCGTCAATGGCAAGACCCAGCATCTGGTTGGCATGACCCACCACTATAGCTGGAGCAAGCTCTTTGGCCTTACCACGCACGGTGCGGTCAACGACTTGACGCCGAACGTCGGCGACCCGAACAGCCAGACGCCCGAATACAAGGCGTTCCTGGTCAACATCGAGAAGACTACGGTTTAGGAGGAGGTGACCCTAGATGACTGAAATGGCTATTTTGTTCGATTCGTCTCGCTGCACTGGCTGCCGGGGTTGCCAGGTTGCTTGCAAGTGCTGGAACGACTTGCCGAGTGAGCCCACCGCAGAGAATCCTTACGATTCCATGGATTGGGACGGCAAGTTCACCCATCCTTCCGACCTCAACTCCTGCACCCGTCTGATCATAACGTTCGAAGACTTCGAGGATGAGAAATCCCAGAAGCGTGTTGGCTGGGCCTTTGGCCGCCGCGCTTGTCAGCATTGCACCAATGCGGGCTGTGTGAACATCTGCCCCTCTGGTGCGCTGTACAAGGACGAGGAGACCGGCATGGTCACCTACGACCAGGACAAGTGCATCGGTTGTCAGAACTGCTCGGCGGCTTGCCCCTTTGACGTTCCCCGTTACGAGGACCGTGGTGGCAAGACCGTTATCAACAAATGCTCGGGCTGCGTTGACCGCATCGCCCAGGGCATGATGCCGGCATGTGTCACCACCTGCCAGCCTGGCGCCTTGCAGTTTGGCACGCGCAAGGAAATGATTGAGCTCGCAAACGAGCGTTTGCAGCTGCTGAAGGATCATGGATACGAGGATGCGTGCATCTACGGTGAAAACGAGATGGACGGCCTGCATGTTATTCAGGTTCTGAAGCACGGCATGGAGCACCATGGCGCGGTGGAGAATCCGCAGATTCCTGCTGCCGCCTTCCTCTCGGGCATCATGAAGCCGGTCACCGCCGTTGGCGCTGGCGTTACGGTTCTTGGCCTTGCCGCGATGTTCGCTCTGGGTGCGGGCTACAAGCGCGATACGCTGGTTTACAACGAGAACACCGGCGACACCATCAGCCTGGAAACGGGCGAGGTTACCAAGCAGGGCAATGGTCCTGACGAGCGTACCGTGAAGGAGGCTCTTACCGAGAACCTTCCTATTGGCAAGAAAGGGGGCGATGATCATGAGTAAGCATGTTGAGTTCGACATCACGCCTGAAGAGCAGGCAAAAAACGAAGCCTTCCTGAATGACCGTGCTGAGACGGGAGAGCGCTATATCAAGCGCCACTCCAAGCAGGCTCGCTGGACGCATGGCATTACCATCAGCTGCTGCATATGGCTGATGGTCTCCGGCGCCTTCGTGTTCATTCCCCCGCTGACCGCCATGGTGGGTTCGGATGTTGTTTTCGCGTTCCGCATGAGCCACCGCGTCATTGGCGTTGTGTTCGTGCTGGTTCCCATCATCAGCGCCATCATGGCGCCGGCTGGCGTGAAGCACATCATCCACAACAACATCTGCCATTGGACGGAAGACGACAAGAAATGGATGATCCTGTTCTTGCCGTACCTGTTCCTGGCCAAGTGGGTTCATATGCCCGACCAGGACGAGCAGAAGTCCGGCCAGCGTGTGGCTGACGGCGCCCTGTGGATCTCCGGCATCATCATGGGCATCACGGGCGTGCTGCTTCTTTTGAACTCCACGCTCCTGCCTATGGGTACGGCGGCTCACTCGTGGTTGCTGTTCTTCCACGATCTGTTCTTCTGCATCATGCTCATTTTTGCCCTTGCCCACATCTTCCTGGGTGCGGGTATCTTCCAGCCGTATCGCGGCATGTGGAAGGTCATGTGGAAAGACGGTCTGATCTCCGAGTCCGACGCGTTGTACCACTGGGGCCATTGGGCTCGCGAAGAGCTTGACGAGGGTAAAAACGTCGTCAAGAAGTAGTGGTCCGATTCGATGAGGGAGCCGTTCACCATGTTGCGGGACGGCTCCTTCCCCCTTCTCTTTTACGCGTACGATTACGCGACTATGGCACGATATGTTCCCGCTTGACCCGGATCTCATCACTCTTTCATGCTGAATTGCCTTTCAGTATTCTTCGGGTTGAGCGGGGGCTCCTTTATTCTCGAGCGAGAATGTCATTCATTCTCAGTCAAGAATGAATGACGCCTCTGTGTCCACTTGTCGATTCTTCGCAAACATAAGCCCCGTTTTGATCGGCCGCGGGACGCGGCGTCTTTCTATGCTTTTCCTTGATGAGATCTATTCATTTTTGAATAGAGAAGTAAAGGCAAAGCATGAAAGAGAGTGAGAGATATGGAGCTTACCCGTCGTAGCTTCTTCAAGGCTGCTGGTGCCGCTCTTGCAACCAGCATGGCCTTCGAATTTATGCAGCCTTCGCCTGCATTGGCGGTTGAGTCCTCTCCCGAATGGAAGCTTGTCAACACCGAGGAGTTCACCAACATCTGCTGCTACTGTGCTGGTGGCTGTGGTTCGTTGTGCTCGGTACGTGATGGCGAGCTTATCAATTTGGAGGGCGATCCCGACCATCCAATCAACGAAGGTGGCCTGTGCCCCAAGGGCGCAACGATGTTCCAGCTGCGTAATGTCGTTGATCCCGAGACCGGCGAGATTGTGAAGAATCCCGATCGTGTCACCAAGCCTCTTGTTCGCCGACCTGGCGCTAAAGATTGGGAAGACATTAGCTGGGAGCAGGCAATTGAGGAAATCGCCCGTATGGTTAAGGATACGCGCGACGAAACCTTTGTCGAAAAGAATGAAGACGGGCTGACGGTCAACTACACGCCGGCCATGGCTTCGCTTGGCGGCAGCCAGCAGAATTCCGAAGAAGAGTATCTCATCTTGAAGATGATGCGCTCTTTGGGCATTGTCGCCGTGGATAACCAGGCGCGCGTTTGCCACAGCTCCACCGTTGTCGGCTTGGCTCCCACGTTTGGCCGCGGTTCCATGACCAGCCATTGGTCGGATATGGCTAACACCGACTACATTCTGCACTGCGGTTCCAACAGCTGCGAGAGCCACCCCACTTCTTCGCTGCATCTGCATCGCGCACACGACAAGGGCGCCAAGTGGATTGTTGTTGATCCGCGCTATACCCGCACTGCCGAACAGGCCGATATTTATTGCCCCATTCGCAGCGGCACGGATATCGCTTTCTACGGCGGCATGTACAAGTACATCATCGACAACCTGATCGAGCCGGGCCTCGCGGAGTACACCCGTACCGGCAAGAATCCCGACAACTACAACTTCGAATATCTCATCAACTACACCAACGCTTCTTACCTGCTGGATCCCGAATTCGGCTTCGATGTCAAGAGCGGCCACTTCAGCGGTTGGGACGAGGAGACCAAAACCTACGACGTTGATACCTGGCACTACCAAACCGAGTCGGAAGAGCAGTGGGATACCTCCGCGACTGGCGACTACAACTGGGTTACCAAAGAAGGCGTGCCGGAGTTCACTCCGCCCGCTTTCACCAAGCCTAAGAAGGATGCCACTCTGCAAGACCCGAACTGCGTATACCAGCAGTTCAAGAAGCACTATGAGCGCTATGACCTCGATACGGTATGCAATGTCTGCGGCATGGACAAGGAAACCCTGGAGTTGGTGTACAAGACCTATTCCGAGTCGGGCGCTCCCGGCAAATCGGGCACCATTCTTTATGCGCTCGGCCAAACGCAGCATAGCTACGGCGGCCAGAACACCCGCGCAATGTCCATCCTTCAGCTGCTGCTGAACAACATCGGCATTCCTGGCGGCGGTGTTAACGCTCTTCGCGGTGAGCCCAACGTACAGGGCGCAACCGACATGGCCATGCTGGTTGACGAACAGCCTGGTTATCTGAAGTGGTCGAACACCACCGACCGTTCCACCCTGCGCAAGTGGCTTGAATCGCAGACCTATTCCGCGGGCTACTACACCAACAAGCCCAAGTTCATGGTTTCCGCCCTGAAGGAATGGTTTGGCGAAAACGCCACTGTTGAAAACGACTATGGTTTTGATTGGTGGCCGAAGACCCCCTCTGGCAAGGGCGCAACCAATTTCACCCATATCAACACCTTCGAGCTTATGGACCAGGGCATTATGAAGGGCTACTTCAACTGGGGCATGAACCCCTGCCATAGCGCCCCGAATGCCGGCTTTGTTCGCCGCTCAATGGCCAAGCTTGATTGGCTGGTTGTGGCCGACCAGGTTCTTACCGAATCGGCAACCTTCTGGAAGGCTCCCGACATGAAGCCCGAGGAGGTCAACACCACGGTGTTCTACCTGCCCTGCGCTTTGATTTACGAAAAGCCCGGCATGATCCTGAACTCCGGCCGTTGGATTCAGTACCGTTTCAAGGCTTGCGAGCCGTGGGACGAAGCCAAGACCGACTACGAGATGTGCGACCTTATTTGGACGGCTATTGTCGACCTGTATAAGAAAGAGGGCGGCGCAAACCCCGATCCTATCCTCAATACCAAGTGGGATTACTATGTCGATGGCAAGATCGACCCGCGCCCTGTTGCTTGGGCTTTGAACGGTTATCGTGTCGCCGGCACCGACTGCAACACCACCACGGCTAACCCCAAAGTCGACCTGCTGAAGGGCTATTCCGAACTGGCGGCCGATGGTTCCACCTCTTGCGGCATGTGGATCTATTCTGGCTTCTGGAACAACAACGACGCGCCTCTTGAGGCGGCAGAGCAGCCATGCGCTTCGCGCGACAGGTCCGATCCTACCGGACTCGGTTTGTATCCGGGCTGGAGTTACGCGTGGCCGAACAATCGTCGCATTCTGTATAACCGCGCGTCTGCCGATACCAAGGGACAGCCCTGGAATTCCGAACGCACGTTATGCAAGTGGAATGGCACGGAGTGGGAGCTTAACGACAACGCCGACTTTGTTGCCGTCAAAAACGAAAAGCCTGTTGAGCCGAACAACAATGCGTTCTTTATGACATGGGAGCAGAATGCGCGCCTGATTTGCTACGGCATGGTGGACGCTCCGATGCCAGAGCATTATGAGCCATTCGAGAGTCCTCTTGAAGAGAACATCATGAACGGATCGCTCAACAATCCTTGCATCAAGTTTGCCAATAACGAGTCGACGGCTCATGCCGATTTCCACGAGTTCCCTTATGTGGCAACGACGTATTCGGTTACCGAGCATTGGCAGACCGGCGGTCAGACCCGCATGTGCCCCGCCCTCATCGAATCCATGCCGACGCAATTCATCGAGATTTCGGAAGAGCTGGCGGCAGAGAAGGGCATCAAGGCTGGCGACAAGGTTCATGTCTGGAACAATCGTGGTTCGGTCACGATCCCTGCTGTGGTCACGAAGCGAGTTAAGCCCCTTACGGTGAATGGCGAAACGAAGCATCTGGTAGGCATGACCCATCATTATGGCTGGGCTGGCGTGTTCGCTACCGACGACAGCATGGTGAATGACCTTACGCCAAATGTCGGCGACCCCAATAGCTTCATTCCCGAATACAAGGCATTCCTTGTGAACATCGAGAAAGCGTAAGGAGGATAAGCGATGAGTGAAATGGCAATTCTATTCGACTCCTCTAAGTGCACTGCTTGCAAGGGGTGTCAGGTTGCATGCAAATGCTGGAACAATCTTCCTTCTCCCACAGGGCTGAATGAATGCGCGTCAGCGTTTACCGGAACCTATCAAAACCCGCCTGATATCAACGGGAACACGCGTCTTATCATCACCTTCGATGAACGCGATACCGATAGTCAGAAGGGTGTCGCCTGGGCGTTTGGCCGCAGGTCTTGCCAGCATTGCACCAATGCGGCTTGTGTCACCGTTTGCCCTTCGGGGACTTTGTACAAGGACAAGGAAACGGGCATGGTGACCGTTGACGAATCCAAGTGCATTGGCTGTCAGCGCTGCTCAGCGGCATGTCCTTATGATGTTCCGCAATATGGCGGATCGAAGGGCACCATTAACAAATGCACGGGCTGTGTCGATCGAATTCAAAACGGCATGGAGCCCGCTTGCGTGGCAACGTGCCAGCCAAACGCATTGCAGTTTGGCGAGCGCGATGAAATGCTTGCCCAGGCACAAGCTCGCGTGGAGTGGCTGCATGAAAAAGGCTATAACGATGCTGTCGTGTACGGAGATACCGAAATGGACGGGCTGCATGTGATTCAGGTGCTGAAGTATGGCATCGAGGCCCATGGCCAGGTCGAAAAGCCTGCAATCAACCCGGTCACAACGCTTACGGAAATAATGAAGCCTGTTGCGGCGGTTGGCATGGGCGCCACCGTTGCTGGCTTGGCAGCCATGTTTGGTCTCGCGCATGGCTACAAGCGTGACACGCTTGTCTACAACGAGGAAACCAAAGATACCCTTTCGGTGGAAACCGGCGATGTGGTAAAGCAGGGCGACCCGCAGGATACCCGTACATTCAAGGAAGCGCTCACCGAGAATCTCGGGAAAGGAGCTGAAAATGAGTAATCACGCTATTCCCGTGGATGAGAAGTCCAAGGCGGCTGATGAGGAATTCCTGAAAGAGCGTGCCAATAAGCAGCGATTTATCAAGCGTCATTCGCGTCAGGCTCGTTGGACGCATGGCATTACCGTCAGCTGCTGCATATGGCTGATGATTTCAGGCTGCTTCGTGTTCATTCCTCCGCTGGCGCAGCTGGTCGGCCCCGATGTGGTGTTTATCATGAGAATGAGCCATCGCGTTATCGGCATTACGTTCGTGCTTGTTCCTCTGATCAGCGCCATCATGGCTCCGAAGGGGGTCGCCCATATTTGGCACAACAATGTGTGCACCTGGACCAGCGACGATAAGCTTTGGATGAAGCTGTTCTTCCCGTATCTGTTTATGGCCAAGTGGATCCACATGCCCGACCAGGACGAGCAGAAGTCCGGTCAGCGTTTTGCCGACGGCATGCTGTGGATTTGCGGATTCGTCATGGCCATCACGGGCGTGCTGCTTCTGCTGGGCGAGCTGTTCATCGATTTCTCCGGCGGGGTTCATTCGGTCCTTCTGCTTCTGCACGACATCTTCTTCCTGCTCATGGCGATTTTCGCTTGCGCCCATATCTTCCTGGGTGCGGGTATCTTCCAGCCGTATCGCGGCATGTGGAAGGTCATGTGGAAAGACGGTCTGATCTCCGAGTCCGACGCGTTGTACCACTGGGGCCATTGGGCTCGCGAAGAGCTTGACGAGGGTAAAAACGTCGTCAAGAAGTAGTGGTCCGATTCGATGAGGGAGCCGTTCACCATGTTGCGGGACGGCTCCTTCCCCCTTCTCTTTTACGCGTACGATTACGCGACTATGGCACGATATGTTCCCGCTTGACCCGGATCTCATCACTCTTTCATGCTGAATTGCCTTTCAGTATTCTTCGGGTTGAGCGGGGGCTCCTTTATTCTCGAGCGAGAATGTCATTCATTCTCAGTCAAGAATGAATGACGCCTCTGTGTCCACTTGTCGATTCTTCGCAAACATAAGCCCCGTTTTGATCGGCCGCGGGACGCGGCGTCTTTCTATGCTTTTCCTTGATGAGATCTATTCATTTTTGAATAGAGAAGTAAAGGCAAAGCATGAAAGAGAGTGAGAGATATGGAGCTTACCCGTCGTAGCTTCTTCAAGGCTGCTGGTGCCGCTCTTGCAACCAGCATGGCCTTCGAATTTATGCAGCCTTCGCCTGCATTGGCGGTTGAGTCCTCTCCCGAATGGAAGCTTGTCAACACCGAGGAGTTCACCAACATCTGCTGCTACTGTGCTGGTGGCTGTGGTTCGTTGTGCTCGGTACGTGATGGCGAGCTTATCAATTTGGAGGGCGATCCCGACCATCCAATCAACGAAGGTGGCCTGTGCCCCAAGGGCGCAACGATGTTCCAGCTGCGTAATGTCGTTGATCCCGAGACCGGCGAGATTGTGAAGAATCCCGATCGTGTCACCAAGCCTCTTGTTCGCCGACCTGGCGCTAAAGATTGGGAAGACATTAGCTGGGAGCAGGCAATTGAGGAAATCGCCCGTATGGTTAAGGATACGCGCGACGAAACCTTTGTCGAAAAGAATGAAGACGGGCTGACGGTCAACTACACGCCGGCCATGGCTTCGCTTGGCGGCAGCCAGCAGAATTCCGAAGAAGAGTATCTCATCTTGAAGATGATGCGCTCTTTGGGCATTGTCGCCGTGGATAACCAGGCGCGCGTTTGCCACAGCTCCACCGTTGTCGGCTTGGCTCCCACGTTTGGCCGCGGTTCCATGACCAGCCATTGGTCGGATATGGCTAACACCGACTACATTCTGCACTGCGGTTCCAACAGCTGCGAGAGCCACCCCACTTCTTCGCTGCATCTGCATCGCGCACACGACAAGGGCGCCAAGTGGATTGTTGTTGATCCGCGCTATACCCGCACTGCCGAACAGGCCGATATTTATTGCCCCATTCGCAGCGGCACGGATATCGCTTTCTACGGCGGCATGTACAAGTACATCATCGACAACCTGATCGAGCCGGGCCTCGCGGAGTACACCCGTACCGGCAAGAATCCCGACAACTACAACTTCGAATATCTCATCAACTACACCAACGCTTCTTACCTGCTGGATCCCGAATTCGGCTTCGATGTCAAGAGCGGCCACTTCAGCGGTTGGGACGAGGAGACCAAAACCTACGACGTTGATACCTGGCACTACCAAACCGAGTCGGAAGAGCAGTGGGATACCTCCGCGACTGGCGACTACAACTGGGTTACCAAAGAAGGCGTGCCGGAGTTCACTCCGCCCGCTTTCACCAAGCCTAAGAAGGATGCCACTCTGCAAGACCCGAACTGCGTATACCAGCAGTTCAAGAAGCACTATGAGCGCTATGACCTCGATACGGTATGCAATGTCTGCGGCATGGACAAGGAAACCCTGGAGTTGGTGTACAAGACCTATTCCGAGTCGGGCGCTCCCGGCAAATCGGGCACCATTCTTTATGCGCTCGGCCAAACGCAGCATAGCTACGGCGGCCAGAACACCCGCGCAATGTCCATCCTTCAGCTGCTGCTGAACAACATCGGCATTCCTGGCGGCGGTGTTAACGCTCTTCGCGGTGAGCCCAACGTACAGGGCGCAACCGACATGGCCATGCTGGTTGACGAACAGCCTGGTTATCTGAAGTGGTCGAACACCACCGACCGTTCCACCCTGCGCAAGTGGCTTGAATCGCAGACCTATTCCGCGGGCTACTACACCAACAAGCCCAAGTTCATGGTTTCCGCCCTGAAGGAATGGTTTGGCGAAAACGCCACTGTTGAAAACGACTATGGTTTTGATTGGTGGCCGAAGACCCCCTCTGGCAAGGGCGCAACCAATTTCACCCATATCAACACCTTCGAGCTTATGGACCAGGGCATTATGAAGGGCTACTTCAACTGGGGCATGAACCCCTGCCATAGCGCCCCGAATGCCGGCTTTGTTCGCCGCTCAATGGCCAAGCTTGATTGGCTGGTTGTGGCCGACCAGGTTCTTACCGAATCGGCAACCTTCTGGAAGGCTCCCGACATGAAGCCCGAGGAGGTCAACACCACGGTGTTCTACCTGCCCTGCGCTTTGATTTACGAAAAGCCCGGCATGATCCTGAACTCCGGCCGTTGGATTCAGTACCGTTTCAAGGCTTGCGAGCCGTGGGACGAAGCCAAGACCGACTACGAGATGTGCGACCTTATTTGGACGGCTATTGTCGACCTGTATAAGAAAGAGGGCGGCGCAAACCCCGATCCTATCCTCAATACCAAGTGGGATTACTATGTCGATGGCAAGATCGACCCGCGCCCTGTTGCTTGGGCTTTGAACGGTTATCGTGTCGCCGGCACCGACTGCAACACCACCACGGCTAACCCCAAAGTCGACCTGCTGAAGGGCTATTCCGAACTGGCGGCCGATGGTTCCACCTCTTGCGGCATGTGGATCTATTCTGGCTTCTGGAACAACAACGACGCGCCTCTTGAGGCGGCAGAGCAGCCATGCGCTTCGCGCGACAGGTCCGATCCTACCGGACTCGGTTTGTATCCGGGCTGGAGTTACGCGTGGCCGAACAATCGTCGCATTCTGTATAACCGCGCGTCTGCCGATACCAAGGGACAGCCCTGGAATTCCGAACGCACGTTATGCAAGTGGAATGGCACGGAGTGGGAGCTTAACGACAACGCCGACTTTGTTGCCGTCAAAAACGAAAAGCCTGTTGAGCCGAACAACAATGCGTTCTTTATGACATGGGAGCAGAATGCGCGCCTGATTTGCTACGGCATGGTGGACGCTCCGATGCCAGAGCATTATGAGCCATTCGAGAGTCCTCTTGAAGAGAACATCATGAACGGATCGCTCAACAATCCTTGCATCAAGTTTGCCAATAACGAGTCGACGGCTCATGCCGATTTCCACGAGTTCCCTTATGTGGCAACGACGTATTCGGTTACCGAGCATTGGCAGACCGGCGGTCAGACCCGCATGTGCCCCGCCCTCATCGAATCCATGCCGACGCAATTCATCGAGATTTCGGAAGAGCTGGCGGCAGAGAAGGGCATCAAGGCTGGCGACAAGGTTCATGTCTGGAACAATCGTGGTTCGGTCACGATCCCTGCTGTGGTCACGAAGCGAGTTAAGCCCCTTACGGTGAATGGCGAAACGAAGCATCTGGTAGGCATGACCCATCATTATGGCTGGGCTGGCGTGTTCGCTACCGACGACAGCATGGTGAATGACCTTACGCCAAATGTCGGCGACCCCAATAGCTTCATTCCCGAATACAAGGCATTCCTTGTGAACATCGAGAAAGCGTAAGGAGGATAAGCGATGAGTGAAATGGCAATTCTATTCGACTCCTCTAAGTGCACTGCTTGCAAGGGGTGTCAGGTTGCATGCAAATGCTGGAACAATCTTCCTTCTCCCACAGGGCTGAATGAATGCGCGTCAGCGTTTACCGGAACCTATCAAAACCCGCCTGATATCAACGGGAACACGCGTCTTATCATCACCTTCGATGAACGCGATACCGATAGTCAGAAGGGTGTCGCCTGGGCGTTTGGCCGCAGGTCTTGCCAGCATTGCACCAATGCGGCTTGTGTCACCGTTTGCCCTTCGGGGACTTTGTACAAGGACAAGGAAACGGGCATGGTGACCGTTGACGAATCCAAGTGCATTGGCTGTCAGCGCTGCTCAGCGGCATGTCCTTATGATGTTCCGCAATATGGCGGATCGAAGGGCACCATTAACAAATGCACGGGCTGTGTCGATCGAATTCAAAACGGCATGGAGCCCGCTTGCGTGGCAACGTGCCAGCCAAACGCATTGCAGTTTGGCGAGCGCGATGAAATGCTTGCCCAGGCACAAGCTCGCGTGGAGTGGCTGCATGAAAAAGGCTATAACGATGCTGTCGTGTACGGAGATACCGAAATGGACGGGCTGCATGTGATTCAGGTGCTGAAGTATGGCATCGAGGCCCATGGCCAGGTCGAAAAGCCTGCAATCAACCCGGTCACAACGCTTACGGAAATAATGAAGCCTGTTGCGGCGGTTGGCATGGGCGCCACCGTTGCTGGCTTGGCAGCCATGTTTGGTCTCGCGCATGGCTACAAGCGTGACACGCTTGTCTACAACGAGGAAACCAAAGATACCCTTTCGGTGGAAACCGGCGATGTGGTAAAGCAGGGCGACCCGCAGGATACCCGTACATTCAAGGAAGCGCTCACCGAGAATCTCGGGAAAGGAGCTGAAAATGAGTAATCACGCTATTCCCGTGGATGAGAAGTCCAAGGCGGCTGATGAGGAATTCCTGAAAGAGCGTGCCAATAAGCAGCGATTTATCAAGCGTCATTCGCGTCAGGCTCGTTGGACGCATGGCATTACCGTCAGCTGCTGCATATGGCTGATGATTTCAGGCTGCTTCGTGTTCATTCCTCCGCTGGCGCAGCTGGTCGGCCCCGATGTGGTGTTTATCATGAGAATGAGCCATCGCGTTATCGGCATTACGTTCGTGCTTGTTCCTCTGATCAGCGCCATCATGGCTCCGAAGGGGGTCGCCCATATTTGGCACAACAATGTGTGCACCTGGACCAGCGACGATAAGCTTTGGATGAAGCTGTTCTTCCCGTATCTGTTTATGGCCAAGTGGATCCACATGCCCGACCAGGACGAGCAGAAGTCCGGTCAGCGTTTTGCCGACGGCATGCTGTGGATTTGCGGATTCGTCATGGCCATCACGGGCGTGCTGCTTCTGCTGGGCGAGCTGTTCATCGATTTCTCCGGCGGGGTTCATTCGGTCCTTCTGCTTCTGCACGACATCTTCTTCCTGCTCATGGCGATTTTCGCTTGCGCCCATATCTTCCTGGGTGCGGGTATCTTCCAACCGTACCGCGGCATGTGGAAGGTCATGTGGAAAGACGGTCTGATCTCCGAATCCGACGCGTTGTACCACTGGGGCCATTGGGCTCGCAAAGAACTTGACGAGGGTAAAAACGTCGTCGAGAAGTAGTGGTTAGATTCTTCTGGGAGGCCGTCATGCTGGGAGGCATGGCGGCTTTTCCGTTTCTGGAAATTAATGCCCGGTAGGGGCTTTGCGCTGGAAAATCCCTTATCAATGCGCGAAAATCCAAGAAGTACTCAATGTGTAAGGAGCGACCCCCATGAACTTCAAGCTTATAGATCGCGTTATTGCGGCATACGAATCCGATTTGTCCGATGCCTACGTGAAACGCCTTCGCTTCTTCCGCGGTTTATGGGAGGAAATGGACCGCTGGTCGAAGGGTCCCTCGACGGCTGAGAAGCACTATGCGGTTCCTTCTGTCGAAAAGCTGGAAGAGGCCTGGACGGCGAATCGTCCCGTGTTCTCGTTCGCTCCTCCGAAGATCTACAAGAGTCGTTTCACGGCGATATGCTACAGCCTTCGCAATTACGTGTGTGATGAGGGCGGCTTGAGCGAAGAGGATGCCAAGGCGCTTCGTGAGGTTGACTTCAATGTGCTCGTTAAAGAGGAGGACATGGAGCTTGCGGCAAGCGACCCCGAGGCGTTTGTCGGCGCGCTGCTTTCGACTGCTTACGAACAGGAGATTCCTTCTGCAGCGGCTCACATGGTTGCCATGATTGGCATGATGGCATTGCGTGTCGATCTGGAGCTTGTGGCTCAGGCAGTGGCAAAGGAGCAGCGCAAGATCGAGAAATTGAATCAGAATCCGCTTACCTGTCCCGTGTGCGGGAGCACGCCCGCACTGGCTAAGGTTGGCGGCGAAAGCCCCACTGAAGGTCGTGGTCGCGTCCTGTATTGCCAGCAATGCGGGAACAAATGGGCATTCGAGCGCATTCGTTGCGCCCGGTGCGGCACGCAGAACCCTCAGCATCTGCATTACTTCAACATTGAGGGTGACGACGCTCATCGCATTCACAAGTGCGACGAATGCAACGGCTATATTCGCACGGTGTTTGTTGAGGACGCCCTGCGCCCGTTCTCTTACGAGGTCGAGGAAGTCGTTACCGCAAAGCTTGACGCTATCGCCCGTGACCCAAAGTTCCAGGCGTAAGATGAGCCGCGAGGCATAGACTTGAAGGCGGCCTTAAGGGTCGCCTTTTTGTTGGTCGGAAGTGGGAGGACCTCATTGATCAACCTGGCTGAAGAGTGGCGAAAGCTCGATGGGCGCCGTCGCAAGCCCGATTCCCGGGAACATTGGGACGAACGCGCCAAAACGTTCTCCTTCAAAGACGCCCCCGATGCCTATCTGCGATCCTTTATCTCGAAGGCCGGCATTACCGGCAAAGAGAGCGTGCTCGATATGGGGTGCGGGACGGGTTCGCTCGCTGTCGCCCTTGCCTCCCTGGGTTGCTCGGTCATTGCGGCCGATTTCAGTACGGGAATGCTTGACCGCTTGCGTTTGAATGCGGCGGAGCGGGGAATGCTTTGGAATGGCGAAGCCTCTCGGCATGACTCGGGCGCTTTGCCTGGTTCAGGCGCTTCGCTTGTTTCGAGCGATTCTCTTGCTGGTGACGGGGCATGCGAGGGCGGAACGCGCGGCGGGACATGCAATGCCGGGGCGCGCAATGCCGCAACGCCCCTTCCTGAAGTTGGGGTGGGGAAGATTCTTCCTCTCCACATGAGCTGGGAAGACGACTGGACGAGCTTCGGTTTGGGAAAGAATGCGGTCGATGTGGCTGTCTCCTCGCGCTCGCTCATCACCCACGATTTGGAAGATTCGCTGATAAAGCTTTCCACGGTCGCTCGAGAAAGGGTGTGCGTAACTGTTGGCACGGGCGTTTCTCCTCGTGTCGACATGCGCGTCGCGCGCGCGATGGGCTTGGAGCTCGAACGGCATAACGATGCCCTGTATGTGTTCGGCATCGCTTCCGATTTGGGATATGAGCCCACCGTTTCCTATATCCACTCACATAGAAGCAAATCCTATGTTTCGCCTGATGAGGCATACTCTTCCTTAATGGAAACAAGAGAGTTTATTGCTGATGCGGCAGATCAGATTAGCGTCGAGGAGAGCGCATCTCGTTTGCGCGCTTTCCTTGCCGACCATCTCGTGGAAACCGAGGAACAGGGCGTGAGGCGTTGGACACTTGATAAGCCTCGCATCGTTCCCTGGGCTTTCATCAGCTGGAATGTGCGCGTCTGATTCCGGCTATGCTGTTGTCGCTTCGGCAGAATCCCGTCTTCCCCTGTTGAGGAGGACGAACTGTTTGGCCTAAAGCGGTCGGGGTTTCCCGGCTGAGTTGATGCTGAAACGCAGAAAGGATGCTGCATGAGATCACTTGAAGAAGACCTGAACCGCGCGATAAGCTTCCACGGCCATTTGTGCGGTGGCCAACTGACGGGTGTGCGAATGGCGCGGTATGCGCTGAAGTATTTTGGCGTTGAGGACCCCGATCATTACCGCGACCTGGTTGTCTATGTGGAATGCGATCGCTGCCTGACGGATGCGATCATGGTGGTTACCGGTTGCCATCCTGGCAAGCGCCGGATGAAATGCCTGGATTTCGGCAAGCAGGCAGCAACGTTTTACGATCTGAACCGCAACGAGGCGATTCGCTTGGTGAATGTGAGCGAAAAGTGCCCGAAGGGCGAGGATGTGAAGGCGTGGTTTGCCGCCCGCAGCGACGAGGACCTGTTCAGCATCCAGAAGGTGGCGGTCAACTACACCGAGTTCGATGCGCCGGGAAAGCCCCATTCCCATGTGGTTTGTGCGGTATGCGGCGAAGAGGTCACCGATGGCAGGGAAGTGAAATCGGGCTGCGGAAAGGCCATCTGCAGAAGCTGCGCCGGGCAGTCCTATTATCAAGTCCTCGAGCCTTAAGAGTTTGCGCGCCTTCCCTTGTGAAAGGTCGTCAGATTCCTGGACACGCGTGTTTTGGCCAAGGGCTGTCGCGGCTGCCGTAGTTGGCACGACTATTGACTATCCCGTTCCTTTTGAAATCCCCGAATGAAAGGACTCCTATGAATCCCTATGAAATGATAAGCGTCGAAGAAGCGCTTGAGTGCGTGCTTTCCCATGTTGCGCCTCTTGAAGTTGAAACGGTTTCGCTGGTCGATGCGGTTGGGCGTGTTGCCGCTGAGGACCTGGTAAGCGATTGCGACATCACTCCGTTCGATCATGCGGCAATGGACGGTTTTGCGGTTCGTGTGGCCGACCTGGCGAACGCCTCCGAAGACGCGCCCGTTTCCTTGCCGGTGGTTGGCGAGATTCCTGCGGGTTCCGTTTTCGAGGGGGAAGTCGCTGCCGGTGAGGTTGTTCGCATTATGACGGGCGCTCCCATGCCAAAGGGCGCCGATGCGGTGGTGAAGTACGAAATCGTCGACTACCTTGACGGCGACGGAAGGCAGGGGAGCGTCGTTTCGTTCTCTCAGCCGGCGAAGCCTTCCGATAATGTTCGCTCCAAAGGCGAAGAGATCGCGCAGGGCGAAGTCGCCATCCACGCAGGTGAGGCGGTAACCGCTGCCGGTGTCGGTTTCCTGGCAAGCTGCGGCATTACCGCGGTTCCGGTATATCGTCGTCCGCGTGTTGCCGTTATCCCCATCGGCTCCGAGTTGCTGGCTCCGGATGAGCCTCTCAAGCCGGGGTGCATTCGCGAAGGCAATTCGTATGCGATGGCGGCATGCGTCGCGCAGGCCGGCGGCATTCCGACGCAGGTGAAGATCGTTCCCGACGATAAAGCGTGCCTGGCGAGCGCTATCAAACAGGCTGCCGAAGACCATGATTTCATTATCACGTCCGGCGGAGCTTCCAATGGCGATTACGACTTCATCAAACCTGTGGTTGAGGATCTGGGCGAGCTTTACATGACGCTGGTGAACATGCGTCCCGGCAAGGCGCAGACCTTCGGCATAGTGGACGGCACGCCGGTTTTCGGTTTGCCGGGAAATCCCGCGGCAGCCTACTGCGGTTTTGAGGTTTTGATTCGCCAGGCCTTGCGCAAGATGCAGGGCTATTCCACTTTTGAACGCCCGTTGGTTAAGGCCCGCTTGGTGGGGAATCGTAAGAAGCGCGACCCGCGTCGCATCTATCTGCGTGCCACGCTTTCCCGAAATGAAGAGGGCGTTCTTTGCGTTGCCCCCGCGAAGAATCAGAGCTCGGGCTTGTTCAGCACCATTCAGAGGGCCAATTGCCTGGCGATTCTTCCGGAAGGCGCTACTCAGAACCCCGTTCCCGACGGCACGCTCCTCGATTGCATGCTGCTCGATGTCGAAGAGGGGACGGTGCTGTAGATGATTACGTTTGCGGTCATCACCTGCTCTGACACGCGGAGCGAAAAGGAGGACACGGCCGGCGCTCTGCTTCGGGAGCTTATCGCCAATCAGGGGTGGCAATGCGCTGCATACGATGTGGTGAAAGACGAGCGTCCTGAAATAGCCGCCGCCATCGTTCGCGCGGCGGACGAACATAAGGTCGATGTGGTGCTGACGTGCGGCGGCACAGGTTTGAGCCTTCGGGATGTGACGCCTGAGGCGACGCGCGATGTGTGCGAGCGGGAGGTGCCGGGCATCGCCGAGGGCATGAGGGCGTACAGCCTGGCCATCACGCCGCGCGCCATGCTTTCGCGGGCGCTGTGCATGCAGCGCGGCACCACGCTGGTGATCAATTTGCCGGGAAGCAAAAAGGCGGCTCAGGAGAACTGGGACGGCATCGTTGAGGTTTTGCCCCATGCGGTTTCCATGATGCATGGAGGCGGGCACTAATCGCGGCTATGCCATTGGGGTGGGGCTATGCCCTATCCCATGTGCCGGTTTTGCCGCCTTCCTTATGGAGCAAGCGGACCGCATCGATCTCCATTCCGCGATCGATTGCCTTGCACATGTCATACACGGTGAGGCCGGCGACGCTCACTGCGGTGAGCGCCTCCATTTCGACACCGGTCTTGCCAACGAGCGAACAGGTCGCTGTGAGGTGAATGCCGCAGCGACCGTCTGCTCGCTCTTCGGCGTGCTGGGGCGCGCACTTCACTTCAACCTTCGTAAGCGCCAGCGGATGGCAGAGGGGAATGAGGCTGCTCGTTTGCTTGGCGGCCATGATGCCGGCAATGCGCGCGGCTGCCAGCACGTCGCCCTTTTTCGCGCTGCCGCTTTCGATGACCGCAAGGGTTTCGGGCTGCATGGCGACGAAACCTTCCGCGATGGCGGTTCGCTTGGTCTCCGCCTTTTCCGAAACATCGACCATGCGGGCGTCGCCTTCGGAATCGATGTGGGTAAGTTGCTGGGTCATCTGGTTCTCCTTGAGCGGGGATTGGTATCTTGCAGTGTTCGTCGGTCGGGAACCGCCATCTAGAGGAATCGTGCGGCTCTTTTCGGGCGGGATTTGACGCCTGTCGTCCGTTCCCGGTCTCTCCGGTTGCGGCGTCTGTCGTTGGCGCCAAGGCCCTCCGATCCCTATTTTAGCCGCCGACCTGGTTCATCATGCGACGGGTGCCCACGCGATGCTCATGGCCGCTTGGCTTGAGCGACAACGCCGTCTTGAACACCGAAAGCACCTCTTCTTCGTTGCCGCTTCGAAGCGCCTCGCGAATATCGTACTCGGTGTCGCTGAATAGGCAGGGCTTTATCTTGCCGTCAGCAGTAAGACGCAAGCGGTTGCAGCTTCCGCAGAAATGGTTTGAAATCGCGGATATCACGCCGACGGTTCCTTGGGCACTGGGAAGGCGATAATAGCGCGCCGGACCCCAGCCGTCGGGAGCGGCAGTTGCTGGCTCCAGGCTGCCCAATCCGATCGCCTGCGATTGCGCGCTGATGGTCTCGATGATCTCTTTCGCGGGAACAACATCATCGGGTCCCCATCCGCAACCGCCGCAGTCTTCCCCGCTTCCGATAGGCATGTATTCGATGAAGCGAACATGCAGGGGAGCGTCGAGCGTCAAGCGGGCGAAAGAAAGCAGGTCCTGGTTGAGGCTGCGGACGACAACCGTATTGAGCTTGACAGGGGAAAGCCCCGCCGAGAGAGCCGCCTCTATGCCTTTCAGGGCGTCATCCAGATTGCCGCGCCTCGTGATGAAGCGATACTGATCTGCGTCGAGCGTGTCCAAGGATATGTTTACGCGGGAAAGCCCGGCCGCTTTCAAGTCGGCGGCCATATCGGGCAGGAGTATCGCATTGGTGGTCAGCGCGACGCTTTCGATGCCGGGGGTTTGGGCGGTGCGCTCGACAAGCCCCAAGAGCCCCTTGCGAACGGTCGGTTCGCCACCGGTGAAGCGGATGTGCCTGATCCCCAGCTGCGATGCGCATTCGATCGCCTTATGAACCTCCTCAAGGGTGAGGATGCTTTCGTGGGGAATGCTCTTAACGCCCTGCTCGGGCATGCAGTAGATGCAGCGCAAATTGCAGCGGTCAGTAAGCGATATGCGCAGATAGTCGATCTGTCTTCCCTGACCGTCTTTCATGAAATCCCTTTCGCGTGAGAGCGAATATGCGGGGCGAGCTGTTGGCTGAGATCTTGCTTGCCGGCGATTATTTGGATACGAGATAAACCTTATCGGAAGGGATGCGAATCAGAAGCTCCTCGTCTTTGACCGGTAGCTTTTCTTCGGGCGCCTTCAATTTGTCGACGCGCCAGAACAGAAGCTGCTCAAGATACTTCATCTCGTTTTCGGTCTGTTTGACCGCGTCGTCGGCGCCCGGCGCGCGATCGAGGAATTCCAGCAGCACCGAACGATCGAAGCGGGAGTCGCTTGTGCGAACGACGCGAACGCGGTAGGTGTTCCGTCCCGGCTCGTCGGCGCGCTCCATGAAGAAGGCGCGGATTCCTAGGAAGGTGAGATCCTTCGGCGCGGGCTTATCGGTTTCGAGCTCAATGCCCCAGGCAGGCAGGAAGACCCGATGCTCGCCGACCCGTTTGGCGGGGGTCGTGTTCTTGCAGCCGGAAAGCTTGATGCTTGCCGCCGATTGAGGGTTGTTGATGAGCTCCGAGCCTGTGCTCACCTCCATGAGGTGGCCTTTCTCGATCACGGCAATGCGATTGCAGAAGCGCAGAGCCTCGTCGATATCGTGGCTTACGTACAGAATCGTCCCGTGGAAGGCCTCAAACAGCCCAGCCAGGTTTTGCTCCAATACGCCTTTCAGGTGGGCGTCGAGCGCGGAGAAGGGCTCGTCGAGCATGAGGATATCGGGCTTGGCCGCGAGCATGCGGGCCAGGGCGACGCGCTGCTGTTGGCCGCCGGAAAGCTGCGAGGGGTATCGTTTGCCAAAGCCTTCGAGGCCAAAGCGCTTCAGCTCGGCATTCACCTGGGCATTGCGTTCTTCCTTGGGCAGCTTTCGGTCGATTCCCGCCGCCACGTTTTCCGCCACGGTCAAGTTGGGGAACAGCATGTAGTTCTGGAAGAGCAGAGCGGTTTTGCGCTCCTGAGGGGAAAGGTTCACGATGGGGCGTTCCCCGGCAACCCGCTCGAAGAAGGTCTTTCCGTTCACGACGATCTTTCCTTCGTCGGGCGTTTCGATGCCGGCGATGCACCTCATGGTAAGGCTCTTTCCGCAACCGGATTCGCCCAGCCAACCAAGGGTCTCGTCGCCCGCTTCTATATCCACATCAAGGGTGAATGTGGGGAAGTGCTTCTTTATGGATACTGAAAGGCTCATTCTTCGGCCCCCTTACGGTATTTGGTGGTGCGACTGCTCCAGAGGTTGATGAAGAGAATCACGATGAAGCTGAAGCCGATGACGATTGCGGTCCAGAACCAGGCGACGCCATCGTTTCCGTTCATCCATTCGAAGTAGATGGCGATGGGGATGGTGCGCGTCACGCCCAGGTAGTTGCCGGCAAGGAATAGCGTCGCTCCGAATTCGCCAAGCGCACGTGCGAAAGCGAGCACCGTTCCAGCGGCGATGCTGCTCCAGGACAAGGGGAGCATGAGCTTCACGAAAATGCGCGCATTGCTCCAGCCCAAGGTGCGTGCGGCATCGAGCATATTCGCGTCGAGATTCTCGAAGGCGCCCAGCGCGCTTCGGTACATCAGCGGGAAAGCGACCACAACGGCGGCGATAACCGTTGCGGGCCAGCTGAAGATGAGCGGGAATCCGATATCGATAAAGAAGCTGCCGAAGGCGGTGTTCCTGCCGCAGAGGTAGAGCAGGATAAAGCCGCATACGGTCGGGGGAAGCACCATGGGAATGGTGAATACGCTGTCGGCGATGTTCTTGGCCTTCTGCGAAAGGTGAAGGCACCAATATGCGGCGAGCAGGCCAAGAATGAAGATGAAGATGATGGCGACGCCGGTGGTTTTAAGCGTTACCCACAGAGGGCTCCAGTCGAGTTCCGAAAGAAACTTGCCCACGGCGGCAATCCCGGTGGCTCCTTCGTCTACGGTGACCTCATTCGCGAAGGCCAGTCTGCCGAAATCGGCGAAGGAGGGCTTGAAATAGTTCGGATTCTCGCTGTCGGTGAGGTCGGAGCCGTCGACGCCTATGACACTGGCATACACATGCCCGTCTATCACCTGGTCGAACGAGAATTTGATGTCGTCTATCGTGTAGCTTGAATCGCTGGTGAAGTACCAGGTGTCGATTTTGGAAAGGGGAATGGATCCCGCGGCGCTTTCGCTATCGAGCGCGCAGAGATAGTCCTTAAGCAGAGCCTGGTCTTCTTCGTCGTCGATGTCGATGCCGAGGGTCTCTATCGTTTGGGTGGGAATGTAGGCGACTGCATAGGAGCTGGCGGCGATAAGCTGGAAATACGCGCCCGCTTCATCTCCTACCAAGTATGAATAGCCGTAATACGCTCCATCAATATCCCGATCGGAGCCTTTCTGGGCGCGCGTGAAATCGCAAACCGCATAAGCGGCGCCTTCAATCGACGCGCTCGTTGCGTCTTCCGATACGCTAACTTTCGCGGCTTCCTCGCTGTCCGAGGAAGCGCTTTGGCTGGTGGCGGTTTTGGGGGCATTGGGCGTGTCGACATCGCCCAATGCCTCATCGGCAAATGCGCCAGAAGGCAGCAATGCCGTCAGTAAAGCCAGTATCAGCATGAATAAGCAGGTGGCGTGCGTTGCACATCGTTTTGCATTCATGGGAGAACCTCATCCGAAAGGTAGCGTATTAAAAAACGGGAGATGGGCGTTGGTGGACGTCCATCTCCGTGCAAAAGCGAAGTTTGAAGTGGCTATTTATGGCTATGCCAGCTCAAAGCCCCACTTCTGCCAGATTTCCTGAGCCGTTTCGCTGTCCAGGCACCAGTCGAGGAATTCCTGGGTAGCTTCGACATTCTTGCAGTCCTTGGTGATAGCGCCCGGGTACACGATGTTCTTGTGGGTGTCGCCAGGAACGGTGCCGACGATCTCCACGCCGCCGAAGCGGTAGACGTCGGAGGTATAAACGAATGCGATGTCAACGTCGCCGGACTGAGCATGCTTGCACACATTGCCCACGGAGGTGTCGGTTACGACCTTGTAGTCGGAGCCATAGGTGCCACCCTTGCCGGTGATGTCCTTGCCGGTCTTGCCTTCGTCCTCACCAGCGGGGGTGTAAACGCCAACAGTGGAAAGGGCCTGCGCCGCATAGTTGCCTGCGGGGACGGAGTCGTCGCCAACGCAGATGGAATACTTGCCATCGGCAACGTCATCAAGCGTCACATCGGAGAGGTCGGAGCCTTCCTTGGAAACCATAACCAGGTCGTTCTTGAACATGTCGACGCGCGTGCTCTCGTCAACGTAGCCCTCCTCGACCGCGGTGTCCATGGAACCCTTGGACGCGGAAATCAGAAGGTCAGCGTAGGAGCCTGCGCCCAGCATCTCGTTCAGCTCGCCAGAAGCCTTGTACTGGGTGTCAGCGAAAGACACGTTGCTGTGGCCGTCTTCGATGTAGGCCTGCTCAACTTCCTCCATTGCCTTCGAGAGGGAGTTGGCGGCAAACACCTGGAGCTCGACGGTCTCCTGGGACTGGGCCTGGGTGCTCTCTTCCGCCTGCTCCTGCTGGCAGCCGGCAAGACTGACAGCAACCAACGCGCAGCAAGCAAACGCCGCGAACGCGAGGGCAAGCTTCTTTGCCTTCAGAGTGATGGTCATGAGGAGTCCTTTCTCTTTGTGGTAGCAATTTCTCCTATGGATAGGATAAATGGAGAAATTTTGATTGGTTTGAGAGAATGGGGAAAAGAATCGTGAGGAGCCTGCGTTAGGGGTGAACGGTATGCGCTTCGATGAGGTTTCGGCTGACATCAAGATTTTCATTAGCTTGAAGAGCCAATCGCGCCACAGACCCGGCCTCGGGCTTGGCGTGGTGGAATTGTGCGAGCGTGTCGAACGGCTGGGTTCCCTGAATAAGGCGGCAGCCGATATGGGTATGGCGTACAGCAAGGCATGGCGCATTATCAAGCGGACGGAAGAGGAGCTTGACCTGGCCTTATTCCATCGTCAAGGCGCTCGCGGATCCTCTTTGACCGATGATGCCAAAGCGCTGATCGAGCTGTTTCGCAAGGTGGAACGCGAGACAAATGCGTGTGCCAACCAGGTGCTTCATGAATCGTTGGACGAGCTGCTCGATAAGGGCGTCCTCTCCCATGCACAGGCTCCCAAATTGGAAACGAAAGCCACGCCTGAGCTCATTGCGCTCGTGCGCGAATTGGAGCTTTAGGCATCTCTTCCGTTGTTCATTTCGCTGATATCTTGAGTTAGGCCAAAAAACTGGCGAGCCGTTCACCGCTCAAC
This sequence comes from bacterium, assembly GCA_963621885.1. Taxonomy (GTDB): domain Bacteria; phylum Actinomycetota; class Coriobacteriia; order Coriobacteriales; family Eggerthellaceae; genus UMGS1519. The sequence continues at coordinate 42,188 of CAVFFT010000034.1, forward strand.
AACGACCGTTGGCAGCCGCTCATTTTTTGATGGGCGGATGTTTTTCTCGGGGCTCTCAAGCCGCCTGGCCAAGCTGCGCGCGGCGCGGGATGTCCGCCTCGCGCGAGTGGGCTTAACCTCGCCTCGTTGCATACGGTGCGAGGTTTCGCCCGCCGCGAGCACGAGCGGACAAATGGTCGAGCCCGTCTATCCATACATGCGGTACAGGACTTCCGCCTGGGCAAGCTCTTGCGGCGTGTTCACATTGGCGAAGGGGTCGATCGTGCCGGGCTGGCGCATGAGCTCGGCGTTGAACCGGGTGCAATCGATTGCCTCGATCAGGTCGCGCATGCGCTTCGACCCTTGTGAGGTGATGCGCTTCAAGACAGGCAGGCACACGCTCTTGCGGTACACCGCCGCGAAAGGCTCGTAATAACCCTTGTTGAACGGCGCGACCGCATCGCTTCCATTTGCCTGCATCGCAAGAGCCTCATGGGCGAGGATTTGCGGCGAAAAGGCGATCATGTCGCAGGCGACCACTCCGACGGCGTCGTTGGAACTCGCTTCGATTGCGGTAAGCAGCCCGGGCAGGGCACCACGTTCTTCCATCACATCGCCGACAAGGCGGAGCTTGGGATGCTGTTCAAGGAGGAAGCGCAGCTTCGGTTCCTCGTTGGTCGTGACGATCAGCTCGTCGGCAAACGCGGAAACCACTTCAAGCATGTGCTCGATAAGGGGGCGCCCCAGGAAAGGGGTCAGTGCTTTCGATTGCCCCATGCGCTTCGATTCGCCGCCCGCTTGAATGGCTATGGTGAGTGGCGCGCGCGTGTATCGCTTACGAAGGAACGCCACGATAGCCTCAATGTCCTCGAAGCCGAATACCTCGATGGCCGCCTCGCGGGCAATCCGCTCAACGCGCGGCATGTCGGTGACGATGGCGACGGGTTTTGCGGGACGGTCGGGTGTTTCATCATTCGCCTGGGAGGGCGATTCGCTCGAAAGGCGATCGATGAGCGCTTCTGCCGCTATCTGGTCTTTCGGGTTTTCCGCACGGAACAATTCGAAAGTCGGCAAACCGACGCCGCGAAAGCCTTCCACGAGCACCAGGTCGTAGTTCGGCATAAGCTCCAATGCCTCGGGGCAGGAAATCTCGTGGGGCAGGTCGCATGTGAAGGCCAGGCGCTTGCTTGAAAGGATGGCAGTGGCTTTCGATCCGGCGGCGCGATGGCGGTACGAGTCTTTCCCCGGGATATCGATTTCAAAGTTGGGGTGACCATGGTGTTTGAGGGTGCCGATAGCGAGTCCCTGGCGGGTGAGTTCGGCTATGACCTTTTCCAGCAGGGTCGTTTTCCCTGAATTCTGCCTTCCCACGAAAGAAACGGCAGGGCTTGGCCGATAGGTTTTGCGGGGTAGGGGTTCGTAGATCATGCCATTCCTTGTGCTCTCTTATGGCTGTTCGCCATCGCAAGTGTAGGGCATCGTGAGGGTTTGCGGCATCCGCAATACACGAATGGCGCAGTGTGGGGCGTGCGGGCGAGTTCTTCTTGCCGCAGATAGGCGTCCGCTAGTCCTGTCGATTCTACCGAAAGGGCGTGCGGGCGGCATGTCGCTTGCGGGGTTCTCACTACTATGAGGACATTGATTATTGACGTTCGAAGGGGCTCTCATGGCTCATATCACCTCTATCAACCTTTCCACGCGCAAAGGAGTTCGGAAAGAGCCTGTTGGCGACGCTCCTCAGATTGTTCTCGTTGACGACGGGCTGGAAAACGATGCTCATGCGGGAAAGTGGCATCGTCAGGTTTCGTTCTTGTCCGAGGAATCCATTGCGAAAGCGCGTGAGATGGGCTTAAACGTTGGCCCTGGTGATTTTGCCGAGAACTTCACGACCGAGGGAATCGACCTGCTTGATTTGCCTTTGGGCACGCAGCTCCGCTTGGGGAAGGACGTGCTGGTGGAGATCAGCCAGATCGGCAAAGTGTGCCATACCCGCTGTGCCATTTACCATTTGGCGGGCGACTGCATCTTTCCTCGTGAGGGCATTTTCGGCGTGGTGCTTCAGGGTGGCGCCGTTTCGGTGGGCGACGCCATCGAAGTGGTAAAGCGCGGTGACGGCACGTGTGCGTATACCCCGCCCGAGGCATTGGCCGAAGTGGAGGC
>CAVFFT010000035.1:0-8052 GCA_963621885.1 bacterium
GAAGCTGAACAGGCAGCTCAACGATTTCAAACAGGAATAGCGCGGGTGCCTTGCCACCTCGCTGCCGGGTTTCCGGGTCGCCAGACCACCTCGTCGCTTCGTTACCGGGTAGTCGGCTCGCGAGACCACTCGCCGTCAAGCCGCCGACCCCCCAACACACCAGAAGGGTTGCCCCAATGGGACAACCCTTCATTCATATCCTGGCGCTGTCGAGCACCACGCCCGCGAGCGTTTGTTGGCGCTCTCTAGAAGCGATACTCTTCCCTCAAATCAAGCATGCCGCGGAACTGCGCAACAGCATCGGTAAGCTTGAAAATGCCGAGTGTGTAGCCGGTCTCCTCGTTATAGATTTGCTTCAGGAAAGGCATGACTTCGAAAGCCTTTTCGGTAAGCTCTTTGTTCGTGCACTCGACCGCCGTGCCCCACAGGCGCAGGAAGCCGTCTCCGCTGGCGGCGCAAATCTCGACATTGGGATTGGCCTTGACCTGCTTGTACACGTCCTTGAAAGTGCCAAAGCCGAAGTACACCGTATCGTCCACAAGCATATGGAAACTGAAGGGACGGACGCGCGGGCGGTCACCGTCGACGGTGCCGAAATAGAAGACGCCCGCATCGGTGAGGTACTGCTCGATCTTCTGTGCGGGATTCTGTTCTGCCATGATGCGATCCTTTCTGTCTGACTTTTGTGAACGTCTCTGTTCTCTTTACGGTTCACTTTTCTATCGCGGTTCGATTCTATATCCTGTGAACAAACAGCGTGAAGTACGATCTTTGAAGATACCGGTATCACCAAAGATACCCCGTGTGAAAACGATTGCCCACGACACTAGAGAAAGGAAGGGCATCATGGATAAAGACCTCTTCGGCATCTGCCCCTTCGTGACCACCCAGCGCCTTCTGCAGGGAAAGTGGTCCATCCTTGTATTGCATCATCTGTCGGAAGGCCCTGTGCGCTTCAATGAGCTTCTGCGGCGCATGCCGAAAATGACGCATGCCACGCTCTCCCGCCAGCTGAAGCAAATGGAGGCAGATCAACTGGTGTGCCGCGAAGATCTGGGAACGGTTCCGCCGTGCGTGCAATATCGCCTCAGCCCCATGGGTCAGCAGTTCTTGCCCGTGCTTTCCGCCATGGAGCAGTGGGGCAAAAGCTACATAAGCACCTGTCTGGAGCCGGCGCACGCGTAGAGCATCTGCCTGGAGCCGGCGCGCGTAGGGCGCCGGCCAATATCGAACAGGCAGCGTTCATTCCGCAAACGTCTACTATCGCCGCGCGCGTAAGGGACTCGCTATCGACGAAAAACACGCCGCCCGCGCGCATTCACCCGCGTGCATTCAGCCCGCTTCCCTTTCCCATTCTTCTCCAACGTGCAATTTGCATGTTTCCTATACATGTCAAGGGAACATGTTATGCTATGGTCAACGCGAACAGAGGAGGTCCCGTGCCGCGCCCCAAGAACGAACAACTGAAATCCCAGATACTCCGCGTCGCCGAAAAGCAGTTCGCCACCAGCGGCTACAAGGCGACCTCGTACACGAGCATCGCGGAGGCCTGCGGCATCAGCCGAAACCTCGTGCAATACCACTTCCCCAAGAAGGAAACGCTGGCCATCGCCTATATGGAAAGCGTTCTCGCGCGCAGCATGAAGAAGCTCGGCCTGGATGACGATGCCGTCCGCGGTAACTACGCCGCGATAAAGAATGTGGGCGCAAGCTTCTTCGAAACGCTTCTGGCCAAGCCTGGCACGCGTCTCTTTTTAAGCGACGTCATCTCAAGCCGCGAGCTCACCGAAAGCGTACTCGCGTTCAATTTCAACTGGGCGATCGAACGCGTGGACATTCCCGCAGGCGCAAATCTCGACGCCGTTATGCGCATGGTTGTCGCGCGCATGGGTGGTTTCTACGAGCTCTTGTATTGGAGCCTCAAGAACGACAAGCCCTTTGATACCGCACGGGAAATCGGTATCGTTGTCGACGCCTTCGCCGAAGCCCTCGGGAAATAGGGCTCTCTCTACGCTTCAGGCTGATATTCCGGCAGACTCCGCCAATAGAGGAAGTAGGCAATCGCCACTCCCGTCGCGGCGACACCCGCGAAATACACGTAGAAGTTCGCCATGATGGGGTCGAAGCTCGGCATGATGAGGAAGTAGCCAACCGCCTGCGCGATGATCAGCACCACGGCGACGCTACCATGCACGCCGCGGCGACTCCCCCGCTTGGCGCTCATCTGGAAGTTCCAAACGACGCAGCCCGTAAACGTGGTGAGGAACATGATGTGGCACAGCGGATCTTCCAGCACGCTCCACAAGAACCAATAGCAGGCGATGAAGCAAATCTGCACGCCAATGTACATGAGCAGCGCATTGCGGAAGCTCTTCGCATGCGGGAAAATCTCGGTCCGCAAATCGTACTTGATGCATTGGTAATGCGCCACGAATTCCATGCCAAACCAAATGACCAGGCCAACCCACAAAAACATCGTGAACCAGTGGTGTGTGGGCGAAAGCGCGTTGAACCAGCGGTCGAAACCTACCACATACACGAAGTCGTTCGCGAAGTTCCACATGTTGCATTGCCACGACATGCCCGAACACTTATGGGCGAATCCCATGCGGATGCTCTTGTAGTAGAACCAATAGAAGCATGCCATCGCGATGCCCCAGCCGATATACACCGGTAGGAACCAATCATCCATGCGGCCGAGATAAACGTCGAGTGAGTAGTGGAATCCCATGGCAGCCCCCTTTTGCTTCCTAAGAGAAAGCTATATGCGTAAAGGAAATAGCTAGGGGAAGAATAGCGTTCGGATGCCCTATGCGTCAAGAAAGGCGCATGCGAAATAAAAGAGCTCGGCGATGGAATAAGAGAAACAAGAAAGGGAGCACTCAGTGCTGAAGCAAGAAAGGCGAACAAGAGAGTAAAACCCGGTGCTGCCGCAAGCGCTCTCCATCCAGCGCGCGCCACCTGCGCCTTAACGAGAAGGAAGTTCTTCGAGAGAGCTGCGCGAATGCCGCCTCAGTATGCCAAGCAGCAAAGGAGACACCGCGGCGACAATGCCCCCTTCAAGCGCATCGAGGTAATCATCGAGACAATGCACCTGCTCACCCGCCATAAGAGAGGAAACGCCTCCCCAGATGAAATCAACCGAGGCCAAATCTTCCTTAGTGAGTTCTTCCCGTTTGGCCCCAATCATTTCGAGCAGACACGCAAGAACCTCTTCTTCGCCCAATCCAATGAGCCGAGGACTACCATGGCGCAAAATCAACTGCACGCGGGCGAAGTGCTCATCAAGATTCCCGATTTCCCTCAGCTCACGGGTATTGAAATCCCCACATGCAATCATGCGCAAAAACGTGCCGAAAAATTCCCGGGGCAGATTCTTGGCAATGAGCTCAACGGCCATCTCATCAATATCCGCATAGTGATAGTAGAACGTATTGCGATTCACCCGTGCCCGCGCGATGAGCTCCTTCACGCTTATCGACTCGGAAGGTCCCTCTGCGAGCAGCTCCCAATACGCCGCCCCCAAACGCTCTTTCGCAGAAGGGCCTTCCTGGTCTTTCCTTGGCCGTGCCATGCGTTCCTCCTACCATAACTAGACATACTGTCTGATTCATCTGTTTTATTGGTCACTCTGCCTAATTACGATAAGCCTATTCAGACGAATTGCAAAGCGGCAGAGGTGCTTGATGTTCGAAAAAATTGGAAAGAGGGCTTTGGTTCTCCCCCTCGTAATGGCGCTCGGATTGTGCTGCATTCTGAGTCTGGCGGTTGGACCTATGCTCCGCGCAGAACCTACCAACGTTCCCTTCGCGATCGTGAATCTCGACGAGGGCGCCATCACCGTGGCGGGCAACACCAATGTGGGGCAAACGCTTGCCGACAAGCTGATTTCAGGCGAATCGTCCCTCGGCGACATGGGTAGCGATTCAGACTCAGAGAGCTCAGACGATGGCGGTAATTCGAGCGGCACCAGCGATTCGGACTCAGAGGGCTCGAATGACGCCAGCAATTCGAGCGATAGCGATGCCGGTGGCTCGAGCGACAGCGCTTCCGACTCGGATGACTCAAGCGCCTCCAGCATGGCAAACGCCATATGCTGGGTTCAAATGGAGAGCGAAGAGGAGCTCGCCACCGCGCTTGACGGCAACGAGATCTATGGCGGAATCGTCATACCCGCCAACTTCACCAGCCAGCAAATGAGCAGCACGGTCGGCCTTGCCAACGCGCCCGAGATAGACGTGTACCTGAATGTGGCCAAGAGCCCACAAGTCGCGAGCAGCCTGCAAAACACGCTTCAAAACGCGATGCTGAAGGCCGGCATCGCCTCCAATATCGAGATGGTGAACAACGCCGACCTTGGCGGCGGAAGCATGAGCTCCACCACGGCGGTTCAGATGCTGGTCATGCCCTTGTTCATCATGACCATGATCTGCTCCATCCTGCTGACGCTGCTCTTCTGGAAGAAGGATGTCACCGGACTCAAAAAGAAGAACCCGGTCCTTGCGGCTTTGGCACTCGTTGTGATAATCACCGTGTTCGCGGCGGTTGTCGCGATGCTCGCTCAGTTTATCGACAGCGTTGCCGGCGGAATGAATCTTCCCGCCTACGAACTCTTCCTGTTCCTGTGGTTCGCCTGCGGCTGCTGCATGCTGTGCTTCGTCGGCGTGTGCTGCCTGAGCTTCCCACTGGGAGCCCCGCTCGCCGTCGGTACCTTTGCGCTCGGCATGAGCTGCGCCATGCTCACTCCCGAAATGCTTCCCCAACTCTGGGCAGACTGGATCTATCCTTGGGCGCCGCAAGCGCACATCGGCAACGGCGTGCGAAGCATCATCTATATGGACCATACGCCCAGTTCAGCAGACCTGAACCCGCTTCTCGCTTTCGGAATTGCAGGCATTGCTTCCCTGCTGGCGGCAACGGGCATATCCCTGTTCAAACAGCATAAAGGCACTGCTAATCCGAAACTAGCGGAAACGCCAAGCGTCTAAGGCAAAAGACTCTCGAGCGTCGCCCGAACATAGCTCAAGCGTGCCGAGCATCGTCCTCCCCCCCAAGCGCCGTCCGAACATAACCCAAGCATCACCCGAGCATCGCTTTAATCCCGTTCGAGCCTCATCCAAACATCGCGAAAGAAGATCCTCATGAACGCACAGCAAACCATTAACCGCGCCGTCATCGTCTGCACCTTTATCGCCACCTGCGCGCTTTCCGCCGCCCTGCTTACCGGCTGCAACCAACAAGAAGGACCGGACGCCCCAGCCGGGCAAAGCGCGCAAGACATCTCGACGGAAGCCGGCACGCAAGAATCGCAAGATTCCGAAGACTCCGAGCCGGAATCAATCACCGCGCATGGTTCCACCTACGAAAAGGCTGAAACCGTTTCGGCGACAAGCACCCTATCAGGCGAAATAACCGCCATCGCCGTCGACGAGTGGCTCAAGAATCCCGAAGGCCTCGATGTGATTGAAGACGTTTCCACTCTTCAGCAGATCGCCACGACCGATGACGGCACCACCTTCACGCAGGATGGCGAAAACCTGAGCTGGCAGACCAATGGCGAAGACGTGCACTACTCGGGCATCACCAACGCGGAGCTTCCGTTCAACATCAGCTACTCCTACAAGCTCGACGGCGCCGAAATCGACCCGTCAGAGCTCGTCAACGCCACGGGCCACCTGGAACTTTGCATCAGCTACGAGAACAAGACCCAGGGCACGGTAGACGCCAACGGCACCAGCTATTCGGTCCAGCAGCCTTTCGCCATGGCCTCTCTCATTTCCTTCGATGCCGAACATGCTCAGAACGTGAAAGTGGACAATGGCCAGGTCGTTGACCAGGACGGGTCGTTCATCGCGGTAGGTCTGGCCATGCCCGGCCTCACGGGGTCGCTTGATATCGAGGACATGGTGAGCTTGCCCGAAAGCGTCACCATCGAGGCGGATGTGACCGGATTCGATATGCCCAACATCACCACCATGGCTTCCAACCAGGTGTTGAGCATGATTGACGAGGAATCCACGAACGATTTGAGCTCCGATATCGACGATGCTTTCAGCCAGGTTGATTCCATCAAGAAGGCGACCAACCAGCTAAGCAAAGGCACTTCGGCTATCGGCGAGGCGCTTTCCACCATCGCGCAAGGAGAATCGCAGCTGAACGAGGCATTCCCCAATGCCACGAGCGGGCTCGACCAGCTGTCGCAAGGAAGCCAAGGTGTGGGCACGCTGATTGACGAGGCCAGCCAGGCCCTCGCGGACGACGGCAAAGCGCTCGCGCAAATCGGCACGCAGATTTCTAACCTAAAAGACGAGCTCGCTAATCTGCGGGCGTTGGATACCGAAGGCATGAATGAAGAGCAAGCAGCGGCGCTTGAAGAGCGCGAAAGCGAGCTGGAAGACATCATCGCGCAACTGGAAAGCGCGCAAGCCGCAAGCAAGCAGGCGTCCGATACGGCCATAAGCCAGCTTTCGCAAGCAAGCGAAACAAATGGCACCTTGACCAATGGTCTCCAATCGGCCTCTGCGGGCCTCACCCAGATTCAAAGCGGCTACGAGCAGCTGACGCAGGCGCTTGAAAAGGTAAGCCAGGCCGCCGGCAAGCTCAGCAAAGGCACCAAGAAAATGAGCAAGGGCGTTACGGAAGCAATCGAGGAGGCGCGCGACACCATCGAGGGCAAGATAGACCTGGTGGAAGCGCTCGCCGATTACGCCGATGCTCAAGGGGCTTTCTGCGGGAATGCCAGCGACATGCCCGCCAGCACCACCTATGTAATCACGGCAGAAGCCTAAACGCGAATCACAACCGGAGACTAGCGCGAAGAGGCGGGCAGCAATGAGCCCGCCTCTTCCGCCACATTACGGTAGCTCGTCGCCTATCGCTTCTAGCGGCTTCCGCACGATCACGCTTCCGCGCAACCACACCTCCTGCTATCCACAGGAGAGCGGTCGCCAATTAATAGCAAGCAGGTCATCTATTCAAATTGCTTGCCAGGGACAATCTCCAACCGTCCCTCTTCGCGGAAGTAGTCATGCACGCTTTCGCGCATGGGCATCGTCTGTTTGATCTTCACGGCGCCTTGCGGACAGCGCGCCTTGCACATGCCACAACCCACGCAATTCTCCTGGTCAACAACCATCTTTCCATCGCTGTGACGGAAATGGATAGCCTCTTGCGGACAATAGGGTTCGGCGCATTTGCCACACGCTATGCACTCGTCGTGATTGACAACCGCCGTCCAACCCGTCGGCGAGAAGCGGCGCTTCACATCACGGGTGGCGTTCTTGGACAGGTTGAATCCCACACAACAGCAGGGACAGCAGAAGCACACTTCCAGAAACGCGTCCATCTCGTCATTGCGGAAGCCCCAGATGAGCTGCTCAACCTGCACCCAAAGCGATTGGCAGGTAAGGCCCGCTTCAATCGCTTTGTCGACACGCGCCAGCGCCTCTTCCTTCGTGAGCTCGACCGCCATGCCATGGTCGACCACCACCTTGCCGCCCATATTCAGGAACAGGCACGCCAGGTCATGCGGATAGTTCTGGCAGTCGCCACCCGCACGACACAGGCACTCCTTCATGCCGCCTATGTACTTCGACTCCATGATCGCCTTTTTCACCAGGTCATACGGCACGGTTATGCGGCGGACATCGTCGATGACCACCTTGTTCACGGGAATGACCGCCTTCTTGCCCTCCTTTTTGCATTGGAAGGGTTCGTGCGCGGTCGAATTGGAAGCGCCGGACTCATGTTCGAGGGACGCAGCCGACTCATGCGCGGGCGCAGCGATACGGGCGGTGGCTTCTTCGCACGCCGCCGCGGTTTCTTCGCACGCCGCCGCGGCATCTTTGCAAGTTGCTGCGGCAGCATCGCAAGTCGCCGTATCGCCTTCCCCAGCTGCCTTGCCCGCAGCCAGAATCGCATCCTTGTACGCTTGTGTGCCTTTCGCATCGGAATCGGCATCGACATTCAGGTTGTAGATGGTGCCAGTGGAATAGGTTTTCTCCGCCGGCGAGAAGTACATGCCCTTCTTGTAAAGCTTGCTGCGCATGGAAT
>CAVFFT010000036.1:0-44196 GCA_963621885.1 bacterium
AAGTTCTTAATGCTTTAGCACTCTACCGTGATAGAGTATCAAGCGAAGAGCCGATGCGAGGGCTTCGCGCGACATGCGCGGTTGCAGGCGATGCGTGCTTAACGCGAATGCGCGACCGCACGCAGCATGCGAGGGTTCCGTGCATCGCAAGTAATCTTCGCGTAACGACTCTTCGGAACTTGCGTGAGGGTTCGTGAGCCTCTCATGCAAGGGCATATAATGCTGGTCTGCTAATTATGCGAACAGCCAGAACGAAAGGAACATTTTGACGTACATGGCGACACCGGTCGGCTTTCGCGACATTCTTCCCGAGGAAGCGCAGCTGCGTGAGGATCTTGCAGGGCGCTGCCAGCGTCTGTTCTCTTCGCGCGGATATGTGCCCGTTGAGACCCCGACGCTTGAGCGCATGAGCGTGATGGAGCGCGGCGGTCATGTCCCCGGCGCCCCTTTCCGACTTTTTGATTCCGCAGGCAGCCTGCTTGCCCTGCGTCCCGACGTGACCCTGCAGGTGGCGCGCATGTGCGCGACGCGTCTTGCGGGAAGTCCGGGACCTTTCCGTTTCCGTTATCAGCAGCGTGTGTTCCGCCAGGCCGAGCCCGAGACGGACAACCGCGAGATGACCCAGGTGGGCATCGAGTGCATTGGCGATACGGGCACGGACGTCGACGCGGAGGTTATCGGCCTTCTTGTTGATGCCCTGCGCACCTGCGGCCTTGCCGATTTCCGTATTTCGCTCGGAACGGTCGCGGTCCTAAACGACCTGCTCGATGGTGCCTCCGATGACGAGGAATGGAAGCGAGAAGTGCGCCGCGCGTATCACGAGACGAATTTCGTGGACTTGCACACGCTGACGGAAGCGGGCGCGGGCAAGCCGGAATACCTTGACGCGATTCGCCTGCTGCCTTCCCTGCGTGGCGGGCGCGAGGCCATTGACAAGGTGAAGGCCATTGTCGAGCCTCTGGGCTGCGCGGATGGCATCGCCGCCCTTTCGCAGACCTATGCGGCGCTTGAGGATGCGGGCTTCGCCGATTACCTGCTCGTCGATTTTTCGGTTATCCGTTCGTTCGATTACTACACCGGCGTCATTTTCGAAGTCTATTCGCCGGTTTTGGGAACCCCGCTTGGTGGCGGCGGCCGCTATGACGACGTGCTTTCCGCCTTTGGCATGGCCCGTCCGGCTGCCGGATTCGGCTTCTATCTCGATCTCGTGATGAAGGCGGTTCAGGCCGATTCGCGCGCGGCTGCCGAGGGTACGCGGCCTCTGCGCGTCGCGGTGCCGAAGGGCTCTCTGAATGCCGATGCGATTGCGGCTCTTTCGGCGGCGGGTCTCGACACGACCGGCCTCGAGAATCCGGGACGCCATCTCATCATCCACAACGAGGGCGTCGACTACATCATCGTGCGCGCCCAGGATGCGCCGGTATTCGTGGCGCTCGGTGCGGCCGATTGCGGCATCTGCGGCAAGGATTCTCTGGTCGAAGCCGCGCTTGATGTGGTTGAGCTTACCGACTTACGCTTTGGCGCCTGCCGCTTTGTCGTGGCGCAGCCTGCGGGCGCAAGCGAGGCGGTGGAAGAGCGCTACCGCCGCACGGGAAGCATTCGCGTGACAACCAAGTACCCCCGCATCACGCGGGCATATTACGACGCGAAGGGCGTGCAGGTCGAGATTGTCCAGCTGCATGGCAATATCGAGCTGGGGCCGCTTATTGGCCTGTCCGACCGCATCGTCGACATTACGGCGACGGGCACGACCCTGCGCGAGAACAATCTGGAAATAGTCGATGACGTGATGGATGCAACGGCGCGATTCTTCGCGAACGCATGCGCGTTCCGAACGGATTCGCGCATCACGCTGCTTGCGCGCGCATTGGAGAGGAATGTGATGGAGCAATGAGCATGAGACGAGTGACGCTCGCGCCGGGCGAGCTTTTCGACTCCCGGCAGATCAACAGGACGGGAGCCTTCAACGCCGATGCGCTTGCCGCGGCGGCGAAGATTGTTGAGGATGTGCGCCAGCGGGGCGACGAGGCGCTGCGGGATTACACGAACCGCTTCGATGGCGTCGCTATCGAGAACTTCCGCGTGAGCGACGAGGCGATCGAGGCGGCTTGCCAGACGCTCGATGAGAATCTGCGTGCGGCGCTGCAGCATGCGGCGCGCCAGATTCGCGACTTCCACGAGCGCCAGCGTCAGCAGAGCTGGTTCTCCACGCGTGCGGATGGCGCGCTTGTGGGTGCGAAGGTCCAGCCGCTCGATTCCGTCGGCATCTACGTGCCGGGCGGTCGTGCCCTGTATCCGTCGACGGTGCTGATGAACGCCATTCCCGCGCAGGTGGCGGGCGTGAAGCGCATCGTCTGCGTGACGCCGCCTACCAAGGACGGCACGCTTGACGCGGCGATTGTCGAGGCATGCCGCATCGCGGGCGTGACGGAAATCTACTCGGTTGGCGGAGCGCAGGCCATTGCCGCGCTTGCCTACGGCACCGAGAGCATCAAGCCGGTCGACAAGATTACCGGCCCGGGCAACGCCTATGTGGCGGCCGCCAAGCGCGCGGTTTCCGGCGACGTGGGAATCGACATGATTGCGGGCCCGTCCGAGGTGTGCGTCGTCGCCGATGAATCGGCCGACCCGAGCCACGTGGCCATCGACCTGATGGCGCAGGCCGAGCACGACCCGCTGGCCGCCTGCTATCTCGTCTGCTTCGATGCCGCTTATGCTGATGAAGTGGAACGCAATATCGAGCTGCACATCGCGCAGTCGACGCGTGCGGATATCACCCGCGCTTCGCTCGACGGCCAGGGCCTCATTGTCATCGTGTCTGAACGCGCAGCTGCGGTTCAGGCAGTGAACGTGATTGCGCCCGAGCACCTCGAGCTGCATGTCGACCACCCGATGGACCTTGTGGGCGCCATTCGCCATGCGGGCGCCATCTTCCTGGGCGACTGGACGCCCGAGGCGGTTGGCGACTACGTCGCGGGTCCGAACCACACGCTGCCCACCGGTGGTACCGCGCGTTTCAGCTCGCCGCTTTCGACCGACGATTTCGTGAAGCGCAGCAGCATCATTCAGTACACCCCCGAATCGCTTCTCGCCGATGGCGAGTCCATCATGGCAATCGCCGCGCGCGAGGGCCTGTGGGCGCATCGCCGCAGCGTCGAGATTCGCTGGCAAACCATTGCCGCTCAGAAAGAAGACAAAGGAGGAGAGGCGAATGGACAGAGTTCGCTTTAATCCTCGCTTCGCGGACGTCGTTCCCTACGATCCGAAGTACATTCCGGCGGAAAACATGCTCTCGGCAAACGAGAGCCCCTATGACGTGCCGGACGAGATTCGCCACGAGATTCGCAAGCGTCTGAAGTCACTTTCCTTCAACCGCTATCCGGACCCGCTGGCGAACGAGCTGCGCGACCTGATTGCCCAGGCTAACGGCCTCGAGCGCACGAATGTGCTTCTGGGAAATGGTGGAGACGAGCTGCTTTTCAACACGGCGCTCGTTTTCGGCGGCCCTGGCAGGAAGTTTTTGAATGTGCCTCCGACCTTCTCGGTGTATGCGGCCAACGCGTATCTCACGGGAACGGAGACGGTGAACATTCCGCGCTTGCCGAACTTCGAGATCGACGAGGAAGCGGTGCTTGAGCGTGTGTCCCAAGGGGATATCGACTACGTGATCATCACGAGTCCGAACAACCCCACCGGACAGCGCGCGAACGATTCCTTCCTGCGTCGCCTGCTTGAATCGACCGACGCGCTTGTGATGGTTGACGAGGCCTATGGCGAGTTTTCGCTCACCACCTGCCGTCCGCTGATGAACGCGCATAAGAACCTCGTCATTCTGCGAACCTTCTCGAAGGCGTTCTCCTGCGCGAGCGTGCGCCTTGGCTATTTGCTGGGCGACGCCGAGGTGCTGAGCGAATACCTGAAGGTGCGCCAGCCTTATTCGGTCGACGCGATATCGCAGCTTATTGGCTGCGCGGTGTTCGAGAATCGCCAGCTGTTCTCGCCGACGATTCGCGACATCATTTCGGAGCGGGGACGCATGCTTGAGGCTCTCGCGGAGATTGAGGGCATTGAGGTGTTCCCTTCCGACGCGAACTTCATTCTTGTTCGCATGGAGGATGCGGGTGCCGCGTGGCAGGAGCTTTTCGACCAGGGCGTTTTGGTGCGCGATTTCTCGTCGACGCCGCTGCTTGAAAATTGCCTGCGCTTCACCGTGGGCACGCCGGAGGAAAACGACGCGCTTCTGCGCGCTTTGAAGAAGGTTCTGCGCACGCGCCGCTGGCGTGATGGCGAAGAAGAGGCGGAATAGGTCGCGCGCCCGCGAGGCGGTGACGCGCTGCGGGCGGGTCGTGTCGCACATGTTGCGTTTGGGGTGCATTACCGCGATACGCGCTTTGAGGGCGCGGCGGGTGTAAAGCACGATGCATCGCGCATTCCCGATGCGATGCGCCAGATGGAAAGGAAACGGACGATGGCTACGGAAAAGAGGCAGGCAAGCGTTTCGCGCAAGACGAAAGAGACCGACATTGTCGTGACGATTGATCTTGACGGATCGGGCCAGACGGATATTGATACTGGCGTGCCCTTCTTCGACCATATGCTCGATGCTTTTGGGCGTCACGGCGGTTTCGATCTGAGCGTGAAAGCGGTGGGCGACATCCAGATCGACGCGCATCACACGGTGGAGGATACCGGAATCGTTCTCGGTCAGGCCATCGACCAGGCGCTCGGCGACAAGCGCGGCATTGTGCGCTTCGGCTCCATCATGCTTCCGATGGACGAGACGCTTGTGCTGGCGGCCATCGACCTTTCGGGCCGCGGGCAGGCGCATCTCGATTTGAATCCCCCGATTGAGCTGCTGGGCAATTTCAACACGACGCTCGTGGACGAGTTCTTCATCTCGCTCGCCGCGAATGCGCGCATGACGCTGCATCTGCGCCAGCTGGCGGGGAAGAATTCCCACCACATCATCGAGGCGGCAAGCAAGGCGTGCGCCCGCGCGTTGAGGGAAGCGGTGTCGTTTGACCCGAAAAGCGCTGGTCAGCTGCCCTCGACCAAGGGAAGCTTGTAGGCCGAAGAAAGCCTAAAGGAGGTTGCACGTGTTCGCCGTTGTTGACTATCGCATGGGGAATCTGAAGTCCGTTGAGCGCGGGCTTATCGGTGTGGGCGCGAATGCGCGCATCACGTCCGACCCGGGCGAAATCGCGCGAGCCGATGCCGTTATTCTGCCAGGTGTGGGCGCTTTTGCCGATGCCATGCGCAGCATGGATGCGCTCGGAGAATCGCAAGCGATCAAGGACGCCATTGCGGCGGGCAAGCCGTTTTTGGGCATCTGCCTTGGCTTGCACCTGCTGTTCGAGTCGGGCGAAGAAGGCGCGCCTGAAGGCGGTCTCGTGTCGGGCCTTGGTTTGGCGCCGGGCACGGTGGCACATATGCCGCGCGTTGATGCGGCGGGCAACGCCTACAAGGTTCCGCATGTGGGCTGGAATACGGTGGAGCGGGTGGCGCCTGCGAATCAGGCTGCCGCGAGCAACGCCGACGCGCTTTTCGACGGCATCCCCGCGGGGGAGTATTTCTACTTCACGCACAGCTACATCGCGCCCGCGTCGCCTTTCACCATTGCCGAGACCGAGCATTCGGTCCGTTTCCCTTCCGCCATCGCCCTGTCCGACCGGGTGTTTGGCGTGCAGTTTCATCCCGAAAAGTCGTCAGACGCGGGCAAGCGTCTGCTGGAGAATTTCGTGCGTATCGCGACTTCCTGCTAGAGCATGTGGTTTGGGTGCGTGGGTTGGATGACGGCGGCCACCGCGTGACAGTCGCGGCAGCCGCGCTGGCGGCCAGGCGAGAGTTGAGCCGCGCGAGGGCTGAATCGACCGACAGCCGCACGACGGTTGATTCGACTGCCGCATCGTCCGCATGACATTCCGTGTCCGAATAGACAAGTCCTACTGAATGCGCCGTCGTGCGCAAAGCCATGCAAGAGAAAGAGGTAAGGCATCATGTATCTGCTTCCCGCCATTGACATCCTGGGTGGCAAGGTTGTGCGTCTCGCGAAGGGCGACTACAACCGGGTGACCGTTTACAACGATAGCCCGCTTGAACAGGCGCTTGCCTTCGAGAATGCCGGTGCGACATGGATTCATGTGGTCGACCTTGATGGCGCGCGCACGGGAGAGCCGTCCAATATCGGCATCATCGAGCAGATTGCGCAGAAGACGAAGCTGAAAGTGGAAGTGGGCGGCGGCGTCCGTTCGCTCGAGACGCTTGATCGGCTGGTCGATTCCGGCGCCTCGCGCGTGGTGATGGGAACCGTGCTTGTGAAGAATCGCGACCTTGCCCAGAAAGCGGTCGACCGTTATCCGGACATCCTGTGCGCGGGTATCGATGCGCGTAACGGTGAAGTGGCCGTTGACGGCTGGGAGAAGGGTTCGGGCGTTTCCGCTTTCGAGCTTGCGACGCAAATGGCGCTCATGGGATACCGGCACATGGTGTACACCGACATTTCCCGCGATGGCATGCAGACGGGCGTCGACCCGCAGGCCTATGCGAACATGGCGCAGGTCTTTGGCCATCCGGTGACGGCATCGGGCGGCATTGCGAGCATGATGGATCTCGAGAATCTGGGGAAGGTTGCCCTGAGCATCGAGGGCATCATCACCGGTCGCGCCGTGTACGAAGGCTCCATCGATGTGGCTGCTGCGGTGAAGCGCTGCGACGAGCTGACGCAGGCGGCCTTGGCGGCAGCAAGCAATCCGCAGGGCAAGTCCTGCGAAGGCTGCACCGCCGCGCTGCATTAGGACGGAGGATCTTCGGATGCTGACAAAGAGAGTTATTCCCTGCTTGATGCGAGCGCCCGGCGAACGCGCCAGTGGCGCGTTCGCAGCGAGCATGGGCATGCGCTTGCGCGTGCCCCCGTGCATAACTTTGACGTCCATGCAGGGCGCATGGATCCACGCTAACGCTGCATGAGAACGGAGGATTCTCGAATGTTAACGAAACGAGTTATACCCTGCATGGACGTCAAAGACGGCCGAGTCGTCAAGGGCGTGAATTTCGTGAACCTGCGCGATGCGGGCGATCCTATCGAGCTCGCGCAACGCTACGACGAACAGAAGGCTGACGAGGTGGTTTTCCTCGACATCACCGCCACGCATGAGGGGCGGGCGACCACTGTTGCGCTGGCAAGCCGCGCCTCCGAAGAGCTCCATCTGCCCTATTGCGTGGGTGGCGGCTTCCATAGCATTGCCGACATTCGCACGATGATCGCCGCCGGCGCGGACAAGGTGTCCATCAATTCCGCGGCTGTCGACAACCCCGCTCTCTTGACCGAGGCGGCGGCGCTGTTCGGCACGCAGGCGATCCTGTGTGCCATCGACGCGAAGCAGGTGGCGGGCAATCCGAACAAGTGGGAAGTCTACGTGCATGGTGGTCGCGTGGCCACCGGCATTGACGCGGTGCAGTGGGCGGCCGAGGCGGCCCGTCGCGGCGCGGGCGAGATTCTCCTCACGAGCATGGATCGCGACGGCAGCAAGGACGGCTTCGACATCCCGCTTACGCGTGCGGTCGCGCGTGCGGTGGACATTCCCGTAATTGCGAGCGGCGGCGTGGGAAAGCTCGAGCATTTCGCTGAAGGCATCATCGAAGGCGAAGCGGATGCCGTGCTTGCCGCAAGCGTGTTCCATT
The DNA here is from genome assembly GCA_963621885.1 of bacterium. Lineage (GTDB taxonomy): Bacteria > Actinomycetota > Coriobacteriia > Coriobacteriales > Eggerthellaceae > UMGS1519. Next base: position 7,681 of record CAVFFT010000036.1, read on the forward strand.
TCGGCACCTACACGGTGCGCCAGGTGAAGGAATACCTGCGCTCCTGTGGTGTTCCCGTGCGTCTGTAAACTGGCGATAATGCGATTCTGCGGCATCATAAAGCGAACTTGCGAACGCGCGGAGAGCGGGCGGAATGTTCTTGTGCGCCACGGCGCTTTCAACCGGGACATTCGGCTTGGATGCAATCTTGTCTATCGGCTCTTTTCGCACGTCGCAGATTCAAACGCCACCGCATTCCGGGCAATTGGGGCGATGCCGAACGTGGTGTGTCGCCGTCGGGTATCATGGCTGCCATTATGACGAACAAGAAACACCCACCCATCAGCATATTTGCTTTGCAAACGCCTGAGCAGCGCGCCCGTATCGATCGGCTCGCAAATGAGCTGGCGCAAAGCAATCCGCAAGAGTTCCGATTCGCCTGCCAAAAGGCGGGTATTGATGCGCCGGAACCCGAATACGTTCCGCGTCATGGGGAAGACGCGGCTTCCGCGCTTGCATCGGCGCCTGCGAAAGGTTTGCCGGCTGCGTCCGATGACAAACCCTTGCCAGATGCGGAAGGCAAAAAGCTTCCGCCGGCGACGAACGATGCAAAAGCCGCTGAGCTTTCACCCTCGTCTGTGGAAGAACCGGCTCTGTCGGCGGATGAAACGGAAGCCGGAGACACGGCAGCCGCAACGGCAAAATCCAGCGACGCAAAAGCCGCTTCAAAAACCAGCGACTTTTCTTCCGCAAACAAGCAGCCAAAACACGGCGCGGCCAAGAAGAGCGTCTGGGCAAAGAACTGGCGCATTGTGGCAGGCGGCAGCGTGGCGGCGGCATTGCTCATCGGCATCGCTGTCGGATTTCCTGCGGGTTGGCAGGGCGCATCCGATTCCATCGCCCAACAAGCGGCTGAACTGACGCCCGAGCAGACGGCCGACCAGGAATTGCGCGAGCAGAACATCCAGGCCCGCTACGACAGCCTGAAGGAAATGGGCATCGACATGGATTCCATGGACCGCGTGGACCTCGATGAGGCGCAGGCCATCGATGTGGATCCGGTTGAGACGGAGCCGACAGAGGAGATCGAACGCCTTGCCGATGTCGATGTTTCCGAAGGAACCTCGAACATCATTGACGTGCCCATTGTGAATCAGCTCGACACGTCGGATGGCGGCCGCTCGCTGATGTCGGGTTGCGAGGTGGCGAGCCTCGCGATGCTGCTTAACTATGCGGGTGTCGACGTGACAAAGGAAGAGTTGCAGGACGCGATGCCCACGGTTGCGCTGCAAGACAGCAAGGGCCGCTACGGCAATCCGAACAAGGCTTTTGTGGGCGACATGGCCGGCAGTTCTGGCGGCAGCGTCGGATACAGCGTCTACCATGGGCCTGTCGCGGCGCTTGCACAGGATTACCTGATGAACCGCTCATTCAAGGTGGTCGACCTCACGGGGCAGAGCTTCACGACACTGTTGAAGGAACTTGCGAACGGGAATCCGTGCTGGGTCATCGCCACGACGACGATGCAGCCCGACCTGGTGGCGTCGACTTGGGAAACCGCCGATGGCACCATCACGGTGAACTGGGCGCTGCACAGTGTGCTTGTGACCGGGTATGATGACGAGCATATCTACATCAACAACCCGTATGGCTACGAGCAGAATGTGGCTTACGATCGCGACGGCTTTGAACAGGCGTGGAAGCTTATGGGAAGCCAAGCGGTGACGATTGTGCCGACTGAGTAAAGAACAGGGTGACAAACATGACCGATTTCGAAACGGCGAATCTGACGCTTGCCGATGTGCGATTCAACGACCAGGGGCTCGTGCCTTGCGTTGTGCAGGATGCTGACACGATGTGCGTGCTGATGATGGCCTGGATGAATGAAGAGGCGCTTCGGCTGAGCGTGGAGCAGTGCACGACCTGGTTCTGGTCGCGCAGCCGTCAGAAGCTCTGGCATAAGGGCGAGGAGAGCGGCAACACGCAGGAGCTGGTGGCGCTCTACTACGATTGTGATGCCGACACCCTTCTGGCACTTGTGCATCCGGCGGGTCCGGCGTGCCACACGGGCAACTACACCTGCTTCTATCGTGCCTTCGCGCCGGGCGAATGGGATAAGGAGAGCGCCGATGCGGAGGGGAAGGGTGGTCCGCGTCTGCGCGATGTTGGCATGAAGCGCAAGCTCGGCATCACGCTTGAAGAGGAGTCGAAGGAACGCGTCCGCATGAAGATGCCCATCGTGAAGAGCATCGAGCAGCCGGCGGGCTTCGTCCACGGCGGCGCCACCATTACACTGCTGGAAACGGTGGCGAGCTGGGCTTCATGGTACGGCAGCGACCTAGAAAACGAGCTTTCTTTCGGTTCGCATATCGACATCCATCACGTTTCCGCCGCCCGCGCGGGCTATCTGCATGGAGAAGCGACGCTCGAGCGGGTGGAAGACATGGGCGAACGCGGCCGCAAGGAATATTGGCATGTGGAGGCGAGGAACGATGACGATCGCCTCATTTCCACCGGCACCATCACGACGCGCGTGGTCCCGAAGGAGTACTACGCGAAGAAGAATGCTTAAGGAGGCAAAAGTGAACATCATCGAGTTTCTCGGAACGGAAGTGTTTGAGTGCACCCCCGACAAGCTGGTGCTGCGGACGCCGGTGACGCAGGACCTGTGCAATGTCCACGGCATTCTGCATGGCGGCATTTCGGCGCTTTTGGCGGAGCATGCCGCGAGCGAGCTTTTCACCCTCAATGCGGAAGCGGGTGAGGGCGTGAGCCTGGGCTTGCAGCTTGATGTCACGCATCTTGTGTCGGTGACGCCGGGCGACACGGTGGAGACGGTGGCGTTCCCCATTCGACGCGGTGGCCACATTCACGTGATTCGCGTTGAGCAGCGTCGTCTTTCCGATGGTGAAATGACGACCGAAAGCCAGCTGACCAGCTACATCAAGCGTCCGAAGAAGTAGCGTTTCTTTCGCGCGGCAAGCGGGCTTAGCTTTCGCGTCTACGCGGTTTCCGTGGCTTGTGCGCCTTGCCCGGCTTACGAAGCTCGCCAGGCATTCATGACGTACGGCTTTCGCGCCTTATCGCAAAGCCCTTATATCGCAGCTAAAAGAAGAAGGTCCGCATGGCGCGGACCTTCTTGCATGAAGCGCTGTTGCTGCGGGCGCTTATTTACTTGACGACCGTCACGGGGATGTCAGCCGAGCGGATGACGCCGAAGGTGACAGAACCGAGAACGCCGGCGATGGCGCTGGTGCCGCGGCAGCCCATGATCACGATGTCAGCCTCGTAGGCCTTGATGGCAGCGAGGATGCCCTTGATCGGGGAGACGCTGTAGTCGAGGTGATACTCGACCGCGTCCTTGTTGGACACAATCGCGCCAACTTCCTCCTGGAGGCGAGCCATGTTGCGATCGTAGTTCTCCTGACGCATCTTCTTGTAATGCTCGGTGACCTCTTTGCCCGCACCGAACTCGACGGTGGCCGCGGTACCACCAAGCAGGTTGTTGATGTCATGCGGACCAGCGAGGGAAGCGAAGGCGATGATCTTCGCGTCGGGGTAACGCGTCAGCATGTCTGCCGCGTACTCAACTGCGTGCTTGGCGTTTTCGGAACCGTCGTAAGGGACAAGAATCTTTTCGTACTTCATTGCAATCTCCTTCAATCGAGATTTTCTCTGTGGCGTGAAGTATAGAAGGATTTTTCTCTTGCAAGGGGTAATTCCGGTCGGGAACCATGGTATTTTATTATCCTTTTTACGGGTAATAATGCATGCGTTGAATAAAAGCCATGCACTCGGGACATAAGAGCCACCACCTGCGAAATCCATCCGCTTACTGGGCGTTTGCAATCCCGTCAGAGCGGTTTCGGGCGCGTTTTTCCGCCACAAAACGATACGCCGGCGCGTCTTCGTTTTGGCGTCGCATTAACCCCTCCAGACAAAACGGCGCATCCGCCGATTGACGGATGCGCCAAATCTCGCTAGCAAACGCGTAATTAAGCGAGCCGTTCTGCGTTTGAATTACGCGAGCGGATCCACATGGTAGAGCCGCTTGTAATCGTCGCGCAGCTGTTCCCGGAAATCGGGGTGGGCGATCTTGATGAGGGCGCGGGCGCGGTCCGAATTCGTCTTGCCGCGCAAATCCGCGATGCCGTATTCGGTCACGATGTACTGCACCTCGTCGCGCGGCGTGGTGATGGGCGTTCCCGCGTCAAGGAAAAGTTTGATGCGCGATACCGTGCCATGCGCGGCGGTCGAAGTCATGGCAATGATGGAGCGTCCGCCCCGGCTTATGGCCGCGCCGCGGACGAAGTCCACCTGCCCGCCCGCTCCCGAAAGCTGCTTGTAGCCGATGGTCTCGGCGGCAACCTGTCCATACAGGTCGACTTCCACACAGGAGTTCACGGAAACCAGATTGTCATTGCGTGCGATCACATAGGGGTTGTTCACATATTCGACGGGGAAGAACTGGACGCTCGGGTTGTCGTCGATCCAGTCGTAGAGCTCGGCAGTGCCCTGCGCGAAGGTGCAGACGCTTACGTTCGGGTGAAGCGTCTTGCGCCTGCCGTTGATCACGCCCGCTTCCGCGAGGTCCATCATGCTGGTGGTGAAGAGCTCGGAATGCACGCCGAGGTCCTTCTTGGTGACAAGCGCCTTCATCACGGCGTTCGGAATCTTGCCGATGCCCGCCTGGATGGTGTCGCCATCGTTGACCATGCTCGCGATGTATTCGCCGATGGCCTCTTCCGCGGGGCCGATAGGCGGCATCGGGCTTACCGCGATGGGATCGGACACCTCGACGATGGCGTCAAGCTCGCTGACATGGATGAAGCATTCGCCCATCGTGCGGGGCATCTGGTCGTTGACCTGTGCGATGACAAGCTTCGCGGCGTTCGCGGCGGTGCGCTGGTAGTCGACCGACAGGCCGAAGCTGCACCAGCCATGCTTGTCGGGACGGGAAAGCGACAGCATCGCGACGTCGACGGGGTAGTAGCCCTCGCGCATCTCGCGCTCGATGGTGCTGAAATAGGTGGGCAGGTAGTCTGCACGGCCATTCAGGAACGCGTCCCAGTAGCCGGCCTTCATGCCGGGCGAGCCAATGAAGGTCTCGTAGCGAATGTGTCCCGCCATTTCCGGCTGATACATGTCAAGCCCGTTGGTGGAGCTTGCCTGCAGGAACCTGACATCTTCGAACTGCTCGTAATTCTGGCAGATCTCCTGGATGAGCACGCGCGGCTCCCCCGCGCCGTCGGGCATGGCCACCCGCGCATGCGGCGGAATGAGCGCCACCGCCTCCGATGCCGTCTTCAGCTTGCGTGCGTAGTCTTCTTGCCAATTGCCCATGGATGCCCTCCTCGCCTCGTTGAGCCATCATGGTATCAGAAAGCGGTATGCGCCAAAATCTGCATTCCTCACGCAGTTGCGTCACCTGTTGGCGCACTGTGATATAGTGCCGCACCAAAGGCGATGACGAAGACAGCGCTGCACGACATGGCATCAAAAGAGAGGGCTTCCCGGCTGAAAGAGCCCGATGTCAGATGCGGTGATTCCCTTCAGCAGCCGCCGGCTGAACCCGGAGACAGCGGCGATTTTTCGCAGGCTTGCCAGACGGTATTAGGTTGCGCCGGAAGCCCCCGTTATCGGGCACACAAGAGAGGCTGGATGCCGCAGTGCGCGTCCGGCAACCGAGGTGGTACCGCGAGAGCTCAAGCTCCCGTCCTTGGAAACAGGGGCGGGAGCTTTTTTATTGCCTCCCGCAGCTGAATGGGACGCGTCGGCTGATGCGGCTCGAAGGACCCCGGGTGGCGCGTGTCGCCGTCGCCTGGGAGACGGGCTGCGTTGCGAGAAGTCGCTTCCCGCGAAAAGTTGAAAGCGACATGCCGTGGATGATTTCGCGACATGTGTGGAATGGCGGAATGGAAAGGAACAGGATGTCGATTCAGGAAGAAGTCAAGCAGCTTGAGGGTGAAACCCTCGCGGCTATCGCGTCGGCGGAAAACACCGACGCGCTTGAACAGGTGCGCGTATCGGTGCTTGGCAAGTCGGGTACCTTGACCGCGTATCTGCGTTCGATGGGGCAGGTGCCGAAAGAGGAGCGCGCCGTTGTGGGCAAGACGGTGAACCTCGTGCGTGGCGCGGTGGAACAGGCGCTTGAGGAGCGGAAGGGCGCGCTTGCCGCGGCCGAGCTCGATGCCCGCATTGCCGCTGGCGCCGTGGATATCACGCTTCCCGGCCGTGTCCAGCAGATGGGCACCCGCCATCTCATCAGCCGCATCACCGACGAGATCGCCGAGATCTTCCACGGCATCGGCTACACCGTGGAATCGGGCACCGAGGTCGAGACCGACTACTACAACTTCGAGGCGCTGAACACGCCTGAGGACCATCCGGCGCGCGGTCTGCAGGACACCTTCTATGTGGTGGACAAGTCGGGTGGCACGAAGGCGGTCAAGGGCGAATCGGACGTGCTGCTGCGCACGCAGACTTCGGGCGTCCAGGCGCACGTGATGGAGAACCAGAAGCCGCCGATCTACATGATCGCGCCGGGCAAGGTCTATCGCCGCGACGTGGCCGATCCGAGCCATCTTCCGCAGTTCAACCAGGTCGAGGGCCTCGTGGTCGACAAGGGCATCACCTTCGGCGACCTGAAGGGCACGCTCGAGTACTTCGTGAAGCAGATGTTCGGCCCCGATCGCCGCACGCGCCTGCGTCCGCACTTCTTCCCCTTCACGGAGCCGTCGGCGGAAGCGGACATCAGCTGCGGCATCTGCCACGGCGAGGGCTGCCGTTTCTGCAAGGGCACGGGCTGGGTCGAGGTGCTCGGCTGTGGCATGGTCGATCCGAATGTGTTCGCCTATGCGGACATCGATCCCGAGGTGTATTCCGGCTTCGCCTTCGGCATGGGTGTTGAACGCATCGCCTGCCTGAAATACAACGTGCCTGACCTGCGCATGCTGCTTTCGGGAGACATGCGCTTCCTGAGGCAGTTCTAAACGGGCATTCGGCATACGAGAAGAGGAAAAACAATATGAAACTGTCGATGAAATGGCTGAGCGAGTATGTTCAGGTGCCCGACGACTTGAAGGCGTTTTGCGACCGCCTCGACCTGACCGGCACGGGAGTCGAAGGCGTCGAGGAAGTGGGCAACACCTATAACAAGGTCGTTGTCGGACGCATTGCCCAGAAGAAGGTGCATCCCGATTCCGATCACATGTGGGTGTGCCAGGTCGAAGTGGGCGAGAACAACCTGGGCGCGAATGGCGAGCCTGAGCCGCTGCAGATCGTCTGCGGCGCGCAGAACTTCAACGAGGGCGACAAGATTCCCGTGGCTCTGGTGGGCGCGGAATTCGGCGACTTCAAGATCAAGAAGTCGAAGCTGCGCGGCGTGGTCAGCAATGGCATGAACTGCTCCGAGCGTGAGCTTGGCCTTGGATCCAACCATGATGGCATCATGATTCTGCCGGAGGATGCGCCGGTGGGCATGCCGTTTTCCGAGTACATGGGCTTCTCCGACAAGATCATCGATCTGGAGATCACCCCGAACCGTCCCGACTGCCTTTCCATTGAGGGTCTGGCGCGCGAAGTGGGCGCGATGTATCGCGAGAACGTCACCTATCCCGAGCGGGAGCTTACGGAGGATGCCGAGGACGCGACCGCCGATCATGTCGATGTGACCATCGAGGATCCTGAGCGCTGCCCGCGCTACACCGCCCGCATCATCAAGGATGTGAAGATCGGCCCGAGCCCGGATTGGCTTGTGCAGCGTATCGCGAGCTGCGGCGCGCGTTCCATCAACAACGTGGTCGACGCGACGAACTACGTGCTGTTCCTTCTGGGTCAGCCGCTGCACGCTTTCGACTTCGACAAGGTGAAGTCGCCTGATGGCAAGGCGCACATCATCGTGCGCGGCGCTGCCGACGGCACGCGTTTCACCACGCTTGACAATGTGGAGCGCGAGCTGACCTCCGATATGACGGTCATCGCGACGCCCGAGCGCGAGGTCGCGCTTGCTGGCGTGATGGGCGGCCTCGATTCCGAAGTGACCGACGACACCACGACGGTTCTGCTTGAGACGGCCACTTTCAGCTCGGGACGCACGAGCCGCACGAGCCGCAACCTCGGCCTGTTCTCCGAGAGCTCGATGCGCTACGAGCGCAAGGTCGACGACCGCCGCATTGAGCGCAACGCCGATTTTGCGGCCGCGCTTATCGCGGAGCTTGCGGGCGGCACGGTGTGCAAGGGCCTCGTGGACGTGTGGCCGGCGCAGTCCGAGCCGGCGGAGCTCGATTTCCGCCTGCCGCGCTTCAACGCGATGATCGGCGCCGATGTCGCGCCGTCCGAAGTGGTGGACATTCTCGTCCGTCTGGGCTGCGACGTGAAGACGGCACCGAACAAGACCTTCAAGGTGCTCGCTCCCACCTTCCGTCCCGACCTCGAGCGCGAGATCGACCTCTATGAAGAGGTGCTGCGCCTGTACGGCATGCACAAGGTGGCGCCGACGCTGCCGGGTGGCCGCGAGCGCATCGCCCGCGTGTCGGAGCGCGAGCATATCGTCGCGCGTCTGCATCGCACGCTTTCCGCCTGCGGCTTGAACGAGACGCAGACCTATTCCTTCGCCGACCCGCATGAGCTCGAAGACCTGCGGATGGACGGCAGGGAGGACCTCGGCGAGGCGGTTGAGCTCATCAACCCGATGAACGCCGACCAGTCCGTGATGCGCCAGAGCATCATCCCCGGCCTGCTGCGTTCGGTTGCGCATAACCAGAGCCATGGCGTGCAGAACATTCAGCTCTACGAGTTCGGCAATGTGTTCCTGGGCAGCGCGGGCAAGGCGCTTCCGCGCGAGCATGACCGCCTTGCGGGCGTGCTGGTGGGCCAGATGGCTCCGCAGTCGTGGAACACCAATCCGGTGCCTTTCGACTTCTTCGACGGCAAGGGCGTGCTCGAGGCCATCGTGCGCGAGCTCGCTCTTACCAAGGTGCGCTTCAAGGCGCTTTCCGCCGAGGATGCGCCCTGGCTGCAGCCGGGTCGTGCGGCCGAGCTCCATTCGGGCGGCGCGGTGATTGGCTGGGTGGGCGAGATTCACCCGCTCGCGACGCGTGCTTACGAGGTTGAAGGCGCGGTTGTGGCCTTCGAGCTCGATGTGGAGGCGTTGGAGAAGGCGGCGCGCCCGGCACGCGACTTCGTGGATGTTCCCGAGTATCCGCCGGTAACGATGGACGTTGCCTTTGTCGTTGACGAGGATGTGACCAACGAGAAGCTCATGCAGTGCATGAAGAGCGCGGGCGGCAAGCTGCTGCATACGGTGGCGCTTTTCGATGTGTATCGCGATGCCGATCGTCTGGGTGCGGGCAAGAAGTCGATGGCCTACACGCTCGAATACCGCGCGGCCGACCGCACACTGACGAGCGAAGAGGCCGACAAGGCGCACAGCAAGCTCGTGAAGAAGGTTTGCGGCGCGACGGGCGCGCAGGTTCGCGGCTAATTGCGTGAAGCAGGGCGCGCGTGGCTGTGTTGGCGGCGCGTGTCGGTACGCGCGAGTGCATGACCGCGTGCGTTGCGAGTGCGCGACCGCGCGTGATAACGCTGGGGTCGCGTGACCTTGGACGAATGAAGCAGGCGTGATCAAACGCATGAGAGACGGGCGTGTTGCCGATGAGGGCAGCGCGCCCGTTTCATATATCTAGTGGAGCGGCAAGGCGTGTTCCGCCCGTGCTTGTACTTCATAAGGATGTGCGCCATATGGCCTTTTCCACCCTTATTAGGACAATCGGGTATAGTTGATTGAATATCGCGTTATGACCCCCGGGGATGGAGCCGTTCATGATCGAGATTAAAGACCTGCGGAAATCGTACAAGACAGGCTACTTCGTCAACAAGGCACTTGATGGAGTGAACATCTCGTTCCGCGACAACGAGTTCGTGGCGGTGCTGGGGCCATCCGGTTCAGGCAAGACGACCCTGCTGAACGTGCTGGGCGGTCTTGACCGCGCCGATTCCGGCGACATCGTCATCAACGGGGTATCGACAAAGGATTACAAGGCGTCGGACTGGGACACCTACCGCAACCATCGCATTGGCTTCATTTTCCAAAGCTACAACCTCATTCCGCATCAGACGGTGCTGGCCAATGTCGAGTTGGCGCTCACCTTGGCGAATGTGGGGCGTTCGGAGCGGACGCGTCGCGCCAAGGCCATGCTCGAAAAGGTGGGTTTGGCCGACCATGTGAACAAGCGGCCGAACCAGTTGTCGGGCGGCCAGATGCAGCGTGTCGCCATCGCGCGTGCGCTCGTGAACGACCCCGACATCCTGCTGGCCGACGAGCCGACCGGCGCTCTTGATGTCGAAACCGGCATTCAGGTCATGGATCTGCTGTCCGAGGTCGCGCGTGACCGTTTGGTCATTATGGTGACGCACAACCCCGATTTGGCACATCAATACGCCACCCGCATCATCGATTTCAGCGATGGCAAAGTGGTGGGCGATTCGCGGCCGATTACGCCGGAAGAGCTGCGCGCCGCTTCTATGACTGGTGCGGCGGGTGCGGGCGCACGCCCGGGTTTCGCGGCGGCCCGGACGGCCGCGGCAGCTGCGGGTGTGGCTGGCGCGCATGCGGCAAGCGCCTCTGCTGCTGAGGCCGCGCAGGCTGCGAGTGCTGGCGCTGGAGCTCATGCCGCCGGCGCAGCTTCTGGTGCCCATGCCGCGGGTGCTGCCTCAGGCTCGGCCTTCGGTGCCCATGCGGCTGGGGAAGGGTCCGGCTTCGCCGCGCGCGAGCATCGACAGAAGACGAAGAAGGCGTCCATGAGCTTCCTCACGGCGCTTTCCCTTTCCTTCAACAATCTGATGACGAAGAAGGGCCGTACCTTCCTTACGGCCTTTGCGGGCTCAATCGGCATCATCGGCATCGCGGCCATTCTCGCGCTTTCGAACGGCGTGAACGCCTATATCGCCGACGTCGAGGAGGAAGCCCTGACGGCCTATCCGCTCACCATCACGAAATCGAGCTTCGACCTCACGAATCTTCTGACGGGCATGGCCGGCTATGTCGAAACCGACGAGGATGTCTCTTCTGACGAGAGCCTCATTCCTCAGTCGTCGATCATGACCGACATGTTCGCGAAGGTGAAGAACAACGACCTCAAATCGTTCAAGGAGTTCCTCGATAACGGCGGCGACGGCATCTGGGATTACGTGAACGATATCGAGTACGACTATGGCATCACGCCGCTTGTCTACAAGGCGGATACCTCCGATGGTGTGGTGCAGCTGAATCCTTCATATATGTCAAACGTGTTCAGCAATGGATTGAACTCGAGTTCGCTTTTGAGCTCGGGCAGCGGCATGGAGTCCTTCCAGCAGATGCTCGAAGACCAGGGCCTTATCGAATCGCAGATGGAAGTGGTGGAAGGCCGCTGGCCTGAAAGCTACGACGAAGGCGTGCTGGTCCTTTCGAAATCGGGCAAGATTTCCGACTACACGCTCTACAGCCTGGGTGTGCTCGATACCGACAAGATGGAGGACATGACCAAGCAGGCCCTCAACGGCGAAGAGGTCACCGTGCCTGATGACCACGTCGACTTCAGTTACGATGACGCGCTCAATATGACCTTCAAGGTGGTTCCCTCGGTCGATTTGTATCAGCATAACGACGACCAGGACACCTGGACCGACATGTCGAATGACAAGAGCTACATGAAGGAGAAGATCGCCGAAGGTGTCGACCTGAAGATCGTGGGTGTGGTGAAGCCCCGCGAGGATGCGACATCGACCCTGATGACGGAGGGAGTCGGCTATACGCCGGAGCTGACCGAGTATCTGATGGAAACCGCGGCCGATTCCGAGATTGTGAAAGAGCAGCGTGAGGACCGCGATACCGATGTCTTCACCGGCAAGACCTTTGAGGAGCTGCAGGACGACGAAGAAGGAAGCGACTTCGATTTCAGCGAGATCTTCTCGGTAGACGAGGACGCTTTGAGCAAGGCGTTCAGCTTCGATACGAGCGCCTTCGAGAGCATGGGCGACATGGATCTTGATCTCTCCGACCTGAGCGGCGGCGATGACGCGACAAGCTCCGCTGCGGGAAGCATGGACGCCTCCGCCCTTTCATCGGCTTTCGACGAAGACACGATGAAGAAGATCATGCAGGGCGCGCCGCAATTCAGCTTGGGCGATGACGCGCTGGCGGATAGTCTGACCGAAGAGGAACAGCAGCAGCTCGAAAGCGACGCGAACACGATTGCCGCGGGGTATATCGCCTGGCTTGCCGACGAACATCCCGAGGATCTGGCGAAGATGATGACGGGCGAAGACTACGATGCGGAAGCCTCGTTCTCGAGCTATGTCACCGATATTCAGGAGAATCCCGAGAAGAATTCCGAAGCGGCGCAGGCGCTTGCGAGCATGACGGGCATGGTTTCGGGAACCCTGCAGCAGCAGATATCGAAAGCCGTGAGCAACTACATGGTGAACCAGTTTGCGCCGTATCTTTCGCAGCAGATGCAGGCCATCATGACGCAGGCCGCGCAGGCGATGGCGACGCAACTGGCGATGCAGATGGCAGAAGAGACGAAGTCCCTGAGCACACGACTGGGCGAGGCGATATCGGGACAGCTGTCGTCGCAGATGAAGAGCATCTCCTCGGCGCTGCAAGACGGCTTCTCGGTTGATGCGGACGCTTTCGCGAACGCCATCCAGTTCAACATGACGCAGGAGGACCTCACAAGCCTGCTGACCAATTACATGAACGCCGACGAGCTCACCTACGATGGAAACCTCTCGAAGCTCGGCTACGCAAGCGCGGACAACCCGGAATCCATTTCCATCTACTCGAAGGATTTCCCTGCCAAGGAGCAGGTGCTTTCGATCATCGATGGCTACAACGAGAAGGTTTCTGCTGATGGCGACGATTCCGAGAGCATCCAGTATTCCGATATCGCGGGTGCGCTGATGAGCTCCGTTACCGATATCGCCGACACGATTTCACTGGTGCTTATCGCCTTCGTTTCGATCTCGCTTGTGGTCTCCTCGATCATGATCGCCATCGTCACCTACATCTCGGTGCTGGAGCGCAAGAAGGAGATTGGCGTGCTGCGTGCCATGGGTGCGAGCCGTGGCAATATCGCGAGCGTCTTCAACGCGGAGACCATCATCGAGGGCTTTATCGCGGGCGTGCTCGCTATCGCGGCGGTGCTTCTCGCGTCCATTCCGGTGAACCAGATCATTTGGGATACGCAGCAAGTGCCCAACGCGATGCAGCTTCCGTGGGACGCGGCGCTTGGCCTTATTGGCATCAGCGTGCTGCTTACCTTTATCGCGGGTCTCATTCCTTCGCAGAAGGCCGCCCATGCCGACCCGGTGGAGGCGCTGCGCAGCGAATAGAGAATGTGAACGGGGCGGAGCTGTCCATGCTTGCCTCGTGCCCGGAGGATAGGCGCGTGATTCCGAGCGCTAAACAGCCGGCCCGCGCCCAGCATGACCCGCGCCCAGCATGATCCGCGCCGCACCCAAAAGCCGGCATGCGTTCACCAGCCGCTTCGAGCAGAAACAGAACAGGGAGCCCGCGGGCTCCCTGTTGCATTAACGGGCGCGACCTCGTGGCCGCTTTTCGTGGCGTTGTCTACTCGACGGTCAGCAGCGTGATCTCGAAGTTGAGGTCCTTGCCCGCCATCTCATGGTTGAGGTCAAAGGTGACCAGCTTGTCGTCCATGGAGACGACCTTCGCCTGGAAGGGGTGGCCATCGGCGGTCTGCAGAATGACGGTTCCGCCAACGGGAAGCTGCTCGGCGTTGGGAATCTGCGAGACGGGCACCGACTGCACCATTTCCGCGTTGTATTCGCCATACGCCTCGGCGCAGGGGATATGCACGGTGCGGGTTTCTCCCACTTCCATCTCGTTGACGGCAGCGTCAAAACCCGGAATCATCTGGCCGGCCATGCACACGAACTCGAGGGGCACATTCCTGTCATAGGAAGAATCGAACTTCGTGCCGTCGTCGAGCGTGCCCGTGTAATGGACGCTAACCTTCTTGCCGCTGTTGCTCATGGAAAACCTCCTGCTGATTATTGCTGATTATTCGAAAACGGTCATTTCTGCGAGTGTGACATGCGTGAACGCATAGGTCGTGAGGGGCTCGAGAATCTCGCGCTCCTCGCGGGTGAGATGCGTCTTTGCGATGACGTTCATCTTCTCGGCGAGCTGCCAGGCCTTCTTGCCGTAGACCTGCGCCTCGTAGCCCTCGTTCATCAGGGAAAGCTTTGCGAGGGGGATATCGCGCGCCTTCACCTTGCCAAGCAGGTTTTCGAGCTCGTCGAGCGCCTCCTTCGTGTAGAAGCAGCCCTTGACCAGCGTGGCGAGAGCGGCTGCGTACTTGGTGGGCAGCGCGTCCGCGGAGCGCAGCTCGATGTACTTGTTCAGGCGCACATCGGGGAACACCATCGAAAGCGCGTGCTTCACGTCGGCTTCCGTCATCGGGGTGTCCGCGAAAATCTCGCCGAAGGTGCGCTCGTCGGCCGTCTGGTTGCCGTCGGCATCCATCGCCACGACAGCGGGAGTGTCGAGAATCCATTCCGCGTACTTCGCGAACGTGAAACCGTCCTCCATGACGCCGGGGACGACACCGCAGCGCGCCTGGTCGGTGCCATTCCAGATTTCGGTGCGAACGAGGTAATGCTCGCGCAGCTCTCCTTCGAACATGACGGTGTTGTCGCACATCATGGCGATGATCGGGGAAGCGGCGGTGGCAAGGCGGAGCTTGCGTGCCATGTCGGCCTCATCGGCGTAGTCGATGCTCACCTGCGTCGCGGCCGAACCGCGCATCATGCAGGTGCCGTATCCGCCGATTTCGGTGAAATGCTTGTCCATGATCTCGTAGCGCTTCTTCGGAGCAAGCTCGATGTCGGCTGCGGCATCGACGGGCGGGTAGCCCATGAGCACGGCCATCTGATCGGTGCCCTTGAGGGCGTCTTTCAGCTCGTCTTCAAACTCGTCGAGGAACTCGAGCGCCACCGAGGTGTCGCTGAAAGGTCCGCACGAGAGCTCGACCTGGCCGCCCGGCTCAAGGGTGACCGTCTCCTGGATGCCGTCTGCCACGCGGGAAAGGCCGATGAGATGGTCGTTCTCGAAGACCTTCTCGTCCCATTGCGCGGAAAGCTTTTCAAGCAGGCTCTCGATGCCGTTTTCGCCGGAATAGGGAATGCGCTTGCCGCCGTTCGCGCTCAGGATTTGGTGCTCAAGCTCGATTCCGACGCTCGTGGAACGCGCGTCGGCTCCCGAAGCGAGATAATCCACAATCGCTTGGATGTTTTGCTCCCGGCATGACTGAGTCTCAGGTGTCTTTTCCATGTAGTACCCTTCGTAGCGGTATCATCAGTTTTTCGGGGGCAGATTGTAACGCACGGCGGAAGGCACGGCCATTCGTATCACACAGAGAACAGCTATTCTTCTTTTGCTCGATGTGGTGAGCACCTATGTCGCGTATTGGGCGGCATCGTGGCTGACCAACGTGTATGGCGAGGTGTTTGTCGACAACGAGATCTTCTTCACGCTCGGCATTCTCGCCCTTGTCAACGTTGTCATTCTCGGCGCGTTCCACCTCTACAACCATCTGTGGGAATATGCCTCCATCGGCGAGGCCTTCCAGATCGCGCTTTCGGTCATTCTCTCGACGCTGACAGGCGCCGCATTCCTTTGGATAATCGACGTTCGCCTGCCCATTCGCGTGTTCGTTGGCGCGTGCATCCTGCTTATCTTCTTTGTCGGCGGCTCCCGCCTGGCGTTTCGCGTTTCCCGCCGTCCTCGCGCGGGCGTCGCGCAGCGCCATGAGAAGCGTCCCCGCTCGCTTATCGTGGGCGCGGGCGAAACCGGTTCGCTGACGATTCAGCGCATGACGAAGCACGACCCGCTTATGCCGGGCATTCCCATTGTCGCGACCGACGACGACCCGAAGAAGCGCAAGATGCGCATTCATGGCGTGAAGGTCGAAGGCGGCAGCGATGACATTGTGCGCCTGGTTGAGCGCTATGGCATCGAGCAGATTGTCGTCGCGATTCCGTCGGCGACGGTGGAAGAGCGCAAGCGCATCTACGCCATCTGCATGAAGACCGATTGCAAGCTGAAGACGCTTCCCAATGTGCGCGAGCTGCGTGTCGATGAGCTCGATGACATTGGACTGCGCGACGTCGACCTTGCCGACCTGCTGGGACGCGACGAGATCCTCTTGAACACGCGCGCCGTGTCGGGACATGTCGCAGGAAAGACCGTGCTGGTCACGGGCGGTGGCGGCTCCATCGGCTCCGAACTGTGCCGCCAGATATGCGCGGTCGCGCCGAAACGCCTCGTGATTTTCGACATCTACGAGAACGACGCCTTCCTGCTGGCGAACGAGCTGAGGGAGCAGTACGACGATATCGAGATCATTATCGAGATCGGCAGCGTCTGCGACGAGGCGCGCATTAGCGACATCTTCGACAAGTACCATCCCGCGGTGGTTTACCATGCCGCCGCGCACAAGCATGTCCCCCTGATGGAGGTGTGCCCGCGCGAGGCCCTGCACAACAACGTGCTGGGAACGCTGTACACGGTGCGCGCCGCCGACCGGGTGGGCGTGAGCCGTTTCACCTTCATCTCGACCGACAAGGCAGTCAACCCCACGAGCGTCATGGGCGCGACCAAGCGCATCGGCGAGATGATCATCCAGTATTATGCGCGGGAATCGAAGACGGTCTTTTCCGCTGTCCGTTTTGGCAACGTGCTCGGTTCGCACGGTTCGGTCATTCCCATTTTCCAGAAACAGATTGCCTCGGGCGGCCCGGTCACGGTGACCGACCCCAATATCGAGCGCTATTTCATGACGATTCCCGAGGCCGCGCGCCTCGTGATCCAGGCGTCCATCATGGCTGGTGGCGGCGAGATTTTCATTCTGAATATGGGCGAGCCTGTGAAGATTCTCGACCTCGCGCGCAACCTTATTCAGCTGTCGGGACATGAGCCGGATGAGGATATCAAGATCGTGTTCACCGGATTGCGTCCGGGCGAGAAGATGTACGAAGAGCTGCTCATGGCGCAGGAGACGACGCTTCCCACGCGCGATTCGCGCATCATGATTTCGGTGGGCGAGGAAGTCTGCTACGAGGAAATGACCAGCAAGCTTGATGAGCTGAGCAAGGCGATTTCGGGTACCGATGACGAAGCGATCGAGGCTATCGGTCACGCGGTGCCGACCTACCGCCATACCGTGAATGAGCCGACGGGCGTGAAGACTTCTGCGAGTGAGGCGCGCGAAGCGAGCGCGGTGCCGGAGACTGGCGCGGCAGGCGAAGGCGACGCAGAAGCCTAAGGGCTGCCGGCAAGCGCGCCGGGCGGCGCGAAATATGCGGCCTTTGGTCACTCAAACTGCATAATATGCAGACATTATGAGAACATATCAATAAACCAGCCAAAATATTGCTTATTAATGCATAAGTATTAGACTTAGTTGCCATCAAGAAAGCCTGTGAGAGGAGCGCGTGATGGCATACAAGGTAGGCGTAATGGGGGCGGCGGGTTTCGCCGGAGCCGAGCTTGTTCGAATTCTGACGACACATCCCGCATTTGAATTGATTGCCCTGACCTCGGATGCCGATGCGGGCAAGGCTGCGGGCGAGGTTTTCCCCGCGTTTAGCGGACTCGGCCTTCCTTCTTTTGTCGCGCATGACGACGCGTCCCTGTTTGACTGCGATCTCGTTTTTCTCGCGGTGCCGCATACGGTTGCCCTGAAATACGCGCCGCGTTTCATGGAGGAGGGCATTAGCGTCATCGACCTTTCCGCCGACTATCGTCTGAAGGATCCGGCGGTCTACGAGAAATGGTATGGCACGCCGCACACGTCGCCGGCGCTTTTGGCGGATGCCGCTTTCGGCCTGCCTGAGATTTTCCACGACGGCCTTGCCAGCGCGGCGGAGCGTTTCGCGGCGGGCAAGGAAGTGCTTGTTGCCTGCGCAGGCTGCTACCCCACGGCAAGCTCGCTCGCCGCGTATCCGGCGGTGAGTGCCGGCCTCGCGGGCGGTCTCGTGATTGTCGACGCTATCAGCGGCGTAACGGGCGCAGGCAAAAAGGCGACGGAGCGCACCCATTTCTGCTCTGCGGACGAGAATGTCGAAGCCTACGGAATCGCGACGCATCGCCATACGCCCGAAATCGAGCAGATTCTCGGCCTTTCCGGCGAGGGTCGACTCATTTTCACGCCTCATTTGGCACCGCTTCGCCGCGGCATTCTCTCCACGGTCACCTTCGCGCTCCCCGAGCACATGTCGATCGCGCCCGAGGCGCTTCAGTCGCTCTACGAGGAGTTCTACGCGGGCAGTCCGCTGGTGGAGGTGCTCCCGGCAGGCGCATCGCCCAAGACGGCGAGTGTGGCGGGAACGGTGCGCGCGCAGGTGTCGGCGACGCTTGCCGCGGATGGCAAGGCGATCATCTGCATGGGGGCTATCGACAACCTCTGCAAGGGTGCGGCGGGTCAGGCAATCCAGTGCGCGAACATCGTGTGCGGCTTCGAGGAAACCCTCGGTCTTCCCCTGGTCGCGCTGCCGGTGTAGGCACGATACGGGGGAGACGATAAGGCTTAAAGGCTGAAAGCATAGTTTTCAGGAGAAAGACGAATGGTTATGCAGGACGCGAAATACGAAATAATCCCGGGCGGTGGCGTGACGAGCGCCGCGGGTTTTCGCGCGGGCGGCATTCATGCGGGATTCCGGAAGAATCCGGAGCGCTTGGACCTCGCCCTCGTTGAGGCGGACGAGCCGTGCAGCGCGGCGGGCGTGTTCACGCAGAACGTCTTCTGCGCGGCGCCGGTCCAGTTCTGCCGCAAGCAGCTCGGACAGGAAGGCGCGGGTAGCGCTTGCGCGGTTGTCATAAACTCGGGCGTCGCGAACGCGGCGACGGGCGCGCGCGGACTCGCGGATGCGCAGGAAATGGCCGCTCGTGCGGCCGAGGCGGTGGGATGCGCGGCTGAGGACGTGCTCATCGCCTCGACGGGCGTTATCGGAACCTTCCTTCCGATGGATCGCTTCGACGCTCTGCCCGAGCTTCGTGCGAAGGCAAGCCGCGAAGGCGGCGCGGACGCGGCCCGGGCGATTATGACGACCGATACCCATTCGAAGGAATGCGCGGTTCGCTACGAGAGCACGGCGGAAGGCTTCGAGGGAACGGTCTTCACGGTGGGCGGCATGTCGAAGGGTTCGGGCATGATCATGCCGAACATGGCGACGATGATCGCGGTCATCACGACCGATGCCCCCTTGGCGCCGCGCGATGCGCATGCGGCCCTTCTCGCGGCGGCGAACATGAGCTTCAACAAAATCACGGTCGACGGTGACACCTCGACGAACGACACCTGCATTCTTCTTGCGAGTGGCAAGGCGGCGCCGGGCGCGCATATTGCGCCGGACAGCGCGGCATTCGCGGAATTCGAACAGGCGCTTCAGACGGTGTGCTGCACGCTTGCGCGCCAGATGGCCGCGGATGGCGAAGGCGCGACAAAGCTCGTGACGGTGAACGTGCGTGGTGCGGCGAACGCGGCTGATGCGGATGCGGCGGCGCGCACGGTGGCGAACTCGCCGCTGGTGAAAACCTGCATTGCCGGCCATGACGCGAACTGGGGTCGCGTGGCGGCGGCGCTCGGACGTTCGGGCGCGCATTTCGCGCAGGAGGATGTCGATATCGACTTCATGGGCCTTTCGGTCTGCCGCGGCGGCCTTGCCGTGGGCTTTGACGAGGATGAGGCTCTGAAGCGCTTTGAGGATCCTGAAATCGTCATCGATTGCGACCTTCACGCAGGCGATGCGGAAACGACGATGTGGACCTGCGACCTTACCCATGAGTACATTTCGATCAACGGAGATTATCGGTCATGAAATATGAACAGCGGAGCCGCGCCGAGATATTCGCGGAGAATCAGGCGGCACACTTCATCGCGGAGGCCCTGCCGTGGGTCAAGGCGATTGCCGGCAAGACGGTCGTCATCAAGTACGGTGGCTCGGCGATGGTCGACGAGAAGCTGCGCTCTGACGTGATGAGCGATATCGTGCTGCTCAAGCTCATGGGCGTGAATCCCGTCATCGTGCATGGCGGCGGCGCGGCGATCAGCGAGGTGATGGAGCGTTTCGGCCTTCCCGTCGAATTCGTCGACGGCCTGCGCGTCACGAGCGAAGCCGCGATGGACATCGTGCGCATGGTGCTGGTGGGCCAGGTCAACCAGGAGCTGGTGACCGCCATGAACATGCACGGCAATTTCGCCGTGGGCGTTTCCGGCAGCGATGCGGGCACCGTCATCGCCACCCAGGCCGATCCCCGTTTGGGACGCGTGGGCAAGGTGACGGGCGTGTCGAGCGACTATATCGACGCTCTCATTCAGGATGGCTACATTCCCGTTATCGCGAGCGTGGCCATGGGCGATGACGGCGGCTTCTTCAACGTGAACGCCGACGCGGTGGCAGGCGAGATTGCTGCGGCAATCGGCGCCCAGAAGTGCGTGTTCCTCACCGATGTCGACGGCATCTACGAGGACTTTAGCGACAAGGCGACGCTCATTTCGAACATGACGCTCGACGAGGCGAAGGACATGGTGGCCTCGGGCGCGATGTCGAAGGGCATGATTCCGAAGCTTCAGGCCTGCATCACCTCTCTTGAGAAGGGCGTGTCGCGCACCCATGTCATCAATGGCACGACGCATCACGCCATCATCCTCGAGCTTCTGACTGACGCGGGCATCGGCACGGTCATTCACCGTACGCGTGAGGCCTACGACTACGAGAACCACCCGCTGGGGCCGGTGGCGAGCAAGCTGGTCGAAAACCTCGACGAGCGCGATTAGCGGCGCGGAACCCACGAGATTCATCAACACACGAGACTCATCACAAGGAGGAGCCGAGATGTCATACGAAACGGCAAAGACGCTTGACGATACATACGTGATGCATACGTTCGGCCGCAAACCGGTGGAATTCGTTTCCGGTGCGGGAATGCATCTGCGGGACGACGCGGGAAACGACTACCTCGATTTCCTGTCGGGCATTGGCGTGTGCTGCCTCGGCCACTGCCACCCGGCGATTGTCGCCGCGGTGCAGGAACAGGCGGCAAAGCTCATGCATGTGAGCAACTACTATCAGATCGAGCATCGTGGCGAAGTGGCGCAGCAGCTTTCTGCGCTGCTGAACAATGGCGATGCGGATGCGCCCGAACTGTGGAAGACCTTCTTCGCGAACTCCGGCGCCGAGGCGAACGAATGCGCCATCAAGCTCGCGCGCCTCTACAGCAAGGAAAAGGGCCATGGCGGCCAGGGAATCATCTGCATGGAGCGCAGCTTCCACGGCCGTACGCTGGCGACGCTTGCAGCGACGCGGCAGCCGGTGAAGCAGGCCGCATTCGAGCCGCTTCCGCAGAACTTCCTTTCCGCGAAGCCGAATGATATCGACTCCCTGAAAGAGGCTTTCGCGCAGCATCCGAATGGAATCGCCGCGGTGATGGTGGAGCCGGTGCAGGGCGAATGCGGCGTGTATCCGCTCACGGCGGAATACCTTCAGGCGGCGCGCGAGCTTGCACATGAGAATGGCGCGCTGCTCATCTGCGACGAGGTGCAGTGCGGCATCTTCCGCACGGGCACGCCGTTCGCTTTCCAGCAGCTGGGCGTGGTGCCCGACATCGTCTCGATGGCGAAGGGCATCGCCGGCGGTTTCCCGATGGGCGCTTGCGCGGCGCGCGACGAGGTCGCGGCGGTGTTTGTACCGGGCCTGCATGGCTCGACCTTCGGCGGCAGCAATCTGGCGGTCGCTGCGGCGGATGCGACGCTCAAGACGCTTCAGGACGAGAACATCGCGGAGAACGTCAAGGAGGTTGGCGCCTACTTCCGTGCGAAGCTCGAGTCGCTTGACGAGGTCGCGGAAGTGCGCGGCATGGGCCTCATGCTCGCTTGCGAGCTGGGCGAGGATGTTGACGCGCCCAAGCTTGTTATCGATGCGCTGTCCTGCGGCTTCGTTCTCAATTACACGGGTCCGCACACGCTGCGCTTCCTGCCGCCGCTGGTATGCACGAAGGAAGACGTTGACGCGCTGATCGCCGCGCTGCCGGGTCTCGTTGCCGGTGCTGCGGGTGCGAGCAACTAAGCAGAGTCTTCGAGCATAGACAAGGTGGATTAGGCATGGCGAAACGCGAAGACCGAAAGGGGGCCATCCGGGCCTTAGTCCGATCGGAGAAGATTCGCACGCAGAAGGAGCTGGTCGAGCGTCTTCTGGCGCACGGCTTCGATTGCACGCAGGCGACGGTTTCCCGGGACATTGGCGAGATGGGCCTCGCGAAATCGGAGGACGGTTTCTACGCGCTTCCGGAAGACATGGCCTTGAAGCGCCTGATGACCGAGCATGTGCGCTCTGTTGAGGAAGCGGGCAATCTGATCGTGATAAAGACGCGGTCGGGAAGCGCGTCGATGGTGGGCGAGCTTATTGACAATATGAGCATCGAGGGGCTTGTTGGCACGATCGCGGGCGACAACACGATCATGCTTGCGGTGAAGACCGCCGAGCGCGCCTCCGAACTGGTGGGCGAGCTCAACGCCATGATTCCCTAGATTCTCCGGGAATTGCGCATGAATATGCATATTTGTGCGTAATATGTGCATAATCGAAACGAATATTGCATATTTATGAATGGAACATACACTTGCGATAAGGGATAAACCAAGTAAGGGTTTGACTGAAAGGAAGAAAGATGGCACGGGAAATTGTGGTGCTTGCATACTCCGGCGGTCTTGACACGTCGGTGTGCCTGCGTTGGCTGCAGGATGAGAAAGACCTCGACGTCGTAGCGGTTGTTGGCGAAGTGGGCCAGGAGCACGACGACCTCGAGATCACGCGGAAAAAGGCTCTCGACATGGGCTGCCTCGAGTGCCGCGTCATCGATATGCGTCAGGAGTTCGCTGACGAGTACCTGAGCTACGCGCTCGCCGCGAACGCGAAGTACGAGAAGAAGTACCCGCTTCTTTCGGCGCTTTCCCGTCCTGTCATTTCGAAGCATCTCGTGACGGTCGCTCATGAGGTGGGTGCGAAGTACATCGCTCACGGCTGCACTGGCAAGGGTAACGACCAGGTGCGTTTCGAGACCGCCATTCACACGCTTGATCCGTCGCTCAAGATCATCGCTCCCGTTCGCGAGTGGGACCTCCACACGCGTGAGGACGAGATGGCCTGGGCTGATGAGCACGGTGTGCCGATTGGACAGTCGAAGAAGAAGCCCTATTCCATCGACGACAACCTGTGGGGCCGCGCAATCGAGTGCGGCGTTCTGGAGAATCCCTGGAACGAGCCGCCGGCTGACATCTGGACCATTACCGCCGACATCGACGACACGCCCAACACGCCGCAGGAGGTCGAGGTCGAATTCGAGAAGGGCCTTCCGTGCGCCATCGATGGCGAGAAGATGAGCTACCTCGAGTGCATCTACAAGATGAACGAGATCGCGGGCAAGCATGGCTTCGGCCGCCTCGACATGATCGAGAACCGTCTCGTGGGCGTGAAGAGCCGCGAGTGCTACGAGCTCCCCGGACCGCTGGCGCTCATCATGGCGCATGAGGCGCTTGAGGACATGTGCCTCGAGCTCGAAGTGCTCCACTTCAAGCCGGGCATCGAGCAGCAGTGGGCTCAGCTGGTCTACAACGGACAGTGGTTCAGCCCGCTGAAGAACGCTCTCGACGCCTTCTGCGCCTACACGCAGCAGAGCGTCAACGGCACGGTTCGCCTGAAGTTCTACAAGGGCAACTGCACCGTCGTCGGCCGCAAGAGCGACTGGAGCCTCTACGACGAGGGCCTCGCGACCTACGGCGAAGGCGACACCTTCGACCGCACTGCTGCCAAGGGCTTCATCGACCTGTACTCGCTGCCGGTGACCACCTGGGCAATCAACCAGCGCACGCACGGTATCGAGCAGTAGAGCAAGCCTTGAGGTTCTCGCCAATCGAAAGCGATTGACAAGGCGCGATTGACTGAGCTCGACCGCGAGGCGCGCTGAATCGAAAGCGAATGAAGGGGCATCCATTAAGGGTGCCCCTTGCCACATCTTCGAGGGCATGTGGCGCATCTTCGCTACAATAGCGAGGTTGGAAACAAGGTCATTTGGCTGGGGAAGTCTCCGGCCGCTTCATAGAGCTGACGTTATGGCTGTTCAGCCGGGCTTTTCCGGCTGTTTGAAAAGGTTGACCGCACGGCGCTTTGAAAAGCTGTCCTGCGGCATCTTCACATGAGAGAGGGAGTTTCAATGGCGCTCTGGTCGGGTAGGTTTGAAGAGGGCGTGAGTGCTTTCACGCAGGAATACGGCGCCTCTTTGCCGGTGGACAAGGCGATGTACAAAGAGGATATCGCCGGCTCGAAGGCGCATGCGAAGATGCTTGGTGCCCAGGGCATCATTTCCGAAGAGGACGCGCAGACCATTTGCACGGGCCTCGACGATATCGAGCGTCAGATCGATGCGAGCGAATTTACCTTCGACATTAACGACGAGGACATCCACATGTCCATCGAGCGCGTTCTCACGCAGAATATTGGCGAGGCAGGCGCGCGCCTTCATACCGGTCGAAGCCGCAACGACCAGGTTGCAACCGACTCGCGCCTGCATGCGAAGCATTTGTGCGACGAGCTGCTTGTCGACCTGAACAGCATGCGCGAGGTGCTCATCACGCTTGCGGAGAACAACTTCGACACCATTCTGCCGGGCTATACGCATCTTCAGCACGCGCAGCCGGTGCTTTTCAGCCATCACATGCTCGCGTACTTCTGGATGTTCTCCCGCGATTATCGCCGGGTGCTTGCCGCGCGCGAATCCGCCGACGTCCTGCCGCTGGGCAGCGCCGCCCTGGCGGGAACGACCTATCCGCTCAACCGCCAGATGGTCGCCGACGAGCTGGGCTTCGCCACCATCTCGCAGAATTCGCTTGATGCGGTGTCCGACCGCGACTTCCTGCTCGACCTCGATTACGCGTGCGCGGTGGCGATGATGCACCTTTCGCGCCTCTGCGAGGAGATCGTCATGTGGTCGTCTTCGGAATTCGGTTTCCTTACCCTGTCGGATTCGTTCTCCACGGGCAGCTCGATCATGCCCCAGAAGAAGAACCCCGACTTCGCCGAGCTGACGCGCGGAAAGACGGGTCGCGTTGTGGGCGACCTGGTTGCTCTGCTCGTGACGATGAAGTCGCTGCCGCTTGCCTACAACAAGGATCTGCAGGAAGACAAGGAAGGCGTTTTCGACGCCGTCAAGACCCTGCATGACGCGCTCGTGTGCACTTCCGGCATGCTCGCGACGATGAGAGTGAATGCGGACAATATGATCGCCCAGGCGCAGAAGGGCTATCTTGCCGCGACCGATGTGGCCGATTACCTGGCGAAGAAGGGCCTGCCGTTCCGCCGCGCCCATGAGATCGTCGGCCATCTCGTCCATCTGTGCGAACAGCGGGGCTGCGAGCTCGAGGACCTTTCGCTTGATGATTTCAAGGCCGAAAGCGATTTGTTCGAGGCGGACATCATGGAGCAGCTCGATCTGCGCAGCATCGTCGAGGCGCGCAACACGCCTGGCGGCACCGGCGGCGAGGCCGTGCGCGTGCAGCTTGCGCAGGCGAAAGAGCGTCTTGCCGCAGACGAGGCCCGATAAGCAAACGCGATAGGCGCCCGAGCGTGAACCGTTCGGGCGCGTCTATTTGTTGCCGCACATCCCTGCTGCGGACGCGGCTTTTGGTGTCCCGCTCCTGTCACGGGCACGTCTATTCGGGCGTGGCTTTCCGGTCGCTTACCCCTGCCACGGGCACGGGAATCGAGGTGCATCGCGGGGCAGGGCGCTTATGACCAATCAAAACCACCCAGGTGGATTATCGCAGGGTATTTGTTGTGGGCTTATTCATGAAGGCACAAGCGCTTGTAGCGCGGCGCGTTAGAATACAGTTTCACAATAATTTATTCCACAACGGACTGCGCGCGTGAGAGCCCGTGCAGGAAAGAGGGTCGATTGAGTTCCCGCATCTTGAAAAGAAGGCGTTCAAGCCAGCGGCGTCGTCCGTGGCTTGGCCTTCTCTATGTGCTGGGGGTATTTACCACGTTGCTTTTTGTTGGCGGCGTGGGCGCATTCGTTCTCGCGAATTCCTGGCTTGAGGACCTGCCTGACTACACCGATCCGAGTGCATACGATTTCTCGCAGAAGACGGAAGTTTACGCAAGCGACCGCACGACGCTTCTCGCGGAATTCTACGTGGAAGACCGCGATCCGGTTGAGATGGACGACATTTCCGATTGGGTCATCAAGGGCACGGTCGCGACGGAGGACCAGCGCTTCTACGAACATAACGGCATCGATCCGCAGGGCATCCTGCGCGCGGTTGCCGTCAATCTGTTTGGCATCGGCCACGAAGGCGCGTCGACCATCACGCAGCAGCTCGTGCGCAATACGATTCTCGCTTCCGAAGCGAGCGAATCGACCCTGAAGCGCAAGGTGCGTGAGGCCTACCTTGCCATCAAGATGGAAGAGCAGTACTCGAAGGACGAGATCCTGCTCATGTATCTCAACACGATCAATTACGGCTCGGGTGTTTACGGCATTCAGGCGGCATCGCAGCGTTACTTCTCGAAGGACGCCGACGAGCTGACCCTTGCCGAGGCCGCCACGCTTATCGGCATTCCCCAGTCGCCGACCTACAACAACCCCATCGACCATCCGGACAACTGCAAGGATCGTCGCAACCAGGTGCTTGGCCGCATGCTGGCGAACGACATCATCACGCAGGAGGAATATGATGAGGCTTGCGCCGAGGAGCTGAAGCTCAAGGTGAAGGAGACGGAGACTTCAAACGGCCTTCTGAAGTATCCCTACTTCTCGAGCTACATCCGCGATACCCTGCTTGAAATGTACGATTACGAAACCGTCTATAAGGGCGGCCTGACCGTGTATTCGACGCTCGATCCGAAGCTGCAGGATTACGCCGAACAGGCCGCGGACACCAAAGAGGCCTCGATGGCCGATTACCTCGAGGTCGCGATGACGGTCATCGACCCCTCGACGGGCTACGTGAAAGCGATTGTCGGCGGCAAGGACTTCTCGTCCGACCAGTACAACCTCGCGACGCAGGCAAGCCGTCAGCCGGGATCGGCCTTCAAAGCCTTCACCTTGGTGGGCTGCATCGAGAACGGCATGGATCCGTTCTCCACCTATGTCGGCTGCCCTTCGACCATCACGCTTGATGGGTGGACGCTTTCCAATGACTCGAAATCCGACTACGGCACCTTGACGGTGGCGAACGCCTTTGCCGTGTCATCGAACACCGGCTTCGCCCGCTTGTGCACCTGGCTCACGCCGACCAAGGTGGTTGAGGTGGCGAAGCGCATGGGCATCGATTCCGACCTGACCGCGGTTCCGTCCATCACGCTCGGTTCGCAGCAGGTGACGACGCTCGAGATGGCTGAAGCCTATTCGACCATCGCATCCGGTGGCATTCATCGGGAATCGTCTTGCATCGAGGAGATCGTCAACTCGTCGGGCAAGACCATCTATCAGGCTGATACGGAAGGCGAGCGCGTCCTGACCGAAGAGGTCGCGGCGAAGGCGACCGAGGTCATGGAGGGGGTTCTTTCCTCGAGCGGCACCGCGCCCGATGCCATTCTCGCGAATGGCCGGGAAGCGGCAGGCAAGACGGGCACGTCCGAAAACTACCGCGACAGCTGGTTCTGTGGCTTCACGCAGGAGTATTCGGTGGCAATTTGGTTGGGCAATCGTGATGAGCAGTCGACCGGTGCGGAGACCGCGAGCAGCGTGTTCCCCTTGTTCATGGACCAGGCGCTTGCCGACACCGAAGTAACGACGTTCCCCGAGAAGGACGATCCGCCCTTCACGCCTATCGACGACAACGCGTTGGCCATCAGTTCAACGGGCTACAACGCGGTGGATAACGAGAACAGCTCGTACACCTACGAGTTCACCTATGGTGGTTCAAACAGCGCTTTGGACGGACTCACCGACGATTCCGACGGCGATGATTCGAGCTCGTATACCGATGACGATGGAGACGGTTACGACGACTATACCGGCGAGCTGATTGACTATTCGGGTGACGATTATTCAGATGACGGTTCGTATGACGGCGACTACGGGGGCAACGATTACGGATATTGACGGTGATTGACGCTTGAAGCTTTGAAGCGGCATCGCTTGATTGATATATACCGAACTGCCGAGCTTTGCTCCTGCGTGCATGTCATGTGATAGGGAAGGAACGAACTGACGATGCAACTGAAACGAATAATTCCGGTGCTCCTTGCGATAGCGCTTGTGCTCACCTTCTTCTCCCTTCTGTCTGGCTGTGGCTTGCAGGAAGAGCAGACGGATGCGGCGGCCGACAACCGGTCGTACATGTCCCAGGCGAACAATATCGCGATGCAGCTTGACGAGGACCTCGAGCCCTTCACTGAGGCGGTGGCGAATAGCGATATCGTCTCGATGCAGCAGGCGGCCTCGAAGGTGTATCAGGATGTCGAGGATTTCAAGGCGCTTTCCGCGCCCGATGCCCTGAAGGACATCCACCAGGAATACAGCGCGGGCTGCGATGACCTGAAGGAAGCCCTCGAGACCTACGTCGAGGTCTACCAGAAGGCTGATGATGAAGGCGCCGATTCCGATGCGCTGAATAGCCAGATCGCAGAGGCGCAGGAGAGCTACGAAAGCGGTATTGAGCATCTGCAGAATGCCGACAAGAAGGTGACCGAGCTGAATGGCGCGCTGGTGTCGTCCTCTTCGGCTGCTGCCGCGTCGCAGTCTTCAGCGGCGTAGGCGGAAAGCTCTTCTTCCGCGGCGTAATTTCGAAGTAGGAAGGGGAATCGCGAGCGGGCGGTGACCGCGGTGCTGCAGGCATGCAGCGACCGGAGGCGAGCATCAACCGCAGGCGAGCATCAACCGCAGGCAAGCGTCAACCGCAGGCAAGCGGTGCAATTCCCGCAGACAAAAGCACAAACGCGCGAGGCTGAAATGCCCCGCGCGTTTCTTTTTGTCTGGGGCTCGGTTGGTTCCGGGCGGGCTGATTGGGAGCTTAAGTGCCGGACGATTTCGAGAGACTTTGCCTATCCATTCCGAAGTGCGTATACGCATCTGAGCGCAGCCCAGAGACGAACCATTGCGGAGCTTGTCTAAGTCGGTGTCGCTATTCCGCTATTCTGTCCAACGTGGCGCACATGCTATTTCGCTGTTCCGCGTGGCGCACATGCGCTTAGCGCAGCACGCATGCGGCAAAGAAAATGGCCACGCGGAGCATTTCCGCATGGCCCTTGGTGCTTGTTCCGGCTATTCCGCCGGCAGACTGTTCGAGTCTCGTTTCGCGGGCAGGCTAGCCGCTGTAATCCTCGTCGGGATCGATCTCGACGTCATCCTCTTCATCGTAGTCCTCTTCGTCGTAATCTTCATCCTCGGCTTCCTCATCGCTGTCTGAATCGGATTGCGAGCTCTTTTTCTTCTTGGACTTCGACCCCTTTTCCTGCTGCTCGAGAACGGTGCCCAGCGTGTTGTTCTGCGTCGTGTTGAACGAGTTGTTGTACTCGGGGTCGGCAGCGGTCGGGAATTGCTCGATGTCGCTACCGTTAAGCGCGGCGGTCATATACGTGCGCCAAATGTAGCAGCAGTCGAGGCCGGGAAGCTCCTGTTCCGTACGTGAGCCAATCCAAACCGCGGTGCTTAGCTGCGGTGTGTAGGCGACAAGCCAATGGTCGCGATAGTTTTCGGAAGTGCCGGTCTTGCCTGCCGCCTCTTGGCCGGTGCCAAGCTGGGCCGCGGTGGCCGTGCCTCCCGTCAGAACCGTCTTCATGACCTTGATAGCTGCGCAGGCGACCTTCTTGTCGAGCGCTTGCGTGGGCTCGTCCTGCCATTCGTAGATGGTGTTTCCATCGCGGTCGGTGATGCGCGTGATGGCGGTGGCCTCGCGGTGGACGCCGCCGGTTGCGAAGGTCGCGTAGGCGTCCGCCATTTCAAGGACGGTCACGCCCGAGGTGCCAAGGGTCAGCGAATCGACCGCTTCAAGCTCCGAGGTGATTCCCATGGCCTGGGCGGTGTTGACGACATTCTGAGCGCCCACTTCGCGGATAAGGCGGGCGAAGCCGGTGTTCGAGGAGATCGCGAAAGCGGACTGGATGGTGCGGATGCCGTAGTCGGCGCCGCCGAAGTTCTCGACGCGCCAGACATCGGTGCTCGTGCTTGAAGACGAGGTGTAGTTGTCGTAGCTGCCGTCATTGTCGGAGCTGTAGCCGCTCAGGTCCTTGCCCGAGCCGAAAATCGCGGGACTCGTGCAGTCGATATAGGTGCTCGGGCTGATGCCCTGCTTGATCGCGGTCGCAAGCGTGAAGGCCTTGAAGGCCGAACCCGGCTGGCGTTGCGCCTGGGTCGCCAGGTTGTACTGGTCGGAATAGAAGTCCCTGCCGCCGACCAGCGCTTTAATGTAGCCGGTATCGGGGTCGATGGACACGAGTGCGGCCTCTACCGATTCATCAAGCCCTTCAAGCTGGGAATCGCAGGCCTCTTCGGCTGCCTTCTGACAATCGATGTCGAGGGTCGTGTAGACGCTTAGGCCACCCTGGAAAATCTCGTCGGTCGAGTATTCATTGAGAAGCGTGTCGCGTACGTAGCTGGTGAAGTAGGGGTACTTGTAGATGCCGTCGGAGGATTTCTCTTCCGCCACCTTCAGCTTCAGCTTCTTGCTCTTCAGCTCGTCGCATTCTTCCTGCGTGATGTAGCCGCATTCCGCCATGCGGTCGAGAACGACGTTGCGGCGCTCCTTGCAGGCGTCGGGGTCAACTGTGGGCGTGTAGGCGTTCGGCGACTGGGGAATGCCCGCCAGCGTTGCCGCCTGCAGGACGGTGAGCTCGCTCGCATCCTTCGAGAAGTAATGCTGCGCCGCCGCCTGGATGCCGTAGCAGTTGTCGCCGTAGTTGATGGTGTTCAGGTACAGATTGAGAATCTCGTCCTTGGTGTATTTCTCTTCAATATCCATGGCCAAAGCCGCTTCACGCAGCTTGCGCTTGATGGTTATCTCGGTCGCCTCATCATTCAGCACCGTGTTGCGCACGAGCTGCTGCGTGATGGTCGATGCACCTTGGAGACCGGAGTCGTTGCCGGTGATTTTCGCGGAAACGTTGTTCCAGACCGCGCGGCAGATGCCGATGACGTCGATGGCGCCATGGTCGTAGAAACGCTCGTCCTCGGTCGCGAGCGTCGCTTGAATGACGTTCGCGCTGATCTCGGCAAGCTTAACCGGCTTGCGGTCCTGCAAATAGAATTCTGCGAGAACCGTCTTATTGTCACTTGCGTAGACGGTTGTGGTTTGCGAATATCCGTATTCTTCGAGATTGTCGATCGAAGGCAGGTCGCGCAGCCAATACGCGCTTGCTGCTATGACGATTGCCGTGCCCGCGCAGATGATAAGAAGCAACGCCCACAAGAGGTAATGGCGCTTCTTTTTCGGGTGGTATATCGTCTCGGCTGGCATGTTTGGCGCCATAGCGAGTGTCCTCCTCGTCACCGGTGCATAGCTTCGACTATTATAGGTGACCGGGGCGGATGAACGAATCACGCTATGTGAAAAGCACTGGAGACAGACAAATAGCTGTGTGCTTTACATCAGGGAGACGAGTATTTCATGCAAAATCGAAAAATGGAGCTGCTGGCTCCTGCGGGCAATATGGATTGCCTTCATGCAGCGGTGCGGGCAGGGGCGGATGCCGTCTATTTAGGCGCCCAGGAATTCAACGCCCGGCGGGGCGCGGGCAATTTCACGCTCGACGAGCTCCAGGAAGCGTGTCATTACGCGCATTTGCGTGGCGTGCGCATTTACCTCACGGTGAATACGGTTGTGCTCGAATCCGAGATGAAAGCCGCGCTTGAGCTGGTTCGACAGGCGTACCGACGGGGTGTTGACGCCTTCATCGTGCAGGATCTGGGGCTCGCGTCGCGCATGCGCGCGCTTCTTCCCGAAGCCGACCTGCATATCTCTACCCAGATGGACATCCACAATATGGGAGGCCTTGCAGCCGCCCAGCGCCTTGGTGCGAGCCGGGTCACGCTGGCGCGTGAACTTTCGCTGACGGAAGTGGAAGCGCTTTCGGAGGCGGCAGCTGATGCGGGCATGGATATCGAGGTCTTCGCCCATGGCGCCTTGTGCATCTGCTATTCCGGGCAATGCCTCATGTCGTCGCTGGTCGGCGGCCGTTCTGCGAATCGCGGACGCTGCGCCCAGCCTTGCCGCCTGCCGTATGAGCTTTTCAACAAGGCGCAACGGAAAGCTCTGCAGGTGCCAGGCGAATACCTGCTTTCCCCCAAGGACCTTTGCACCATCGACTTGCTTGGCGAGCTTGCCGCGGCCGGTGTTGCGTCCCTGAAGATCGAGGGCCGCATGAAGTCCCCTGAATACGTTTCGGCGGTGACCGGCGTTTATCGTCAGGTGCTCGACCGCTTGTATGAGCGGGAAGAGGCTGTCGACCAAACGTCCGCCGACGAGGAAGCTTCCGCGGAAGATTACGCAATGGATGGCGGGGCGATTGCGGAGGGCGAGGCTGCTGAAGACGCTGAGCCCGCCGCCCAGGTGACGGCTGACCAAGCCGCTGAGCCCGCCGCCCAGGAGACAGTCGACCAAGCTGCCGCTGCCCAGGAAGCCCCGGAGCCTATCCGCGTCCATGCGACGGACGAGGAGAAGCGCGTGCTTTCCGAGGCCTTCTCGCGCGGTTTCACGCAGGCGTATCTTGTGGGCGAAACCGGCAACGAGATGATGAGCTACCAGCGCCCAAACAATCGTGGCCTGCTGGTGGGTCGCGTCGATTCGGCGCGCGGCGGTGTGGTGCGCGTGAAGCTCGACATTTCCGTCGCGGCGGGCGATACCCTCGAATTCTGGACCGGACGCGGTCATTTCGCACATCTTGTGACCGAACAGGATATTAAGAACGAGGCTTGGCTGGCGATTAGCGGACCCATGGGGAAGACCGGTCGGGGCGATCGCGTTTTCCGTGTGCGCGAGGCGGCGGCCGCTTATGTGGACGACCCGCTGGAGCCGCGCATTCCCGTTGCCGGCAGGGTGTGCCTTCGTATTGGCGAGCCTCTTCTGGTCGAGTTCTGGCCTGCGCATGAGGCGGGCAATCATGTGGGGGAGCGCCTCGCAAGCAATCTTGCAGGTGATGCGTCGGCAGCGCGCCCCATCGGACGCTGCGACGGTGCGGTGGTGGAAAAGGCGCGCACGCGCGCGGTTGACCGCGATGACGTGATTTCCCATGTGGCGCGCATGGGCACGACGCCTTTTTCCCTTGCGGAAGGTGCTTTGGACGTGGAGCTCGATGCGGGTGTGGGAATTTCCTTCTCGCAGCTGCATAAGGCGCGCGCGCAGGCGCTCGCCGCGCTCGAAGAGGCGATTGCTCCCACCAGTCTTCGCACGCTGCCTCACGCTGCCGCTACTGTGCGGCCTTCCACGGCGCATCCGAAGGGTTGCCAGGTTTGCGCCATCGCGACGAATCCCGCGTGTGCCCGTGCGGCGCGAAAGGGTGGCGCCGACGTGATCTACATTCCCACGCTCAATTACAAGCGGGGAGAGGCGATGGTCGCCGGTCAGCAAAGCCCCACGGTGGAAAACGGCGGCTACCCCAAGCGTTCCGCATTCGCCACGCCGGTCGTGGCGCACGATCCGATCGAGGGCACGCGCGAGGAGCGCTTCGAATTCAATGCGGAAACCGTCATTCGGGATGATGCGACGGTGCTTGCGGAAAACCTCGGCCAGCTTCTCGCGATGCGCGCGAAGGGCATTGCCGTGGAGGCGGGTCCGCATATTCCTGTGCTCAATCAGGCGGCGCTCGATGTGTTGGCGGAAACGGGAGTTGAGCGCGTCTGGCTTTCTCCCGAACTGACGCTTTCGCAGATACGCGAGCTTTCGAAAGACAAGTCCGCGAGCCTCGGCCTTTTTGTGGCCGGTGCCGCGGAGCTGATGGTGACGGAGCATTGCGTGCTGCAAAGCCAAGGTGCGTGCAATCACAACTGCCGCAAATGCGTGCGCAGGAAAAGCCCCCATTTCCTGAAGGACCGCAAGGGCTTCGAAATGCCGGTCATCACGGACCGTTGTGGTCGCAGCCATATATATAATGCGGTGCCGCTTGACCTGTGCCACCTCATGCCCGACCTGATCGCGGCGGGAGTCGACGCGGTCATGGTCGACGCCACGCTTATGAATGTGGAAGAGACGGGCATCGCCGTGCGTCGTGCGGTGCGGGCACGCGATGTCGCGCTGAAGACCGGAGACGCGATCGGGAAGAATGCCGACAGCACGAGCGGTCACATTTTCCGCGGGCTTGAATAGGCGCGAATGCCGGTGGTGAGCTTGGCGTCTCGCGCGGTTGCGAGCAGAGTAGACCGGTCGCATCGCGCACGGACGCGAGCGAGGTGAGTTTCATTCGCCGCGCGTGCCATGCGTGGTCGCCGGCGGGATGAACCGGCGCGACATTCCGCCTCAGCCGCATGCGCGTCTTTCGTTCGGGTGCCTGAATAGGGCACTGCGGGCATGGCGGCATGCTTTTATATACGGTCGTGTTAGAATGCGACCGCTTGGGAAGAGCAACGAAGTGAGAAGAAAGTGAGTTCGATGCTTCCAGTAGAAGACCAGTTCCATATTTTGCAATCAGGAGTTGACTCCATCGTTCCGGAAGAGGCGCTGAAGAAGAAGCTTGCGAAAGGCAAGCCGCTCAACGTGAAACTCGGAGTTGACCCGACTGCTCCCGATATCCACATTGGACACGCGGTTCCCCTGCGTAAACTGCGTCAGTTCCAGGATCTTGGTCACCAGGTGACGCTCATTATCGGAGACGGCACCGCCCTGATTGGCGACCCGTCCGGACGCAATTCCACGCGTCCCCAGCTGACCCGCGAGCAGGTTGCGGCGAATGCGAAGACCTATGTGGACCAGGCTTTCAAGATTCTTGATCCGGAAAAGACGACGCTCCGCTACAACTCCGAATGGATCCTGAAGATCGATATGGAGAAGCTGCTCTCTCTGATGAGCAAGTTCACGGTCGCCCGCATTCTTGAGCGCGATGACTTCACGAAGCGGTACAACGCGCAGCAGCCGATCAGTCTGCACGAGTTCATCTACCCGGTCATGCAGGCATATGACTCCGTTGTCATTGACGCCGATGTCGAAATCGGCGGCCGCGACCAGCTTTTCAATCTGCTTGCGGGGCGCGAGCTCATGGAGAAGATGGGCATGGAGCCGCAGGTGTGCCTGACACTTCCGCTTCTGGAAGGCACCGATGGCGTCCAGAAGATGTCCAAGAGCTACGGCAACTACATTGGTGTGACCGACGAGCCGGGCGACATGTACGGGAAGGTCATGAGCATTCCCGACTCGCTGCTTGTCAAATACTATCGCCTCGCGTCGACGGAGGATGTCGACCGCATTGACGAGATTGAGACCGGCTTGAAAGAGGGAACCGCCGATCCGAATAAGGTGAAACGCGCGCTGGCGCACAACATCGTCGCCGCGTATCACGGCGCCGAAGCAGCCGATGCCGCGGAAGAGCACTTTGTCCGTACCGTGGTCAACAAGGAAGTGGACGAGGACGATGTCGTAACCGTCGCCGTCGACCTGACGCCGAATGAGGACGGCATGGTGTACCTGGCCCGCATCATTGCGGAGTCGGGCATGGCGGATAGCGTGGGCGCTGCCCGTCGCCTGATTGACGGTGGCGCGGTGAAGATTGACGGAACGCCGGTGGCCGCGAAAGAGTACAACGTCGACCCCGAAAGGCTCCGTGGCACCATTTTGCGTGCCGGTAAGCGAAAATACATTCGTATTGCTGATAAGTAGCAAGAAAAGTTATAGTATATGGACAGGGGGATGAACCCGCATGATCCTAGCGTCATGCGGGTTCAATTTCTTTTTAGGCCTCCTTTGAGCGGATATGATGGGCGATAGCATGTCCGATTGTTTGCGTAGGCGCAGGTCAGCGCCCATATCTGGGGAACCGGCTTCTTTCGACCGCTTCTTTTATCCGAGCAAAATGCGTGTCTGGGAATCGAGGTTTCCTTGATTTAAACCATCTGTTGAGCGCCGGAAAAATGCCGAATAGGTTGTTGTCGCGGACGCGAAAAGGCGGGGATTCAGACGAATTTCTGGGTAATTGAGGCCGCATATCCCGGTGAACGGTAGTCATCCGGCATACTTTTCCAAAGATTTTTTGCTGTCGTCCATTTGCACGAGCGGTTGTGAGCATAGGACATTCTGCGGAAACTCTCGAATGCCGTTCGGTTTCACGGCCAATAGCTAAAGCGCTCGTATTTCAGCTTCTCAAGGAAATCTTTCCATACAGAGTTGTCAGCCATGTAAGTTCTACGGCTGAGTCGCTGGGCGCTCGTCTTTCCAAAGAAGTCTTTGGGTACAGGACTGTTGGCTATGTCAGCTCTGTGGCGAAGCAACCGGGCACCCGCCGCCGGGGGAGGCCTTCCGGCGGCCTTCCGCGGGCCGGGGGCTCCCGCGC
>CAVFFT010000037.1:0-32986 GCA_963621885.1 bacterium
AGAAGATGGCGAAGTCGTATGGCCTCACCTTGCGTGCCGATGCGGCGAACGAGCTCGTTGCGCTTGTGGGCGAAGACACGGTGCGCATCGATGCGGAGCTGAAGAAGCTCTCCCTTTCGCATGGCGATGCGTCTCGCGCGCTGACGGTCGAGGACCTCACGCAGTTTGTCGGTCGCACGAACGAGCCCAAGCCCTGGGATCTGGTCGACGCCTTTTCGGAGCGGGAT
Organism: bacterium; assembly: GCA_963621885.1. Taxonomy (GTDB): domain Bacteria; phylum Actinomycetota; class Coriobacteriia; order Coriobacteriales; family Eggerthellaceae; genus UMGS1519. Next base: position 228 of record CAVFFT010000037.1, read on the forward strand.
GCCGCGAAATGTGCGCGTATTCTTCCCAAAATGGAATCGACATCTCCGTATGCGCTTCTTGCCGCCTGCATCAATCGCGTGCGCGAGCTCATTATCGTGCGGACGCTTATCGCTCGTGGACAGACGGGCGCGATGGATCAGTATCTGAAGGCTCCCCAGTGGAAGCATCGCAAGTATCTGGGCTATGCGCGCAATTACACGTCGGAAGAACTGCGCGATGTGCTTTCGGCCGCGCGTGATACCGAGCGTGCGATGAAGAGCGGTGGCGACCCCGATGCGAGTTTCCACATCTGGCTCTTTACGTCTTTGGCGCCAAGCAAGAAGGCCGCACCTCGAAGGTAGGAAGAACGCCAGCGAAACGCTGACACCAGTCGCTCAGATGTGGCGCCAGGCTGTCGCGCTCAGACGCGTACACCTAAGTGGGGCGGGAATAGGTCGAGTTGCATCCCGCCGTGTGGCAATTGCGGAAGCGTAAGGAAGTCAAACCTGTCACAGCCCAACCCGCGTTGATTCCCAAATAAAACGAAGACCGGGGCTTTCGTCCCGGTCTTCTCACTTGATATGCGGATGGATTGGGTGGGTTGGCCCAATCTCCGTGAATAGCGTTTGGAGCTTAGGCCTCTTCGGTCTGCTCTTCAGCCTCTTCGGCCTCGGCAGCAGCAGCGGCTTCAGCAGCAGCCTTCTTCTCAGCGGCCTTCTTTTCGGCCTTCATCTGAGCCTCGCGACGCTTTGCCTTCTCGGCATTCGCGACCTCGTAAGCAGCCTTCTTCTCAGCCTTGCGAGCAGCCTTCTTGGTGCCGCCCTTCACGACGTTCTCGTGCTTGACCGGGGTGTAAGCGCTGCGGTCCTCGTCGGTGGCAACCGTGTTCACGAGCTTCATGAGGTTGCTCTTGCGGTTTGCTGCCTGGTTCTTGTGGATGATGCCCTTGCTAGCGGCCTTGTCGAGCAGGCGGCAAGCGTTCTGGGCAAGCGCGAAGGCCTCTGCGCCGTTACCGGCCTCTACTGCCTCGCGGGTCGCGCGGATCGCGGTCTTCAGCTGCGACTTGTATGCGCGGTTGCGCATCCGAGACTTCTCGTTGGTGATGATGCGCTTTTTCTGACTCTTGATGTTAGCCAATTGAATTCCTCCATGTTGCACCGTGTTCTGTTACCTCGCGTGTGGGGATATGCTCGCGACGAAACTTAGCAATCTTACCATGTATTCCCCCGGGTGGGGAAAGAATTTGTGTGGCATGGCCTCGAGCAGGTAGAATTCGATGAATTCTCCAAACGCTCCGTGGCTTATCGCGGCTTGTCGTATAGTATGAGCGTATGTTTGGGCATCACCGGCGCGGTTTTTCGCTTTCCAAGTGCGCGGTTATGTCCGCGTAAGGAAGGTGAACATGTCTGACGGCTCCCGCCACATTCGCAACTTTAGCATCATCGCGCATATCGACCACGGAAAATCGACCCTGTCCGACCGCATTCTCGAGCAGACAGGCACCATCGCCGAGCGCGACATGCAAAGCCAGCTACTTGACACCATGGATATCGAGCGTGAGCGCGGCATCACCATCAAGAGCCAGGCGGTGCGCGTGTTCTATACCGCCGATGATGGCGAAGAGTACGAGTTCAACCTTATTGACACCCCCGGCCATGTCGACTTCACCTACGAGGTCTCGCGCAGCCTTGCCGCCTGCGATGGCGCGGTGCTCGTGGTCGATGCCACGCAGGGTGTGGAAGCGCAGACCGTCGCGAACGCCATGCTCGCGATGAATGCGAATCTCGAGATCATTCCCGTCATCAACAAGATCGACCTGCCGGCCGCCGAGCCGGAGCGCGTGCGCGAGGAGATTGAAGAATCACTCGCCATTCCCGCGGAGGACGCGGTGTTGACGAGCGCGAAGACCGGCGAGGGCATTCACGACCTGCTTGAATCCGTTGTCTACAACATTCCCGCGCCTGAAGGCGATGCCACGGCACCGCTGCGGGCGCTCATTTTCGACTCCTTCTTCGATTCGTATCGCGGCGTGGTCGCGCTTGTGCGCATCATCGACGGCGAGCTGAAGAAGGGCGCCAAGGTGAAGATGATGGCCACCGGCGCGCAGGCCCTGGCCGAGGACGTGGGCTATCGCACGCCCTACGAGGTCTCGCAGCCGAGCCTTGGCGTGGGCGAGGTCGGCTTCCTTGTGACCGGCCTGAAAGACCCCTCGCAGGTGCGCGTGGGCGACACGGTGACGCTGGAGGAGCGTCCGGCCGCCGAGCCGCTTCCCGGCTATCGCGAAGTGAAGCCGATGGTGTTCACCGGCCTGTTCCCGATTGAGGGCGACCAATACGAGTCGCTGAAGGACGCGCTCGAGAAGATGCGCCTGAATGACCCGGCGCTCGTGTACGAGCCGGAAACGAGCCACGCGCTGGGCTATGGCTTCCGCGTTGGCTTCCTCGGGCTGCTGCATATGGAGGTCGTGAAGGAGCGCCTGGAGCGCGAATTCAACCTCGACCTCATCGCGACGGCGCCGTCGGTGGAATACCACGTCTTCAAGCGCGATGGCGAGATGATCTCGCTGCGCTCGCCGCAGGACATGCCCGATTTCGCCGAAATCGACCATATCGAAGAGCCCTATCTCTCCGCGAAGATCCTCGTGCCGCCGGAATACGTCGGCGCCGTGATGGATCTGACGGTGGCGCGCCGGGGCGAATTCGACACGATGAGCTACCTCTCCTCGACGACGGTGGAAATGCGCTGGCATATGCCCCTTTCCGAGCTCATCATGGACTACTTCGATTCCCTGAAGAGCCATACGCGCGGCTTTGCAACGCTCGATTACGAGTTCTCCGGCTATCGTACCTCTGACCTCGTGAAACTTGACGTGCTGCTCGCGGGCAAACCCGTCGATGCGCTGTCATTCATCGTGCATCGCGACAAGGCCTACGACCGCGGCCATGGTCTCGCGGTGAAAATCAAGGACATCATTCCGCGTCAGCAGTTCGAGGTGCCCATTCAGGCCGTCGTCGGCGGCCGCGTTTTGGCGCGCACGAACGTGAAGGCGGTCCGCAAGGACGTTCTTGCGAAATGCTACGGCGGCGACATTTCCCGTAAGCGCAAGCTTCTGGAAAAGCAGAAGGCCGGCAAGAAGCGCATGAAGAGCATTGGCAGCGTCGAGGTGCCGCAGGAGGCCTTCATGGCCATCCTGAAGGTCGACGAGTAAGGCCGCCGGATTCGCATGTGGGATTTCTATCGCAGCCATGAGTTGCTGCTCGCGCCCATGGCGGGCGTCACCGACAAGGTGTTTCGTCGCCTGTGCATTGAGCAGGGCGCTTCGCTCGCGTTCACCGAGATGGTTTCCGCGAAGGGCTTAAGCTATGCGAATGAGAAGACCTCGCATCTGCTTGACCTGGGCGAAGACGAGCGGGAAGTCGCCGTGCAGCTTTTCGGCCATGAGCCGGAGACGATGGCACAGGAGGCGGCGCTGGTCCGCGAACGTCTGGGCGACGCGCTCGCGCTTATCGATGTGAACATGGGTTGCCCGGTGCGCAAGATTGTTTCGAAGGGCGACGGTGCGAGCCTCATGACCCGTCCGGACGAGGCGGCGGCGATTGTCCGCGCGATTGTTTCCGCTGTTGATGTGCCGGTTACCGTCAAATTTCGCCGCGGCTATGCGATGGGCGAGGAGATAGCGCCCGAGTTCGCGCGCCGCATGGAGGACGCGGGTGCCGCGGCCGTCACGGTGCATGGGCGTTTTGCGGCGCAGATGTATCGGGGATTCTCCGACCGGGGCGTCATCAAGCGCGTGAAAGAGGCGGTTGGGGTGCCGGTCGTCGGAAACGGCGACGTGCAGACCGGAGAAGATGCCCGCCGCATGCGTGACGAAACGGGCTGTGACGCGATCATGATTGCCCGTGGCGCGCAGGGAAACCCCTGGATTTTCGCCCAATGCCGGGCCGCGCTTCACGATGAGCCCATTCCCGCCAAGCCGGATAGCCGCGCGCGCATCGCGATGCTGCGCCGCCATGTGATCCTGTATGACGAGGCCTTCGGTCCGCGTTTGATGCGCATGCGCAAAGACGCCATGTGGTATGTCGCGGGCATGCCGGGGGCGGCGGAAGCGCGGCGGGCTTTTTCGAGCTGCTCGGTGAAGGACGATTTCCTTGCGGTGCTTGATGCGCTTGAGCAGAGGATCGCGCAGGATGAAGGCGGGCATGATGACGCCTGCTGATGAGACGGCGTGGGAATCGCATCAAGCCGACGCGGCGTGCGAGTCGCGTCAGGCCGAGCTAGCAAGCGGTTTCCCTCCGGCCGATTCCGCAGATGAGCCTGCCTGGGAACCCTATCGGGCGCTCTACCTGCATATTCCCTTCTGCAAGCAGCGCTGCTTGTATTGCGATTTCGCGACCCGGGCCACGCCGAAAGACGACGCCTCAATCGATGACTATATCGAGCGGCTTGTTCTCGATGTGCGGCGGGCGGGGCGCTCGGGTTTGCTTGGCGCCGTTGAGACCGTCTACATTGGCGGGGGCACGCCGAGCCATATCGGGCCTTCGCGCTTGTCGATGCTGCTGTACACGCTGTCGCTTTCGATGCATCTGACGCCGGAGGTCGAATGCACGATGGAGGCGAACCCGGAAAGCCTTACGCCGAACATGGTGCGCGACCTCTGGGCGCTTGGCGTGAATCGCCTGTCGATGGGCGTGCAGAGCTTCGACGACGCGGTGCTGCGCACGCTTGGACGCATCCATGACGCGGATACCGCACGCGCGGCGATCGCGATGGCGCAGGAGCGCTTCGAGAATGTGAGCATCGACCTCATGTGCGGCATACCGGGACAGACGCTCGATTCCTTTACGAGCGACGTGCGCGAGGCGTTGCGTCTTGGCGTGCGCCATGTGAGCGTGTACCCCTTGATGATTGAAGAGGGAACGCCCTTTGATCAGGCGGTATGCGACGGGCGGCTTCCGATGCCCGATGATGACCTACAGGCCGACATGATGGAGGCGGCGGAAACGATCCTGCGTGATGCCGGCATGCATCGCTACGAGGTGGCGAGCTATGCGTATCCGGGTTTCGAGTCGCGCCACAATCAGGCCTATTGGACCGGCGTGCCCTATCTGGGAATGGGGCGTTCGGCCGCGACGATGCGGCAGACCGCGCATTGCCGCGAGCGCCTGCGCGATGGGGAAGTGGAAGAGCGGCTCGACCGGAAGCAGATGCTTGCCGAGGACCTGATGCTTGGCATGCGCCGCAGTGTCGGCGTGTCGTGCGAGCAGGTGGATGTGGTGGCGGCCGAGATTCCCGAAACGCGCGCGGTCTTCGATTCGCTTATCGCGCGCGGGCTTGTTCGCCAGTACGAGGGACGCTTCCAACCGACCGAAGAGGGCTGGCTGCGCGGCAACGAGGTTTACGGCGCGCTTCTCAATCTCGCGCCCTGATTTCGCTTGCGTTCGCAAGTGCTGCCCGCAATCTACCTGCGCTTACGCATCATCCGCGTCCATTCTCGCGTCTCCGCTTGGCCCGTTCGAAGCCTCGCGCACGCTCCGAAATCGCCTCATCTCGATTCCTTCACGTGACATTTCGGTGAAAGCAAGCACTCAAAGCCTGCGACTGCTAAGATGGGGCAAGTGAGTACGCGGATGAAAGGAGGAAGCATGCTTACCGCAAGACGACAGCAAGTGTTGGCTGCCTTGATTAGCGAGTATGTTGCTCATGCACTCCCCGTGGCCTCCAAAGCTCTGGTCGAGGGGTATCCGCTGGGCGTCAGCTCGGCGACCGTTCGCAATGAGCTTTCGGCGCTTGAGGTGGAAGGGTACATCAGGCAACCCCATACATCGGCAGGACGCATTCCCACCGATTTTGGGTACCGCAATTTCGTGGATGGGCTTCTGTCCGTCGATGAGCTTATTGAAGATGAGATGGCCTCGCAGGCGATGCATGATGCGGTGCGTGACGCGCGCAGTTTCACGGAGCTCTTCAACCGGAGTTCCGCTCTGCTGACCCGCTTGACGACCTGCCTCGCCATTGTCGTTCCCCCGCAGACGCAATCGGTTTCGCTTGCGCATATCGGGCTCTCGACCCTGTTGCAGCAGCCGGAGTTCAGCTCGTCGCTCGTTCTCGTGCCGTTGCTCCGGATGATCGAGGACGGTTCCCTCGTATGCTATATAAACGAAACCACGCGAAACAGCGACATTCATGGCACGGATGAGCCGGTCGTGCGCATCGGCCATGAGAACGCGGACGAATCGCTTGAAAACATATCGGTCGTGGCGACGCGGTTCGGCTCTGGCGAAGAGTCGGGCATCATCGCCGTTATTGGACCGACACGAATGGATTATGGAAGGGCTCTTTGCTCGGTGCAGGCGGTGCGCCATGCGCTTGGCGAGCTCTGATAGACAGGAAGGCTGAAGAGTATGGCGGATAAGGACCTGTACGAGGTTCTCGGTGTCTCACGAGATGCATCGGATGACGAGATCAAGAAGGCTTTCAGGAGCAAGGCCCGTCATTTGCATCCGGATGTGAATAAGGCACCTGATGCGGAAGAGCAGTTCAAGGAGCTTAACGAGGCTTACGATGTGCTTTCCGACCCGCAGAAACGCAGCGCCTACGACCGCTTCGGAACGATTCCGGGCGCCGCTTCCGGTGGAGCCCAGTATGTCGATTTCGACGACCTTTTCGGTGGCGGTTTCGGCATGGGCGACATTTTCAGCACCTTCTTTGGCGGCGGCGCCGGGCGTTCCTCATCCGGCGAGCCGATGAGCCGCGAGGGCCGCGACATGGGTCGTTCCATGCGCGTGACTCTTGAAGAGGCGGCGACGGGAATCAAGCGCGAGATTGTCTACGACCGTTTGGCTACCTGCGAAGAGTGCGAAGGATCGGGCCTTGGCCCTGGCGGCCAAGAGGTCGAATGCACCGAATGCCGTGGCAGCGGCCGCGTGGTGACGGTGCAGCAGACCTTCCTCGGCGCGATGCAGTCGGCAAGCACCTGCACGAAGTGCCATGGCACCGGCAAGATGGTGACGAATCCGTGCCCCGAGTGCGAGGGACAGGGAAGGGCCCCCGACCGTCAGCGCCTGACGATTGAAGTGCCCGCGGGCATTCGCGATGGCCAGCAGCTCCGCCTGCGCGGTTTCGGCGAGGCGGGCATGAACGGCGCGGCTGCCGGCGACCTGATCGTTTCGGTGCGCGTTGACGAGCACGAATCCTTCGAACGCGATGGCGAAGACCTGCACGCGCGGGTTTCCATCTCGATGTTCCAGGCTGCCCTGGGTGCGCAGATCTACGTCAAGGGCATCATGCCCGATGAGGAGATTCCGGTGAAGATTCCGGAAGGCTGCCAGAATGACCAGGTCATTCGCGTGAAGGGCAAGGGCATGCCGAAACTCCGCAGCACGACGCGCGGCGATTTGTACGCGCATGTGACGGTGGAGATTCCGCGCAAGCTCAAGCGTCGTCAGCGTGAGCTCCTCTCCAAGATCGCGGCCGACATGGGTGACGGGGCGAACACCGAGCACCCGGCGTGGCAAAAGCTTCGCGACGCAGTCAACTAGGACATGATCTTCCTGAAAACGGCGTGCTGCCGTGTTGCGGGATTCGTGAGGTGATAGGTGAACTATGCCTTTTTCCGTGGTGAATATCGGCTGCAAGGTGAATCGCGTCGAGCTTGATGCGGTGGCGGCGAAGCTTATCGCCCGCGGCGCGCGTGTTGCTGATGAGGGTGAAGCGGATGTCGTCATCGTGAATACCTGCACGGTGACGGGCGAGGCCGACAAGAAGACGCGCAAAGCGGTGCGTCAGGCCTTGAAGGACAACCCCCATGCCACGATTCTGGTGACGGGTTGCGCCGCCGTGATGAATCCCCGCTGGTTCGACGAGCTTGACGAACGGGTGAGCGTGGTCGCGAAGCCGGATGCTGAATCGCGCGCCTGGGAATGCCTGGTCGCGCATGAAAATGCCGCCAGCTCAAGCCCCGAATCCGCCTTGCGCATTGGCGATGGCTTTCGTGCACGCGTGGGCATCAAGGTACAGGATGGCTGCAATAACGCCTGCACTTTCTGCATCGTGCATGTTGCGCGTGGGCGTTCCCATTCGCTTCCGTGGCAGAAGATATGCGAGGAAGCGCGGGCGTACAGCGAGGCGGGTGTGCGCGAGCTTGTGCTCACCGGCATCAACCTTGGCGCGTATCACGACGACGGCCATTCGCTTGCGTCCCTGCTCAAGATGCTTCTGGACGCTTGCCCGCAGTCGCGTTTCCGCATCAGTTCCGTCGAGCCGCATGATATCGACGACGACCTGATCGAGCTTATGGCCGCGTCCGACGGCCGCATCTGCCGCCATCTCCATCTGCCGTTGCAGTCCGGTTCAAGTCGGGTGCTGGCCGAGATGAATCGTCCCTACGATGCCGAGGCTTTCCTTTCGCTGGTGCGGCGTCTCCGTCAGGCGATGCCCAGCCTTTCCCTTTCAACCGACATCATCGCCGGTTTCCCGGGGGAAACCGAAAAGGATTTCAGCGAGACGCTTGCCGTTGCGCGTGAAGCGGGATTCTCGAAGATTCACGCGTTTCGTTATTCGCGCCGCGCCGGAACGCCTGCCGCGGAGCGAAGCGACCAGGTCACGCCCGAGATTATCGCCCGCCGCGCCCACGAGCTCATGGACCTTGGCCGCGAGCTTTCCCGCGCCGACGCGCAAAGTCGCCGGGGAAGCGAGGAGCTTGTTCTGGTCGAGCAGGCGGGAAGGGGAACTTCCGAGTCGTATCACCGGGTGAGCTGGGTAAACGCCGAGCAGGCGTGCCTGCCGGTGGGTTCGCTCGTGTCGGTGAAGCTGGATGCGATTTCGCAGGATGGGGGATTCATCGTATGAAACCGCGGCATATTTCCCTGGCCATACCGCAAGGTGTCGAAATGATCGATATCACCGGCGCGGAGAACCGGGTGGCGAAGCTTATCGAGGATTCGCTGGCCACGCGGGTGACGCTGCGCGGCGACCATATTGAAATCGAGGGCGAAGCGGACGAGGCCGACGCGATTGCGAAGATGTTCTCGGAGCTTATCGACCGGGCGCTGGAAGGCCGTTCGCTTGACGACCATGCCGTGCGTTCCGCGATTGGCAACATCGCGCGCGAGCGGCGTTACGTGAGCCCCTATGGCGGCGACGTCGTGCTTGACGCGCGCGGCCGCAAGGTGCATCCGAAGACGCTGGGGCAGAAGCGCTACCTCGAGGCGATACGCGAGAATGCCATCACCTTCGGCATCGGCCCTGCTGGCACGGGCAAAACCTATCTCGCAATGGCGAGCGCGCTTGCCGCCTTGCGCAATCACGAGGTGCATCGGCTCGTCTTCACGCGACCGGTCGTCGAGGCGGGCGAGAACCTTGGATTTCTCCCGGGCACGCTTGAGGAGAAAATCGACCCGTACATGCGCCCGCTTTTCGACGCACTCTACGACATGCTCGAGCGCGAACAGGCGGAAATGCTGCTGGAAAGCGGCGCCATCGAGGTCGCGCCCTTGGCGTTCATGCGCGGCCGCACCTTCAACGACAGCTTCCTCATTCTTGATGAGGCGCAGAACACGACCCCGGCGCAGATGAAGCTTTTCCTCACGCGCCTGGGCTTCCGCTCGCGCATGGTCATCACCGGCGACGATTCGCAGACCGACTTGCCGCACGGCCAGTCGGGCCTCATTCAGGCGCGGCGCGCGCTTGCGGACATCGACGGCATCGCGTTCTGCTCCTTTGACGAGGTCGATGTCGTGAGAAACCCCCTTGTCGCGAAGATTGTCGAGGCCTACGCGCATATGGAAGAGAAGCGCGGCGAGGAACGGGCAAACTAAGCGGGACAGCGTGCGCCAACTTATGATGCGGCGCGTTCGGACCGCGCGCCAACCCGGAATGGAACGCCGTGCGTTTCCGCTCATCCGCGGATGCGAGCCGCGTGGAAGAACGTTTGAGCTACACTAGGCGAACAAGCCTTTCAAATGAAAGCGAGGATTGATGGAAGCATTGATTGACGCCCGCTACCGGGCGGAAAACATAGAGCCCCTGCCGCTTGAGGAACTGGTCGATTTCGTCCTGCATCAGGTGGGCAAGCCCGAAAACACCGAGGTGTCGCTCTCCTTTGTCGACGACGACGAGATTGCCCAGCTCAATGAGCAGTATCGCGGCAAGCAGGGTCCGACAGACGTGCTGAGCTTCGAATGTGACAACGACCCGCTGCCCGAGGAGGCCTTCGCCGCCGAAGAGGAGCCGGTCTACGAACTGGGAGACATCGTCATTGCCGTCGATGTCGCCGAGCGCCAGACCGCCATTTACGGCACGAGCTTCGAGCGCGAGATTACCATTCTCACCATCCATGGTCTGCTACACCTGTGCGGATACGACCATGTGCGCGACGAGGACGCCGCCATCATGGAACCGCTCGAGGACGACATCCTCGCGAAATGGGAAGCATCGCGCGCATGAAGCCCCCGTATTCGGTGAGGACCTCGTTCGGTTATGCCCGCGCGGGCATCGTGTCGACTTTCCGCGAGGGAGGTAATTTCCGCATCCAGCTGTGCGGCGGCGCATTGGCCATCGTGCTTGGCCTCGTGTTCCAGATTTCCGCCGGAGAATGGCTTGCGATACTCATCTGCTGCGGCCTCGTGCTGGGCGGGGAGTGCATCAACACGGCAATCGAACACGCGGTTGACCTCGCATGTCCCGAGAAGGATCCGGTGGCTGGCGCGGCAAAAGACGAGGCGGCGGGCGGCGTGCTGCTGTTCGCGCTTGCGAGTCTTGCCGTGGGCATCGTGATTTTCGCCCCGCGGATTCTCGCCCTGGTGGGAATCACTTTTTAAGAAGGAGAGAACATGGAAGAAGGGCTTTCGGGCAACGCGCTCATCGACGCCTTCCTTGCTGAACACCCTGACATGGCCGATGGCGACCTCGCGAGCGAGGAGCCGCTGCATTCGGGCTTTCTCACACTGGTGGGACGCCCCAATGCGGGCAAGTCGACGCTGCTGAACGCGATTATCGGCAAGAAGATTGCGATCACCTCGAAGACCGCGCAGACGACGCGCCATCGTTTCCGGGGCATCTACAACAGCCCGACGGCGCAGCTTATCATCGTTGACACGCCAGGCATCCATAAGCCGCACGACGCGCTCGGCAGCGAGCTGAACGAAAGCGCCATGAAGGGCATGGAGGATGTCGATGTCGTCGCCTTCGTTCTCGACGCGAGCATGCCCTTCGGCCGCGGCGACGAGTGGGTGCTTTCCCAGCTTGCGCGCGTGCACGCGACCAAGGTGCTTGTCGTTTCGAAGGTCGACAAGGTGAAGAACGCGCTCGTCAACGAGCAGATTGATGTGGTTCGCGACAAGCTCGACTGGGATGCCATCTGCCCCCTGTCTTCCACGACGGGCGAGGGTGTCGACGACTTTGTCGAGACGGTTTGCGGTTTCCTGCCGGAAGGACCGCGCTGGTTCCCGGTCGACATGGACACCGACCAGCCGCTAGAGGTCATGGTCGCGGAGTTCATTCGCGAGAAGATTCTCTATCACACCCACGATGAGATTCCCCATGCCATCGGCGTCATTTGCGACGAGCTGGAATACGTCAAGAAGAAAGACCTCTACCGCATCTTCGCGACGATTTATGTCGAACGCGAAAGTCAGAAGGGCATCATCATTGGCAAGGGCGGCTCGGGCGTCAAGCTTGTGGGCAAGGAGGCGCGCCGCGACCTCGAGCAGCTTCTCGGTTGCCGCGTGTATCTTGACCTGCGCGTGAAGGTGCGCAAGAACTGGCGCCGCGACCTGAACCAGATTCGCCGCTTCGGATATGGCGAGGGCAACTAGGTGGCTCGTGCAAGCTATCGCACCCAGGCCATCGTTCTGCGCAAGACGCGGCTACGCGAGGCCGACCTCATAGTCACGCTGCTTGCCCAAGATGGCACGCAGATTCGCGCGGTCGCGAAAGGGGCGCTCAAGCCGGCGGGGACTTTCGCGTCGCGTCTCGAGCTGTATTCCTGCGTCGACGTTTTGCTCGCACGGGGGAAGTCCCTCGATATCGTGACGGAGGCGCGCATCGTCGATGCGCATGGCCCCTTGCGTTTCGATTACGAGCGGAGCATCTGTGCGGCTCCGATGGCGGAGCTGCTTTCGGTGGCGACGCAGGCTGAATTGCCCGTGCCGCGCCTGTTCGAGATGACGCAGGCGGGGCTTTCGCATATCGAGAAGGCCAAGCCTGAAGCTGTTCCGCTTGTGATGTGCGCCTTTTTGCTGAAGGCGGTCTCGTTTCTCGGCTTTCGTCCGGGGTTGGGGTTTTGTGCCGAATGCGGCCAGTCACGGGAGCCGGGCGAGGAGTGGTCCTTCTCTTTTGAAACGGGTGGCGTGATTTGCCCTGACTGCGTGGGCGGCATGAAGACCGACCCGGTGCCGGCGGCTCTTGTCGATTGGGCGGCAGCGCTTATCGGCGCGCCCTTTGCGGACGTCGACGTCATGGAGGCGGACGAGCAGACCGCGCGCATGCTCGTGCTCTTCTGCCGCGACTGGATTCAGACGCATGTGGGGCGTCTGAAGAGCATCGCTTTCGTTCTGTCGGACGATTTCTCCTGGTGCCAGACGTCCCTGTGATACACGCCGGTTCGCGCGTTACTGGGTGAACGCTGCTGGGTGAATGCCGGCTCCCGCTTTTCCCAGTGGCGGACACCCTTGTGAGGTGTGCTTATTCGCGCGCTTCCACATGAACGCCGCCCTCCATCTCTCCTCATTCCAGCTGCTCCATGGGGCGTACTCCGTTTTCTGTACGGGCTTTGTTGACAAATGCAGGCAGTGTGAAAAAATCAATTAGTTTGAGTAGCACTCGTCTCAAAGGAACGTTGATGAAGTTCAAAAACTCGCTCAAAAAGGTGGCGGCGTCTGTCGTTGTTGCAATGCTGCTTGTCGGCTGTCTGTCTGCATCCGCGCTCGCGGAGACCACCTACATTCGCGGCACTTTCGAATATGCCGCGGCTGAAAATGACGGCAACTTGCCTGACACCTTTGCCTATTCGGACGAGTACTTCGCGGAATCCGCCGACACCACGAATCTGCATTTGGCCATCATGTCCTTGCAGATGGGCGCCGCATCGATGAGCGCCAATCTCGCCGACTATCCCGAGAAGAGCAAATTTATCGTCGACCTCATGACCAAGATCGGCCTTGAAGATGTCGAGGTGAATGAGGACTACAAATCGCCCATGACCATCGATACCTTGGGCGTGGCTGTGGGTCACAAGAAGCTTTCCGATGGAAGCGTCCTTCTTACTATCATCCCCCGAAGCGCTGGCTACGAGCATGAGTGGGCCAACAACCTGATTGTTGGCGAATCCGGCATGCACGCCGGTTTCAAGTCGGCGCGCGAGAAAGCCTATGAATTCGTTCAGCAGTATGTGGCCGCGCATGCGGACGCCTTTGAGGGCCAGAACGTGAAGGTCTGGACGGCGGGCTATAGCCGCGGCGCGAGCATGTCCAATGTCATCGCCGCGGGCATAGTGGACGATTCGCAAACGAACATCGGCCTTGATGTTCCGCGCGAGAATGTGTACAGCTACAACTTCGGCTGCGCCTATACCACGACAACGGAGCTTGCTTCCGCGGGCAACTACAACAACATTCACAACTACGCTTCCGATGGCGACCTCATCGCCATGACCCCGCCGGCTGCGTGGGGCTTGGCTCGCTACGGCACAACGACAACCGTCAACAGCTCGGATCCCGCAACGAAAGAAGAGATGCTGTCGCTGTTGAAGGATTTGAACGCCAATGTGTATAACGAATACATCGACAATGGCGACCCCGACTATTTCACGGTCAAGAAGATCTCGCTTGACGGGGGTAGCTGGTCGATTGTTGATGACGACTCAAAGCAGGTCACGCAGGTTGATTTCCTGAACGACCGCATCAGCCAATTGGTGAAGGCTACTGGCGATCGCGCGAGCTACGCTGCGGACTTCCAGGTGCCGGCCTCCCAGCTCATCATGCTTTTCAAGACGAACGGCGGCTTTATCAGCGGTCTTGTGGACAACGTCAAGAATACCGATTCCGGCAAAAAGCTCCTGGTCTCGATGTTCTTCTATAGCCTGGTGGATCAGGCTGCCGACGAATACAAGACCGACGATGAGACGGCGATGGGGGTTCTTCAACTCATCCTCTATCTGTATGCGCCCGGCACCGAGACCGACGACGAGACCATGAATGCCATTCTGGCTTCTGATGAATGGAAGCAGGTCTACGAGAAGCTCGCTGAGTTTGTCGAGCAGGGGCAGGGGCCAATCGCCCAGTTGCTCTCCAAGTACGAAGACTATATGGCCGGCAACATGAAAACCGTGCTTACAGCCGCCTTGGAGAAAGGCGGCTATACGGGCGACGACCTAAACAATCATCCGCTGCTTCAGGATGGCGCGCCGCTGGCTCTGGCCAAGATGGTCTCGTATCTCATGTTTGGAACCGATGACGAACTGCCCACTACCATTGATGAGGCGGTCACCGTGCTTTCTAACAAGGCTTCTGCCGCTTTGACCTTGTATAGCAACTACAATCGCGTTTCTCGCGTGCATGACAACGATGTCATGATCAGCTGGCTTCGCGCCGAAGATCCGGATCCCATTCCCGATGCCGACCCGGAACCGGAGCCTGATCCGGACGATCCCGAGCCCGCGCCCGACTCCGACGATTCTGACGATTCGGATGAGCCGAGCGATTCCACTTCTGATGACGAAAACGATGCCGACTCGGTAGTCACGCAGACCGACGCCAAGGCTGAAGGCGACAGCCTGCCGATGACGGGCGATAGCGCTCCCGTTGCTCTTGTTGCAATGGCTGCGGTTGCCGGAGTGGCTTTCGTGGGCGCTCGTCGCGCATCGCGTAAACCAAAGTACCAATAGAAATTACCAGGCAGGGGAAACGAATTATGAATACGGCTGCTTTTGGAGGAACTCGCAAGCTGTCGCTCTTCTTGCTGATGGCGGCGTGCGCGGTTTTCTTCACCCTGTTTTTCGTGCCGGCGCCGCAATCTTCTGCGGACGATTTGAGCAATGTCGCCCTTGTCACGAAAACGGACAAGGACACCAAAGAAGAGAGCTCGAAATTCTTCGACAACTTCAACGAAGCCTGGGCGTACGCAAAAGAAGTGAGTGGCACCATGTACCTTCTGAAGGACTGGACCACTTCCGAAGCGCTCACCGTCGGTGAAGAAGTCAAGGTCACGCTCGACCTGCAGGGCCACATGATCAATCGCAACAACGTTGACCCGAGCGATCAGGAATACGCGAGCGATTCCGGCAATGATGGCAGCGTGTTCATATTGGAAGAGAAGGCTGAGCTCACGATAACGAGCGATGTGGACGCTTATGAGCACAACGGCGACATCATCTGGGGCGGAAGATTCTGGCATTACAACAAGAATGGCAGCACGCCTATCTATGGCGGCCTGATAACCGGTGGTGCAACCGATAGTCAATACGGTGGCGGCGGCATAGTTGTCAAGGAAAGCGCGAAGCTTGTCATGACGGGCGTCACGGTCGCGGGCAATCTTGCTGATAGGTATGGAGCGTACTATGGCTACGGTGGTGCGATCGCCCTTCGCCAAGAGCATGCATCGGCAGAGCTTACCAACTGCAACCTCATGTACAACTTCGCCCAAGGGGGCGGCGGTGCGGTTAGCATCTGGAATACTTACAGCTCTTTCAAAATGAGTGGCGGCTGCATATCCAACAACTATACAAAGAATTATGGCGGCGGCATATATGTCGATTATGGCGAGCTGGACCGGTTTGGCGAAGGTGCCGTTACGGTCAAGCTTCCGGATACGGAAGTGAGTAACAACTACGCTGAAGAGGATGGTGGCGGAATCTTTCTCGGCGGGCTTGGTCCGACCGTTACCGGAGGCAAGATAACCGGAAACATCGCTGGCGAATCTGGCGGCGGCGTATATGTCTATCGCGAAGATTGCGGTCTTGACGGCTGCACAATCACCAATAACGAAGCGGGCGAAAGGGGCGGCGGCGTCCTTCTTGAAAATGACAACACCCTCATCGACGGAACGCCCGCACTCAAACTGGGTGGCACCCTTGTCATCAAGGACAACAAGGCCAACAACGCCAAATCCAATCTGCTCTTGCGCAATTCGTACGCGTTAACCAAGGCTGCCAAAATCTATGGCGTCCCAAGCCAATCTTCTGAAATCTGGATTTCGACAGAAGAAGATGGCGTCATTTCCTGGTGCGCGGATTCCTACAACGATGCGGTGTTCTATACGGACAACGAAAACAAGATCGTTTGGTGGGAGACGAATTCCTCCGATGACAATTACCGCTTCTTGAAGATCGGCAATACGAGCGACGGACATTCCAAGGCGGGTTACGTCGCAAACAAGGTCCAGCTCAAGGCTTCCGAAACCTCGCAAGGCGAAGGCAATCTGCAGGAGACCAGCTACGATTACAACGGCTATCCGGTGTATCGGGGCTACAGCATGGAGGACCGCCTCTACCTCCTGAACGCCTACTACTATTCCGATGGCTACTTTATGGAGTCGGCAACGAACTACAACGAGCATCTTGCCACCTTTGCCTACCATCTTGCCTGTTCGGCGATGAATTCCAGTGTGACCAAGGATTCGCGCGGATACAAGAGGGAATGGCAGCTGCAAGCAAGCCATGCGAAGCAGACGCTTTCCGACCTGGGAGTCGCGGAAGATGACATCTTCCTTTCCGATACATACTTCGAGAAGCCGTCATCAGACAGTATCGCCTGTTCAATCGGCAGCAAAGAGCTCAAGAACAAGGATGGCGACGATAGCGGCGTCACGCTGGTCATGATTAACGTTCGTGGTCAGGGCTACGATAGCGAATGGGCGAGCAATGTCACTTTGGGTGGCGAGAACGAAGACGGCACCCTTGATGGGGATGCGGAGCATGCCGGCTTCGCCAGTGCGGCAGACCAGATCATGGACGAGTGGCTCAACGACTATCTTGCGGATCGCGGTTTGGACGAGCAGGCCGAACAGGGAAACGTGCGCTTTTTGGTAACGGGATTCTCGCGTGCGGCTGCGGTTTCGAATCTGCTCTCGAAGCGGATAATCGACAAGTATGAGGACCCGGCGTATGTTGGCGACAACCACGTGGTATTCGGCTACACCTATGAATCGCCGCAAGGCGGAAACTACGCGCAAGTCCGCGATGACAGAAGCTATAACGGCATCCACAATTCGGTTCTTTCAGGCGACCTTGTTGCTCGCGTCGCGATGTCGACGATGAATTTCCAGCGCTATGGCGTTGACCATTACCTGGGAGGATCGGCAGCCGGAACCGCCTCGGCGGATGTCATCACGGGCGAAGGCGCCGAATCCGAAGGACAGGCAAAGCGCTATTCGGTCAAATATGCCGGTTGGCTGTCCCATAAGATTACCTTGAATTCCGATGGCAAGCTTGTCGAGGATACCGACGACTGGACAAGCACCCATTTCATGAAGGACAACGACTACTACGTGGTCGGTTCGGATGAATACGAGAAAGCCAAAGTTGCCATGCTCAAGCAGCTTGCGGCATCCAACAACACGATATTCTTCGATGATTATTTCCATCTCGCAACGCTTTCGTTTACGACTGATCAGTTCACCGGCTATACGAAAGAGGTCGGCAACGACAGCGTGAAGCTTACGAATTACCTCGATGACTTCATGTTCTATGCGAATGCTTGGCTGATCAACGAGGGGAATTTGCAAAACAGGCCCGCTCGTCTCCACTACGTAAAGGAGTTCAAATACGGAGACTATTACGCATCGGATGAAGACGTCGCGCGCGATCTTGTGGTTGCGTTGTATTTGGGGACGGTGAATTTTGGCGACCTTGCGGGCAAGTTTACTTCCTCCGATACGCTCTCGGATCTTTGGAGCTGGGTGAATACCGATTGGAGTAAGAGCTCAGAAGAGCCGGATGTGGCGCTCTCAAAGTTATTGACAAAGCATGGCATTATTGGTGGCGAAGACGGCCTCCCGATTACGGAAGGCCAGGCATCCGCCCTTATCAATATGCTTATCAATGTTCTCTCCGGAGACTGGGATAACGTTTCGGAATACATGGCAGGAACGTCAGTGGACTATGGCACTGACGACTATCTCGTCATGTCCGGCACGCTTCTGTACAACATCAATCGCATCATGCTTAATCATAAGGTGGATGTGGTCTGCGCATGGATGCGCAGCGTCGACAGCTACTACACCGATGAGAGCGATGCCAATACGAGCCTGTACAACGTTTCTTCCGCGACTGACGACGAGGTCAAGAAGCCGTACCTCACCATGAAGGTGAATGGCGAAGAGGTCACGGTGAAGGCGGGCGAAACCCTCAATCTCTTCAAATACGACCATGAAAAGCAGCCGACCGTCACTGACATTCAGCTTCATACCGAAGACTGCAACGCGGGCGGCATGGTGTATTACACCTATGGTGATGGCACCGTCGCTGATGATGCCGATGAGGATAAGGATGGTTTCCCTGAATACAGGTACAAGGGGTACAAATATTTCGACAGCAACAGCACGAAGCTGTTTGAGGATGTGACCGACTGGAGCAAGTCCCAGAAGATCACCGCGCATACGGCTTGGTACAACACGCCAAGCGAAGATGCGACGTTCACCATCCTTTACCAGAAGGACCCCAACATCAACTCCGTGTATGTCAACGGCGAGCTGTTTGGTACGTTCACAAAGGGCGATTCGGTTGTCGTGCCTCTTACTCCCGAGGATGACTGTCACGTGTTTGCCTCCTGCGAGCTGGAGAATAGCGATAAGGGGTATATTCCCACTGGCGAGTGGTGGAGTACCCCCAATAACGAGACGCTCGAATTCGAGATGCCAGGTGGCGATGTCTATTGGAAGATTGGCTATAGGCAAAAGCAGGTTGCGGACCCTGAGGCCTCTCCTAATCAAAACGAATATGAGGATAGCCAATACATAGAATTCACCACGCCGAGCGGCACCGCAGACGATGGCTTTAGCGTTTCCTATACGTATGAAGCCTATACCAACGGTGGTGACGCCAGGAAAATTACCGGAGAGGGCGAGGGCGGCATCACGGTGTGTACGCTCGATGATAAGCAGACCTACTGGATAATTTATGCGACGGCCAAGTATGAGGGCTGGGCGGACAGCGAAACCAAGAAATTCATTGTCCATGTGAATCCTGCTGAGAAGACCTATTCCGTCGATGTGCTGAATGGCACGCTGGTTGAAGATGGCGAAGCCACTGACAAGAGCAAGGGAATTTTCAAGGCGGGGGATACCGTGACCGTGACCGCCTCGCAAGACAACATCAACGGCTGGGAATGCGATCCGGAGGACCTTATTAAGAGCGACTGCAAGGATAAGACCGTGACCTTCACGATGCCGAGCAAGGACGTGGTGATTACGGCAATTTTGCCCGATGCTGTCGTGGAAACCCCCACGGCCTCTCTTGCAAGCGGCGACTATGTGGGCACGCAGACGGTCGAGCTTTCGTGCGGAACGGAGGGTGCGGAAATCTACTACACCACCGATGGACAGGATCCTGACGAAACCAGCACGCTTTACAAGGGTCCCATCGAGGTCTCCGGCAGCATGACCCTCAAGGTGAAGGCATATCATGAGGGCATGACCGCGAGTGAGGTGGCCGAATACCAATACAAGATCTGCCATACCGTGACGTTTGACAGCGCGGGCGGCTCCGACGTGAACTCTCAGACGGTTGAGGCGGGCGGAACTGCCACAGAGCCCGATCCGCCGACGAATGACGGGTTCGCGTTTGAGGGCTGGTTCCTTGAGGATGGAACGGCTTACGATTTCTCGACTCCGGTGAACGACGACCTGACGCTCTACGCCAAGTGGTCCGCTTCCGGCGAGCCCTCCCATGAGGATGGCGACGACGATGATGACGATTCCTCTGACTCGAGCGATGACTCCGGGCAGGATGAGGGCGACAACAGCGGAAGCGACAAGAGCAGCAGCAGTGCGAGCAGCAGCAGTAGCGGCAGCGGCGATGGGGTTCCCGGCACGGGCGACGATGCGATGACGCCTGTCGTGCCTGTGGCGCTTCTGATTGCCAGCTTCGCCCTTGTTGCGGTATCGATGGTTCTGCGCCGCAGACGGGCGTAGACGCTCCGTTTAGACATTTCGGTTTGAAAGCCATGCGACCCGGCCTGCGAATGTGCAGAGCCGGGTCGCGGTTGCTAAAGCACCTTGCTTCCCGGCTCGCATAAGGTGAGGCCTTGCATGCCGGGTCGTAAAGGGCCTGAGAAGCTAAAGAAGGCCGCGAATAATCGCGGCCTTCGAGGAAGAAACCTGCTTGGGGGTAGCGCATCGTGCGCGGTTTTTGCTGCCCTGTTCGACTGAGCGCGGAAGCTCCTCTGATGCCGCGGCAAATCGCGGCGGCAAGCGCTAGTGCTTTCCCTGCGTCTGTTCTTCCTGAGCGGCGCGCAGGGCGTGCACCAGCTGGTCGGCGCAGCTCGTGCCGCGACCGCGGCAATCGTTGCCTTCGAGAACGGCTGCCACCTCATCCACAGTCATGCCGCGGACGAGCTTGCTCACCGCCTTCAGATTGCCGTCGCAGCCGCCGGTGAATTGCACCTGCTTCACGCGATTGTCCGGCGTCAGTTCCACCTGAATGCTTCGCGAACACACACGTTCGGGGATATAGTTGTACATATTCGTCTCCTTAAAGGATGTCTCAGACCTCTTTTGTGTGTGAATGATAGAAGCCGTTGTCTGGCAATGCAAGAACGCGTATATTGTGAGGTCGCATTAGTAGGCACCTTGCGTTTGGCTTGCATGTTCACCGACTGCACGCCCAGCGGAAGGCAAGAGAAGAAAGAATGGTGAAACATGGCTGACAGGAGAAGTGCCTCCAAGGACCGCGTCGCAGAGCTCATGGCTGAGTTCGGCAAGAACCCCAACGATTCGGGCAGCGCTGAGGTACAGGTCGCAATTCTGACCGAGCGCATCCGCAACCTGACCGAGCATCTCAAGGTTCACAAGAAGGACTTCCACACGCGTACCGGCCTTCTGAAGCTCATCGGTAAGCGTCGTCGCATGCTGGTCTACATCAAGAACCGCGACATCGAAGAGTATCGTGCTCTCATCGCGAAACTTGGCATCCGCGACAACATCTAATCATGGCATCGAGCCCCGCATTGCGCGGGGCTTTTGTCGTTTCGGCCTACATGCGCCGAAACCTTGGCGGCCGCAGAGCCGTCAGATGTGACGGTCGGCTCCGGGAAGGACGGGGCTGCTCGTGGCGGGATGGAAAGGCCATCGCCGTCGAAGAAGCCACGCGCAATTGGGTGCGGGGAAGAGAGAAAGAGACGTTTTGAACAAGATTGTTGAAAGCTTTGAGCTGTACGGGAAGCAGTATCGCTTCGAAACCGGAGAGCTTGCGAAGCAGGCGAGCGGTGCGGTGCTCGTCACGCAGGGCGACACCACGATCCTCGTGACCGCCGTCATCTCAAAGGAGGAGAAGGATTACGACTTCTTCCCGCTGACGGTCGACTACATGGAGAAGATGTACGCGGTTGGCCGCATTCCGGGTGGCTACCTGAAGCGTGAGGGCAAGGCCTCCGACAAGGGCACCCTGACCGCCCGCATGATCGACCGCCCGATTCGCCCGGGCTTTGTCAGCGGTTTCAAGCAGGAAGTGCATGTCGTCGCGACCACCTTCGTGGTTGATGGCGAGAACCAGCCCGACTGCATTTGCGTGGGTGGTGCCAGTGCCGCCCTCATGCTCGCGAGCGCGCCGTTTGAGGGCCCCGTTGCCTGCGTGAAGATCGCCCGCGACCCGGAAACCAAGGAATTCATCGTCAACCCGACGTATGCGGAAGAGGAGGCCTCCGACCTTTCTCTTACCATCGCCGGTGGTCCCGACTACATCAGCATGGTCGAGGCTGGCGCGCAGGAGATCTCCGAAGAGGACATGCTCGCCGCTATGAACTTCGGCCAGGAGGCCATCGCCGCCTTCTGCGAGAAGCAGCAGGCATTCCTCGACAAGTGCGAGATCACGCCGGTCGAGTGGCCGATTCACGTGCCCGACCCGTCCATCGCCGAGCGTGTTGACGCTCACTACGACGAGATGAGCGCGGCCCTCAAGGATGCCGACAAGCAGAGCCGCATCGGCAAGGTCGAGGCTCTCAAGGCTTCCATCAAGGAGAACGACTTCACCGAGGAAGAGCGTGCCGCATGGGCAAGTGACATCGCCGCCGCCTGCAAGGCGCTCGAGAAGCACGCGATGCGCCGCATGGTCATCGAGACCGGCGAGCGTGCTGACGGCCGTCGTCCCGAAGAAGTGCGCCCGCTCTACATCCAGCCCGGCTACCTGCCGCGCGTGCATGGTTCGGGCCTCTTCCAGCGTGGCCAGACCCAGGTTCTGTCCGTCTGCACGCTGGGCATGCTCAACGAGGGCCAGCGTCTCGACACGATCGATCCGCTCGAGCACAAGCGTTACATGCACCAGTACAACTTCCCGCCGTACTGCACCGGCGAAGTGGGCCGCATGGGCGCCCCGAAGCGTCGCGAGGTGGGCCATGGCGCCCTCGCAAGCCGCGCTCTCGAGCCGATGCTTCCCTCCGAGGAGGAGTTCCCCTACGCGATTCGCGTGGTGAGCGAGGTTCTCGAATCGAACGGTTCGAGCTCCATGGCTTCCACCTGCGGTTCCACCCTTGCCCTCATGGATGCGGGCGTGCCGATCAAGCGCCCGGTTTCCGGCGTTGCCATGGGCCTCATCAAGGAAGATGACGACGTCGTCATCCTGACCGACATCCAGGGCCTCGAGGACTTCCTCGGCGACATGGACTTCAAGGTAACCGGCACCACCGAGGGCATCACCGCTCTCCAGATGGACAACAAGGCTCGTGGCCTTTCGACCGAGATCCTTGGCAAGGCGCTTGCGCAGGCGAAGGAAGGCCGTTCCTTCATCCTCAATGCGATGCTCGAGCAGATCTCCGCTCCGCGTGAGACCCTTTCCGAGTACGCGCCGCGCATCGAGACCATCAAGATTCCGGTCGACAAGATCCGCGACGTCATCGGTAGCGGCGGCAAGGTCATCCGTGGCCTGCAGGACGAGACCGGTGCGAAGATCGAGGTCGAAGAGGACGGCACCGTGCGCGTCGCTTCCGTCGACGGTGCTGCGGGCGCTGCCGCCAAGCAGGCCATTCTCGACATCGTCAAGGTCCCCGAGGTCGGCGAGATCTACGAGGGCGAAGTCGTCGGCATCAAGGACTTCGGCGCATTCGTCAAGCTCACGCCGAGCAAGGACGGCCTCCTGCACATTTCGCGTATGGCGAACGGCCGCGTTGGCTGCGTCGAGGACGTGCTGAACATCGGCGACACCGTCAAGGTCGAGGTTATCGAAGTGAGCGATCAGGGCAAGATCAGCCTTGACCGCGTTGACAAGCCCGACGCGCCGGCAAGCTCCGCGCGTGACACGCGTCCCGGCCGTGGCGAGCGCGCTGAGCGTTCGCACGAGAGGCGTGGACAGGGTTCGTCCCGTGGTGGCGAAGGCAACAGCCATCGTCGTCCGCGTCGCCGCGACTAACGCGCCTTATACCCCGCTAGGGCATTCAGGCTGATATAACAGCCGTTAAAGAGGGAATCGGGAGCCATCGCGCATGCGGGCTTCCGATTCTTCTTATAATTGGGCTGGTTTAGCAAATGTGTTGCCGGGGGTAGGCAAGGTTGAAGATTAACGAGGACACAAAGAGGGCGATGGCGCAGGCTCTATATCAGAGCATGCAGACGATGCCTATTGATAAGATCTCGATCAAGACGCTTACTGACATCTGCGGACTCAATCGACAGACCTTCTATTACCATTTCAAAGACATCTACGACCTCGTTTGCTGGATGTATGTCATGCATATCAATGAGGTCTTGGACCGCGCCAATGCCTTGGGCGAGCAGGATCGCGAAACCCTCCGCTATGTGCTCGTGACGGCTGAGCTTGAAGCTGAGTCCTTCCGTCCCATTTTCGAATCGAAGCGCTACTATTCGCGCGTGCGTCGTGCGGCAATCGATTCGCTGACCGATCGCCTGATGGAGAAGTTCAAGGCCACTTTCGCGGAGCTTTCCTACACAGAAGAACAGTCGGTCTTCCATGCGGAATTCTATTCGCTTGCGCTTTTCGAGTTCATCGAGCGCCGTGCCCGGGGAACCGCGGTATCGACCATCGACGGCTTTGCCGACAACTGGACACGCATGATGAGTTGCCAGTTTATGGGAGAGCGCCTGCGAAATTCGCGTTAGGCTTCCTCTATCGTATATGATGGGTGCATGAACGACGCGACCCGTCGCGCGATTGCCATGCAGAGAGGAGGAAGCCATGATACGGATGCTCATACCGCTCGTCGTGGTGTTCCTTGCCTATCTGCTTATCCGGACTTTCTTGGAGCGTCCGCAAGAGCCGCCAATCGATATCGATCCTATTGATGCGTCGAGCGAGTCGGCTAATGCCGCCGCGTCCTGTGGGGCTTCGTCCGCGGGTTCGCGCGAGGGTGATTCCCAAGCAAAGGCGCATGCCACGCAGGACGACGACATCATCGATGTCGAGCCGGTGTAAGAGGGCTTTCTGAGGCTGCTGAGAGCCGATATTTCAGTTGAGAGCCTGAGGAGGCGCTTTTCTGATTCATCCATAGCATGAAGGAACCCAGACACGTGCTGTGCCTGGGTTCCTTTGTTGCTGAGCGAGCAGGGAAGCGCTTCTTTGCTCGCCGTGGCTTTTATCGCCAGTGCCTTCAGCGGCGTCTGGTGAAGGCTTTCCTAGCGCTGGTTGGTGGGGTAATCCCAACCTTGCGTATTGCCTGCGTCATTTCCCTGCTGATTTACTCGGGGAATGTTGCTCGGCACCTGATAGCGGGGGACTGCCGGCTGGCTGCCGGTGGTTTCTGCGGGCGCCGCAACCTGCGCATGGTTGCCGCGCGGCACCACGAACTCGCCGCCGTCCGGGCCGTCGTCAAACTCGTCTTCGAGCTCGATGTCACGGCGCCAGATCCACCAGGCCTGGATGGCGCTGCCCCAAGCGATGATGACGCACAGGACGATAAGCACGAACTCGACGATGGGCAGGCTTAGCAGCAGCGCGAACAGAATCATGAACAGCAGCGTCGAGACCCACTTGTTGATGCCGTGGAGGAAGGCGCGGCCCAAGGCAAGCACGCCATAGGGGACGGAGATGAATGCCGTCGCCACGAGGAGGGCAAGCAGGAAGGCCGCGACAGGCCAGCCGATCTGCGCAATGAAGAGGCCGATGATGGCGGCCGGAATCACGATGATGGCAAGCATGCCGCCGATGAAGGTCTGGATAGGACGGTTGCGGATGATGGAGCCCGTCTTGTTAACCGCCCGGGTGGGCAGAACAAGCAGCAGGAAGATGAGGCTCACAAGCAGCGTGAGGAAGGTCACGAGCAGAGCCTTCAGCCAGGCTTCGCTTCCGATGTCAGCAGAGCCGCTCGTCGTGAAGATGGAGCCGGAGTCGGCGGGCGTGAAATTGTAGCTGGCTATCGTGGCGGTGGTGGCGATGCTCGGTTCGCTATCGGCCGTGATGTCCAATTCGCCGTTCACGACGAGGTAAGGGTCGACGACAACGGTTTCAGCCTCGACCTTGACGGTGCCTTCATAGGTGCCCTTGAGGTAGACCGTTTTGCCGTAGATCTGCGCGTTGGTCGCGTCGGCGGAGATATTGACATTGTTGCCCGCCGCGAAGAGCTCGCGCGCCGTCGTGCCGGAAATGGTGATGTTGTAGCCCGCGACATAGAGGCTGTTGGCTGCCGTGACTTCGCTCATCTCGATCGTCTGACCGGAGATGAAGCCGTCGGTGCCAATGGAGGTCTGACTGACGTTGATGGTACGGCCGGCGGTGAAGAGGTTCGCGTAAACCTCCGAGTTGGCCGTTCCAACGCTATCGCCCACAACAAAGAGGTCGTAGCCAAGGGGGAACCCGTCGCTCTGGTTCGCATAGAGATTCGCGTCGACAGCCGTGCCCTCCGTGCCGGTCAGAGCGGCAGCGCTCGAGGTGGCGTCGGTGGAGCTGCTGCTTGAAGCGGCGCTCGATTCCGAAGAGGAAGCGGAAGCGCTGCTCGACGAATCCTTCGTGGTCGAAACGGTCTGCGAGCTGCTGCTCGAAGCGGCCTTGGTGCTTGAGGATTCGGGAGCGGCAAATGCGGTGACCGCGCAGGACATGATGGCGACGACAATGAGTGCCATCAGCGCGATTGCCCACGCCCGCGAGTGTCGCAGTACGTCGAATCCGCTTTTGGTAGAACTTTTCATCAGGTTCTCCTTTGTCTAAGTCGTCCATCTGGTTGTGGGCGACCTACCGTATGCTGTGTTTTACGGTGCCTATGGCGAACAGTATACAGAAAAACGTTTATGCCTTATTTGGGCGGGGGTACGCGGTCGCGCAGGACGCTTCGTAATACGGCTCGGTTTCCGCAAGCATCCATTCGCACTTCTGCCGCAGCTTCTTCATGGCCTCCTTGCCAACGGGCAGCCAGAGCGGCATCTTTTCGGAGAGCGCCACCTTGCAGACCAGTTCAGCCACCTTTTCCGGATCGCCATGCTGGAGATGGTTGTGCGAGATGCAGTACTCGAGCGCGCTATGCGCCGCCGAGCCTTCGTAGGCCGGAAGCGTGTTCGCCGCGCGCTTCAAGGACGAGCTATCGAAAAAGTTCGTGCGCACCATGCCCGGGCATACCACCATGCATTGGATGTCGAATTCGGCGAGCTCCGCGGAAAGCACCTCGGTCAGGCCGACAATCGCGAATTTGGTGGAGTCATAAAGGGCACCACCCGGGTCGGCGGCGTATCCCCCCATCGAGGCGATGTTGATGATGCGGGCATCTTCGCTTGCGCGCAGATGGGGAAGCGCGGCCCGGGTGACGTTCATCGTGCCGAAGACGTTCGTTTCGAAGATCGCCCGCGTTTCGGCATCCGTCGTTTCCTCAAGTGCGCCGAAAATGCCGTAGCCGGCGTTGTTCAGCAGAATGTCGATGCCGCCGAAGTGCTCGACCGCCGCGTCGACCGCCTGCGAAATGGACGCCAGATCCGAGACGTCGAGCGCCACGGCAAAGAGGTTCTCGCTCTTTCCCAGGGCTTCTTCCACCGCTTCGGGGTGTCGGGCCGTGGCGACAACGCGCTGTCCGTTTGCCAGCGCGCAGCGCGCGAATTCAAGTCCCATGCCCCGACTCGCGCCCGTGATGAACCAAGTGCGTGAATCCATGTGAGGTCCTTTCATATGAATGATTAGCTTGCGTCTTCCGTGATGCGGATGACGACGAATTGCGCGCCGCCCGGTGCGCCGTCGATGTCGTACACCTGGGACAGGTCGCAGGCGGAGATGGTATAGCGCCAGGTCTTGTTCGACTTCTCGAAGGTGCCGCTAAAGGTGGTGTTGCCCGCCGAGTCCTGGGTAATCTCGCTTTCCACCAGTTCTACGAAGCTTTCCGCATTTGCGGCCGTTTGAATGGCCTGCTCAGGGCTTTGGGCGTCGAAATCCGCATAGCGCAGGCGAATCTCCGCGCCGTCGGCCCGGCTCATGAGGAAACGCCACGATCCTGCCAGGTAGCGGGCGATGTCCTCGTCATCGAGATTCTCGATCCCCTGCGAATAGGCCGCCGCGGCATCCTCGTCGGTCACGTCGTCGGCGATCTTGAAGATGTCGAAGCCATTGACGCTCGTGTCCTCCTCATTGGAGTTGTCGTAGGTGCGATAGCCATCGTCTTCGAACTGCTGAATCATGGCCTTGTTGGTCTTGCCCACGTAGTTCTCGAGATTCGGCAGGTCGAGCGATACACCGCGCGAAATCGCCTCGCTTACCAGCGCCTGCGATTCGTGCACCTGCATCATGACGCGCACGTTGTAGGCGACAAGAAGGGAAAGGCAGAGGCAGGCGGCGATGGCGATGATGATGAAAAGCCGCCGATGCTCTTCTCGGGGAAGCTCGAATGATCGGGAAAGGCTCGCCGCGCTCAGATGACGCGTGGTGCCGTTGTCTTGTACGTGGATGCTCAGATCGGGATCGCCTGCCGCGGATGCGACGAATTTGGGCGGCCGGTTCTGTTGTGTGTTTCTGCTTTGCCGGGGCATGCAGCCTCCTGTCGATAGATTGTGGTGATTATAGCGCATGAGCCATAGCCCCCTTCGGCGGCTGTGTTATGTTTGCCGTCGAAAGAGGAGGACTTGCGTGGACCTATCGATATTCTGCACGGCTGAGGCATGGATTAGTCTCGGCACACTTATTTTCCTTGAGATTGTTCTTGGCGTCGACAACATCGTTTTCATCGTCATCACGACGGACCGCCTGCCGGCAAAACTGCAACATATTGGCCGCAAGATCGGCTTGCTTGCCGCGATGTTCATGCGCTGCTTGCTGCTTTGCTTCGCCGCATGGCTCGTGTCGCTGACGCAGCCGCTGTTCACCATCGACGCGATTCAGATCAACGGAGCGCCTCTCACGGTGACGGTGAGGGGTCTGATTCTCTTCTTCGGCGGCGTCTATCTTATATACAAGGGCGTGTCGGAGCTGCGGGATGTGCTCTCCCTTTCGTCCGTCAAGGAAAAGGACGAGGAAGAGGAGAAGGGCGCCGGACGCCTTATCAGCCTGCCGCAGGCGGTTGTCACCATCATGATCATGGACATCGTCTTCTCGCTCGACTCGGTCATCACCGCCGTGGGCCTGGCGAATCACCTGATCATCATGATCATCGCCGTCATCACTGCGGTTATTCTGATGATGGTGTTCATCGATGCCATCGCGCGCTTCATCAATGAGCATGTCGAGATGATGATTCTCGCGCTGTTCTTCATCACGGCGATTGGCGTTCTGCTTGTACTTGACGGCCTGGGCATCAATTCGGGCATCGAGGTGCTCGACATGCACTTCGAGAAGCTGATGGTCTACTTCGCCATGCTCTTCTGCCTGATGATCGAGATTTTCCAGATGACCTACGACAAGCGTCTTGCCGATTACCAGCGGGAGCGCCATGAGGGCGAGCTTGAGCGCGTCGCCATGGGCTTGCCGGCCGATCCCGATCGCGTGCAGGAGTACAAGAGCGCGATGAGCGAAGAGGCTGCGGGCAAAAGCGAGCGCTAGCGCGAATGCTCGTGAGCTACGCCGCGCACGAGTGGGCGAGTGCCAGCAGCGCTAATGCGAGTGACCTAACACGAGCGACTGCGGCGGTGCGTGAACCTCGCGTGAGCGTGACCGCGCCGCATCGAACACATGCAAACAATAACGCCCGGCCATTTGACCGGGCGTTCGCATTTCTTCGCTGAACAGGAGCTATTCGCCGTCGTAGCGCGCTATGCACGCTTCCGAAACGACAAAGCGCGTCGCGAGAGGCAGAAGCCGCGCTTCAAACGGCGTGGTCGCCGCGCACGGTTCGCCATCGAACTGGAGCGGCAGCGGCGGATCGGCCGTGACGCTCAGCTCCTTGCAGCGCAGCATCTTCACCATTTCGCCCCGGTCGGGGTACTCGCCATTGCGATCGAGAATCGTCGCCATGAAGGCGGGCACAAGCTCGAACGCGTTTTCGCCCTTCAACAGGATGACGTCGAGCATGCCGTCGCGCGGCAGATTCTCGTGGGTGATCGCGATGTCGAATTGCATCTTCGAGAAATTCGCGACCATCACCGAAAGGCCGTCGCTTTCCAGCGCCACTTCGCCATCGGCGCAGATGGTGAAGTGGGAAGGCTGCGGGTTGACGTTCGTGAATGCCGCCTGGAAATACGCCATTGGCCCGAGGAGGCGCTTGTTCTCCTCGGCGGACTTCATGATCGTGGCGTCGTAGCCGCATCCGGCGATGAGATAGAAGCCGTGCGTCTGGCCGTTGAAGGAGATTTCGCCCATATCGAAATCGAGCGTCTTCATTTCAAGAAGCTGCTTCGCGAGAGCATGGGGCTCGTCGGGTGAAAGCAGGTTCGTGGTGAGCGCGTTCGACGTTCCCGAAGGGAAGGGGAGAATCGGAATCCCGGTGTTGCGAAGCTCATAGCCGATGCGGGCGATGGTTCCGTCTCCGCCGCTCACAACCACGACATCGAAGTCTTTCGCGTCGGCCACCGCATCCGGGCGCGGATTGTTTCGGTCGATGCAGCGTAGGACGATGTCGTTTTCCGGAGACGAGACGGCGCGGATAAAATCGTAGATTGAGCCGTCGCGATAGCCCGCTGACTGGTTGTGTATGACGAGTATTTTCACAGGACTCCTCAAACTTGCTAATATGTGTTGACTCATTATACGTGCTCAGAGGAAATGGCTTCGATTTTGTATATCTGCTGTCAAGATGATTTCGAAAAATTCGTTGAGGAGAGCGTGGGCTGCCACCTGCTCGCTCTCGATACCGAGTTCCTGCGGGAGAACACCTATCATCCACGCCTGTGTCTGCTTCAGCTTGCGACCGAAAACGATGTCGCGCTGATCGACCCTTTTGAGATTGACGATCTGGCGCCGCTTTCCCGTTTGCTTACCGATGAATCGATGATGAAGATCGTTCATTCCGGTCGTCAGGACATCGAGATTCTCTACACCGAGCTCGGCGTGATGCCGTGGCCGATTTTCGACACGCAGATAGCCGCCACGCTTTTGGGCTACACCCAGCAGATTGGCTATGGACCGCTTGTTCAGGCGGAATGCGGAGTCACGCTTCAGAAGCTCGATTCCTTTACCGACTGGTCGAAGCGTCCGCTTGTGAAGAGCCAGCTGGAATACGCCGCCGATGACGTGGTCTATCTGCCGCGCGTGTATCGCAGCATGCGCGACCGGCTCGAGCAGAAGGGGCGCCTGAGCTGGCTTGAAGGTGATTTCCGCGCGCTGGTCGACCCGAAGCGCTACGAGGCGAATCCCTATGAGCGCTATCTCCATTTGAAGAAGGTGAACCAGCTCAATCGCCGGCAGCTTTCCGCCGCGCGTGAGCTTGCCGCATGGCGCGAGAAGCGCGCCGAGGAGCTCGATATCCCGCGCAAGCGGGTCATGACCGACGAACAGGTGGTTGAGGCCTGTCGTCGGGAAGCGCGCACGATCGACCAGCTGTTCATGGTGCGCGGCATGCACGAGCGCCTCTCGACGAGTTCCGCCCGCCAGGTGGTCAAGTGCATCGCGACCGGCCTGGATGCGGCGAACGATACCTGGCCGCAATTGAGCCACGCCCCCAAGAGCCAGAGGAATGTCGATGCCGAGGTCGACCTGATGACGGCTCTCGCACGCAAACGCGCGAAGGAATACGGCGTCGCGTTTCAGACGCTTGTGAGCCATGAGGACTTGCGCGCTCTTGCGCGGGGCCAGCAGGAGGGTGTCGCGGTTCTGGAGGGCTGGCGCTACGACATGATTGGCCGCGAGCTTCTCGATCTGCTCGATGGGAAGATCTCGCTCTCCATTTCCAACCATCATTTGAAGGTGAAGTCGACGAAGATCACTTCGTAGCGGTTTCCGGCTCTCTTTTCGACAGGCACCGCCCAGCTCAGCGGATGTCGTCCAGCTCAGCGGGCGACAGGTGCTTTTGCGCATCCTGTGCGCCCTTGATGGCCGTTGCATTGACCGGCGTTGCCGTGCCCTATACTGCGAATCAAAGTCGATAAGGAGAGCTGTATGACCGTTTCGTATTTGATGGTGTTTATCGTCACGATTGTTTTGGGCGGCGCTTCGCAATGGTATGTGTCGCATACGATCAAGAAGTATTCTTCGGTTCCGTCCCATTCGGGCTGGTCGGGCGTTGAGGCCGCGAATGCCATGATGGCGCGCTACCAGATCGGGCGGCTTCCCGTCCATCGCGGCAGCCACGAGAACGAGGACCATTTCGACCCCACGACGAATTCGATCACGCTTGACCCGCACGCCTACAGCGCCTCTTCGGTGACTGCCGTGGCGACCGCCTGCCATGAGGTGGGCCATGCCTGCCAGTTCGCGGAAGGCTACACGATGATGAAGATTCGCGCAGCGCTTGTGCCGGCGGTGAACTTCACGCAGCGCACCTGGATTCTTCTCATTCTTGCCGGCGTGTTCTTCAACATCTCCGGTCTTGCGATGCTCGGCGTCATCTTCTATGCGGTGGCCGTGCTTTTCCATGTGGTCACGCTTCCGGTTGAATTCGACGCGAGCAAGCGCGGTCTGCAGTACATGCAGAGTACCGGCGCGCTCGTTGCCGATACGGATGGCGCACGCGCGGTGCTGAGGGCTTGCGCGCTCACCTACGTTGCGGCCGCGCTCATTTCGGTTATCGAGCTGATGTACTGGCTGCAGTTCGTGCGTAACGACTAGGACTCCGCATGCGTGCGGAAAGCTATAACGGCTACGCGGCTGGCGGTGGCTTTGCGGATGGCGGCTACGTGGGCGGAAGTGCAGGCGCGGGCTACGCAAGCGGTGGCACGGGCGCGGGATTCCCGGGCGGCGGCGTAACCGGCATGGACCGCAACAATACCGCCAGCGAGAAAGGTGCCCTGAGCGTTTCCGCCGCGATGGCGCTTGCGAAAACCTCGCTTGAGCAGCTCGTCGTCACGCTCGTGGGCGAAGTCTCCGAGCTTTCGAACAAGCCGGGCTACAAGGCGGTGTACTTCACGGTCAAGGATGACCGCGCGAGCCTGCCTTGCATGATGTGGCAAAACCGCTTTCGCGCTTCCGGCGCGCCGCTTGAAGTGGGTGCCTTGGTCGAGATGACCGGCCGCTTCACCCTTTACGCGGCAAAAGGGCGCATGAACTTCGAGGTATTTTCCCTCACCTTGGCGGGGGAGGGCCGCTTGCGCATGCAGGTGGCGAACATCGCCCGCCGGCTCGAGGCGG
>CAVFFT010000038.1:0-24839 GCA_963621885.1 bacterium
GGCTTTCGTTCTTCGACTGGCTTTCGCCTTCCAGCTGGCTTTTGCCCTTCGGCTGGCTTTCGTCCTTCGAAATATCGCTACTCGAAGTCATAGTGAATGTTCTCGATTTCGCCAATGATGGGCGCGAGCTCGTCGTCCAAATAGACTTCCTCGACCTTGCCGGCATCCGCGAGCTGCGCATACATCGGATTCAAGGGCAAAGCGGCATAGGCAGGAATGCCCCGCTGGGCGGCAAGCGCGCGGCCCTTTGGCTCGCCAAAGGGATACAGCACCGCTCCGCAATCCGGGCAGGAAAGCGACGCCATATTCTCCACGATGCCCAGAACGGGCACCTTCATCGATTGAGCCAGGTCAATAGCCTTGTCGACAATCATCTCAACCAGATCCTGCGGCGAGGTCACCACTACGATGCCATCAACCGGCAGCGACTGGAACACGGTCAACGCCACATCGCTCGTTCCCGGAGGCATATCCACAAGCAGATAATCGAGCTCTCCCCAATTGGTCTGGCCGAAGAACTGCTTCAGTACGCCGGAGACGACCGGGCCGCGCCACGCGACCGCCTGCGTCGGGGAATCAAGCATGAGATTGGTAGACACTACCGGAATGCCGCTCGCGCTCAGCGGCGGAATGATGTTCTGGTCGGCGTCGGCATACAAGCGGCCGGTGATGCCAAACGCCTTCGGAATCGAAGGACCCGTGACATCGGCATCCATGATGCCCACGCGTTTCCCTTTCCGCACCAGCGCGGATGCGAGCGACGCCGTCACCGTGGACTTGCCCACGCCGCCCTTGCCAGACAGGACGGCAACGATCCTGTTGATTTTCGTATTCGCATTGGGCGCGTCCTTCGTCGCGCTCAGCTTCGGCGATATGCGCTTGCCTTCCTCTGCCATGAGATGCCTCCTGTCGAATCCTTGTCCTGCCACGCATGATATCCCATGGATTGGCGCCCGCATGCCCGAATGTCCATTCGGCATGAAGCGATAAGTGAAGCGTGCCTTCATGAGAAAGCGGCGACCGATAAGCGGTGATTGCGCCCTACACATCCTCGAGATAGAAGTCGCGCTCATATTGCTCGATGAGCGCATCATGCAGCACGCCTTCCCCTGTTGTCGGCTCCACGTTGATCACGTGCGCAAGGTCGAGCGCGCGGTTGCTCGCCACGACCACATAGTTGTCCACCAAGCGCGGCAGACCTTCCGATCCGGGCAGCACATACACATGGGAGAAAACCTGCCCCAAAGTGCGCATGACCGCATGCAGCAGCTCGGCTCTCTCGCCACGCAGCGCCGATATCACATTCGTCAGATACAGCCCGCCCTCGTTCAGCCGCGCCGCAATGGCCCGCACCGCTTCAATCGTCGCAAGACTCATCACCGGCGTTCGCGCGACAAAGCAGTCATTCAGAATGACGTCATAGCGCTCGGACGTCTCTTCCAAAAAGCGGCGGGCGTCCTCGGTGAATATGCGCAGACGGTCGTTCTCTTCCGTTTCAAACTCTATCTCGAGACGGTCGAGGTAGAACCACCGACGCGCGAGCGACACCATCATTGGGTCTATCTCCACCACGTCAACGGAAACATCCGGGTGGTACGCTATCAGGTATTTCGGGTACGAGAATCCGCCGCCACCGAGCATCGCGACGCGCCGGACGGGATGCGCCGCATCCGCCGCTTCGAACACGGCGTTGTAAGCGCGATGATAGGCAAACACCAGCTCATAGCATTCGTCATCATCGATATAGGTAGCCGACTGAAAAGTGCCCTGCACGCGTATCACCCGCACAGGCTTGCCGTCGTCGTAAACCATTTCATAGACATGCGCCGGACCCGACATGGTCTGATAGCTGTGGCATGCGCCTTCCGCGCGCCGGATTCCCCAGCCCGCGAAAAACTCCCGTATGACATCCCATATACGCATGGCGGCATTGTAGCGCGCGCCCTTCCGTCGGGGCGTCCGGCCTTCCCGCGCCACGCACCCGTGCGTAGCCGGCATCAAAGAAAATCCGCCAAACGCTCACGACTCGCCTATACTAGAGGCGAAGGAAAGGAAGTTAACGCGCGCTCTGCGCGCCAGAGGAAAGGGGTCGCCATGTCGAGCTACTACAGCCGCGTTTTTGTCGCCATCGACGGTTCTAAGATGCAGGAAAGCGTCCTGGAGAAGGCAATTCGCATCGCCTCCGTCAACCATGCAAACCTTCTGATTGGTCACGTCGTTGACACTTCGGGCACCGATGCCGGCGTTCTGAATGCCGACGAGCTGGTCGCCTCGATCAAGGGCCGCATGGAAGAGAATCTGAAGGACCTGTTCACGCAGGCTCGCGAAGACGAGAACATTCCGGAGGTGAACTTCGAGGTTGCCGCTGGCCCGGTCACCGACACGATGGTGGAGCGTTTCGTGAAGCCCTTCAAGCCGGATCTGGTCATCTGCGGTGAGCGCGGTTTCTCGAGCGTGAAGTACATGTTCGTGGGCAGCGTTTCCACCTACCTGATTCGCGCGATGGACTGCGATGTCCTCGTTGTGAAGAAGCACGACGTAGAGTAAGCGCGCGGCGGCGGGAGGCGAAAAGCATGAAAGCGATTCGCATCCGCAAGAACGAAGGCACTCGCGACATAAGCGCATAAGCGGGCGGCTCCCTTTGGGGGCCGCCCCGTTTTTTGCCTGGGTCCGGGTAGCAGCCGGCGAGCACAACCAATGGGCAGCACGGCGGATCCAATCGGCACCCAACGGAGCGCGGGCGGCAGGTTGCGTGGCGAGCGACAAGCAGCCAGCGAGCTCGGCACCACCGCCAGCAGGCAATCGGCCCAGCGAACACGACAAGCCCGGCGAACTGTCTACAGTCAGCCAGCTTACCAATAGGCACCCGTGACAAAGGCCGTTTCACAAGGTGTAATATATGGTGCTTATATGCGGGGTTTCATCAACCAAACGATAACAGGTAGGCGAATACCGCAAGATTCGACCCACCGATTCGTATGATTGTTGTTAATTGCGAGATTTCGATCACGCGCCGAACGGGCTGGACAGGAACCAGTTCGACGCATCGGGGGGAAGGGGAACCCATCATGTCCGTCATTGATACCGTAAAAGCAAAAGCGCTCACCGCAGCCGTCATGAAATCGTATGACATGCTGCGCGAGGACCTCGATGGCAACCTCCCCAAGATCGTCAAGCTCATCAACTCGTTTTCCGGACAAGGCGACGAGGGCCAGCAGACCACGCTCAACTCGTTCAACATGGTGACGACCGCGATGGCCGATCCGAACAGCAACGTCCATCTGCTCGCCGAGCATATCCGTGACAACGTCGACTCGGAAATCGCGCGCACCTTCATTCGGAACTTCTTCGTGAATTCCGTCACGCTGGGAATGGCGAAGCAGCGCAAGGTCACCGCCGAGCATGACTGCAACGTGCCCTGGGCCATCCTCATGGATCCCACGACCGCCTGCAATCTGCACTGCGACGGCTGCTGGGCCGCGAACTACGAGGACAAACGTCACAAGAGCCTGACCTTTGAAGAGCTTGACGACATCATTTGCCAGGCGAAAGACATGGGCACCTACATCTTCCTGTACACGGGTGGCGAGCCGCTCGTACGCAAGCATGACCTCATCCGCCTGTGCGAAAAGCATCAGGACTGCTTCTTCAGCGCATTCACCAACGGCACGCTCGTGGACGAGAAATTCGCCGACGACCTGCTGCGCGTGAAGAATTTCATGCCGGCCTTCTCCATCGAGGGCTTCCGCGAAGCGACCGATTCGCGCCGCGGCAATGGCACTTTCGACAAGGTGGTCCACGCAATGGACCTGCTGCGCGAACGCAAGGTGCCCTTCGGCGCGAGCCTGTGCTACACCTCGCAGAATTTCGACAGCATCACGAGCGACGAGTTCGTGAATTTCCTGGCAGATAAGGGTGTGCTCTTCGCATGGCTCTTCACCTACATGCCCATCGGCAAGGGCGCGCCCGTCGAGCTTCTCGCCTCCGCCGAGCAGCGCAGCGCGATGTACCACATCGTGCGTGACAACTGGCGTGTCAACGTGCCGATCTTCTTCGCCGACTTCTGGAACGACGGCGAGTACACCGGCGGCTGCATCGCGGCAGGCAGGCGCTTCCTACACATCAACGCCGGTGGCGACGCAGAACCGTGCGCGTTCATCCACTTCTCCGATTCGAACATCCGCGAGAAGACCCTGCTCGAATGCTACGAAAGCCCGCTGTTCAAGAGCTATCGCAGGCATCAGCCCTTCAATTCGAACATGCTGCGCGTATGCCCGCTGCTCGACAACCCGGGCATGCTTTCGGAAATGGTGAACGAATCGGGCGCGGCAAGCACCGACTATATGAATCCCGAAACCGCGGAAGAGCTGGAGGCGAAGACCCACGACGCCGCCGAGCGCTGGGCCGTTGCGAGCGAGCCCCTCTGGGAGCTTTCGCCGAAGAAGAAGCTTTCCGACGAGTGCGTGGCGCGCGGCGAGTCGCCGACCGCTTGGGTAAAGGGCTAAGGGCTAATCGCGCGGCGGCGCGCGGCCCGGGGCTTTCAGCCCGCAACTGCCGCAAAGCTCGCAAAGCCACAACCCCCAACAAGAAGCCCAACACCAGAGCCTCCGCATCATCGCGGGGGCTCTTGTCGTTTCCCGTTTGGCAGGTGGAAAGCGGCGAGCGACCTTCCCCGCCGGGCATCTAGCGGCGCGGACATGTGACGTCAGACGCTTTAGCCTCCTGGGTAAAGGACTAACGCCACACACACCTCTCGCCCCTCCTGCAGAAGCATTCCCCATCTGGAAACCTGTTCGATACATTCCACGCGCGGCATGCGCTATGATTGCCCCCTGACCAATAACGAGAAAGGCGTGAGATGGCCCACGTAAACGAGAATTATCAGAAGCTGCCCGGAAGCTACCTCTTCACAGAGATCGCCCGACGCACGCAGGCATTTTCCGAAGCGCACCCGGAAGTCGAACTCATCAAGATGGGCATCGGCGACGTGACGCTTCCGCTCGCGCCCGCCGTCATCGAAGCCATGCACGCGGCGGTCGACGACCTCTCGCGCGCTGAGGACTTCCACGGCTACGGCCCCGAACAGGGCTACGGCTTCCTGCGTGAGGCGATTGCGGAAAACGACTTCGCGGCACGAGGCGTCGATATCGCGGCCGACGAGATCTTCATTTCCGATGGCGCGAAGAGCGACACCGGCAACATTGGCGACCTCTTCTCGTTGAATAACCGCATCGCGGTATGCGATCCCGTCTACCCGGTCTATGTCGACACCAACGCCATGGCGGGACGCGCCGGCACCTATGACGCGGAAGCGGAGAAATGGACCAATATCGTCTACATGCCGACCACGGCCGAAAACGGCTTCGCACCCGCTTTGCCCGAAGAGGATGTCGACATCATCTATCTGTGCTCGCCCAGCAACCCGACGGGCACCGTGCTCAACAAGACCGAGCTGGAAAAATGGGTCGCCTACGCGAATGAGCATGACGCGGTCATCATGTTCGACGCCGCCTACGAGCGCTTCATCGTCGAGGACGACGTGCCTCATTCGATCTTCGAAATCGAAGGCGCCAAGACCTGCGCCATCGAGTTCAGGTCCTTCAGCAAGACGGCCGGCTTCACCGGCGCACGCTGCGGCTACACCGTTGTGCCCCACGCCTTGGTGCGCGATGGCCAGAGCCTGCATGACATGTGGAACCGCCGCCAGACGACCAAGTTCAACGGCGCAAGCTACGTCATTCAGCGGGGCGCGGCGGCCATCTACACCCCCGAAGGCGCTCAGCAGGTCGAAGACGCCATCAACTACTACCGCGAGAACGCCCGCGTCATCAAGGCGGGTCTCGAAGCGGCGGGCCTGCAGGTGTTTGGTGCGGTGAACAGCCCGTATATCTGGTGCCAGACGCCGGCCGGCATGGGTTCGTGGGACTTCTTCACGCTCCTGCTTGAGAAGGCGGGCGTCATCACCACGCCGGGCGCGGGATTCGGCCCCTCGGGCGAAGGCTACATCCGCCTGACCGCATTCGGCAATGCCGACGCAACGAAGGAAGCCATCGCACGCATCCAGAAGCTTCTGGCATCCCCGCTTGCCTAGCCTTCGCACGCAAAAGCAAACCCGCGCGCAAAGCGAACGTCCGGCGCCCGAAGCGCCGCTTCGCGAGCGCCCTTATCGCATCGCCTTGCTCGCCCTTCTGGGCGCAGCCGAGGCGATGCTTTGCATATGGCGTTGGAGCGCAAGCGCCACCGCGGCCTTCGCCTGCGCGTTTTTCGTCCTGCTGACCGCCTGCGCGCTCATCGACCACAACACACGCAGAATCCCGAATGCGCTCGTGGCCTGCATTGGTGTCCTTGGCGCGGCTGCGGTGCTTGCCTCCGTCGCAGGACTCGATATCGCATTTCCCATCCCCGCCATCACTTGGCAGGAGCGCGTGATCGGCCTGCTTGTCGCCGGTGTTCCCCTTCTTGTGTTCGCGGTGATAACGAATGGATTCGGCGGCGGCGATGTGAAACTACTCGCCGCAGTCGGCCTCGTATTGGGCTGGCGGCTCGCGATTGCCACCCTCGCCGGCTCCATCCTCCTGGGAGGATGCCAGGCGCTCTTCCTTGTCGTCGCGCGTGGCGCCCGGCGCAACGACACCTTCGCCTTTGGTCCCAGCATCGGCATCGCCACCATCGCCGTCTGCCTGCTCGCGACGCTCTAAAACAGAATCTATGCGAAATGTTGATAAATCAAACGTATCGAAACGAGTTGTCTATCCATCAAGAACAAGAAGGCGAACTGTTACACTCAGAACAGATTATGCAAACAGAAGGAGGCGGTCCCATGAGTGACGAAGAAAGCCAGAGCTCGTTTCTTTCAGAAGAAACCGAGCGCAAAATTGCTGAATTCAAGGCGAAACTCGAGGCCGAACAGGCCGCCATGCCCGACACCTCTATCCGCAGCGGTACCGGCAAGATTGACGCGCCCCAAAACTACTACTTCGACAACGAGAGCATTCCCATTTACAACTCGTCGCTCAACAAGCGCATCGACCGCGTCGATATGGAAGTCGACCGAGCCAAGCGCGCTCGCCGCACCCAGCTTGCTGAAGAGCTCTCGCATTACGAGAAACAGCTCCACGCGGACAACGAGCGAATCCATAAGCAGGAAAAAGGCGAAAACAAAGATGAGAAAGGCTCTGGCAAAACAGCCTCTTTCATCTATGTCTTCCCCGCGATTCTCGTGGTTTTCGGCATCGTCGTCGTTGCTGCGATGAGCATGTAAATGTGCTGAACGCTCTCTATAAGTTCAGGAAATAGGACAAGCTCAGGAGCCGTGCGCAATTAATCGCGCGTTCCTCGACACCTTATTGCGAAATTGCGAAAGAATCGGGGATAACCCGTGAACTTGTTTGCGATTTTTAAACGTCGTGAATATGCAGACGTTACAATCAACGCATGACAGGTGCAACGGACACATTTGCGAGATGTGAGCTTCTCGCAGGATTCGACATCGGTTCCACGACGACAAAAGCCGTCGTGCTCGATGCAAATACTCACGCCCTTCTTTATTCAAGCTATAACCGCCATCACGCCCACCAGGTGGAAAGCCTGGCGCGGGCAATGGCGGATGTCAGCGAGCGATTCCCTGAAGCGCAGATGCATGTCGCTCTCAGCGGATCGGGCGCAAAGGCGCTCGCGAGCTTCCTCGATGTGAAATATCTCCAGGAGGTCGTCGCGAACTCCATTGCGGTTTCAGCTCTGTACCCCCAGACGCGCTGCGCGATTGAGCTGGGCGGCCAGGATGCCAAGATGATCTTCTTCGGCACGAATC
The DNA here is from genome assembly GCA_963621885.1 of bacterium. Lineage (GTDB taxonomy): Bacteria > Actinomycetota > Coriobacteriia > Coriobacteriales > Eggerthellaceae > UMGS1519. The sequence goes on from CAVFFT010000038.1 coordinate 7,811, forward strand.
CGAACACCGGCGCCCTGCAGGTGAACGACATGCGCATGAACGGAAGCTGCGCCGGCGGCACCGGTGCCTTCCTCGACGAGATCGCCACGCTTCTCAAAGTGCCGATCGAAGAACTCGACGCGCTCGCCGCGCAAGGCACGACGGTCTACAGCATTTCGGGACGCTGCGGCGTGTACGCCAAAACCGACATTCAACCCCTCTTGAACCAGGGTGTCACGAAAGCGGACATCGCGCTTTCCACCTTCCACGCGGTTGCAAAGCAGACGCTTGGCGGCCTCGCGCAGGGGCTCGACATCTGCCCGCCCGTCGTCTTCGAGGGCGGTCCGCTCACCTTCAACAAGACTCTTGTGCGCGTGTTCTCCGAACGCCTGAAGCTTTCGGGCGGCGAAGCGATTCTGCCCGAAAACCCCGAGGTCATCGTTGCTCAAGGCGCGGCCTTGTCGCTCGACAGCATGTTCGCGGACGAAGACACCACCGCGCAGCTGCCAGTACTTATCGAAAAGCTGGGTGCGGCTCCGGCCGAACTCATGAAAGCGGCGGCTATCGGCACGCCCTTCTTCTCCAATCCTGAAGAGCGCGCGGCCTTCGAAAAGCGTCACGAACTCGCTCCCAAACCGCAGGGAGTGGCGGCGTTCACCCGCGGTGATACCGCACGGGTGTACCTGGGCATCGACTCGGGTTCGACAACCACGAAATTCGCGCTCGTCAGCGAAGACGGCACGCTTGTCGACAGCTTCTACGCCAGCAACGAAGGCGAGCCGCTCGACATCGCCCGCGATGCGCTTGCGGCCTTGGCTGCGCGTTACCGCGAGGCGGGTGTTGGCCTCGAGATTCTCGGCTGCGGCACAACCGGCTATGGCGAGATGCTTTTCCACACGGCGCTTCACGCCGACACCCATATGGTCGAAACGGTGGCGCATGCCTACGCCGCGATGCAGACGGAACCCAATGCGAGCTTCATTCTCGACATCGGCGGTCAGGACATGAAGGCCATCTGGATAGACGAGGGCGTGGTCACCGACATCCTCGTGAACGAGGCGTGCTCTTCCGGTTGCGGCAGCTTCCTCGAGAACTTCGCGCATTCGCTCGGCATCCATACCGAGGAGATCGCGCAAGCCGCTTTCCGCTCGAAGAACCCCGCCGTTTTGGGAAGCCGCTGCACGGTTTTCATGAACTCCAGCGTGGTGACCGAGCAGAAGAACGGCAAATCGCCCGACGACATCATGGCGGGCCTATGCCGCTCGATCATCGAAAACGTCTTCACGAAGGTCATCCGCGTTTCGAATCTTTCGAGCCTCGGCGACCATATCGTCGTGCAAGGCGGCACCTTCAACAACGACGCAGTGCTTGCCGCTTTTGAGCAATACATTGGCCGCGAAGTGACGCGCGCGCCCTACCCCGGCCTGATGGGCGCGATTGGCGCGGCTCTGCTCGCGCAGCGCTTCGTGCAGGAACGTGTGGCCGCAGAGGGCAGCTATACCTCGAGCTTCATCGGCCTTGATAAGGCGGGGCAGCTCAGCTACACGCAGCAGGCGAATTCCATTTGCCCCTTCTGCGCGAACGCCTGCAGCCGCAGCATCATCACCTTCCAGGACGGCTCGACCTTTGTCACCGGCAACCGCTGCGATCGCGGTCAGGTGATTGGCGATCCGCACGATGAGGAGGTGCGCGCGGCCGCGAAGGCACGTCATGCCAAGACCGCCGCAACGCCCAACCTTTACAAGACGCGCGAAAAGCTGCTCTTCAAGCGCTATCCGGTGAAGGAGCTCTGCGAGCAGCGCGATATCACCATCGGCCTTCCCCGCGTGCTCTCCTTGTGGGACAGCGCGCCATTCTGGACAACGTTCTGGCGCAGCCTTGGATTCAAGGTCAAACTCTCAAAGGCGAGCACGCGTCCCCTTTATGAGAACGGCCTGCAGGCGGTCGCATCGGACACGGTGTGCTTCCCCGCCAAACTCGTGCATGGACACATCCGCAACCTCGTTGACCAGGGCGTCGACCGCATATTCATGCCGGTCATCACCGTCGTGCAAAGCGAGAACACCGAAAAGACCAGCGAGTCGATGTGCGCGGTCGTCAAGGGCTACCCGATGGTCATCCGCAACTCGGACAACCCCGAGCATCGCACGCCGGTTAAATTCGACGACCCCCTGTGGCACTGGTACACGGCGCGCGACCGGGAAAACCAGCTGTGCGCATGGATGGAAGAAACCTTCGGCATCGAAGCCTCGCTGGTAAACGCCGCAATTGAACAGGCGGATGCCGCGCAGACCTCATTCCGCACCAACCTTCTTGCCGAAGGCGAACGGGTCATCAAGACGGTGCGCGAAGAGGGCCGCTACGCGGTCGTGCTGGCGAGCCGTCCCTATCACAATGACGCGCTGGTCAATCACGACCTGCCTGAACTCTTCTGCGAGCTGGGCATTCCCGTGCTTACCGCCGACTCCGTTCCTGGCGCGACCAAGGTCGACCTATCGCATTCGCGTCTCGACATCGTCAACAACTACCACGCGCGCATGCTTTCGTGCGCGGTGCTTGCCGCCGAGGAGCCGTATCTGGAATACGCGCAGGTCGTCAGCTTTGGCTGCGGCCACGACGCCTACCTGACCGACGAGATCATCCGTCTCATGCATGAGCTGTCCGACAAGACCCCGCTCGTGCTCAAGGTGGACGAAAGCGATATCGCCGGCCCGCTGCGCATCCGCGTGCGCTCTTTCATCGAAACGGTGAACATGCGCCGTGCCGCCGAAAAGGCAGGCACGCTGCCTATCGCCGCTGAACCGGAGGAGCCCCTCCACCCAGCCCTGGCGGATCCGTATCCGCAGAAGTTCGACAAGGCAGCCAAGCGCGAACGCGTCGTGCTCGTACCGAACACCAGCCACGCTTTCTCGCGCCTCATGGCGGCAGTGTTCTCGAAGCAAGGTCTGCGTGCGGTGCCGCTCGAAATCGGGCGCGAAGAGGCCATTCGCCTCGGCAAGAAATACGTCCACAACGACATCTGCTTCCCCGCGCAAATCGTCATTGGCGAAGCGCTCGCAGAACTCGAAACAGGCAAGTACAAGAACGCCGAAGTCGCGGTCGCAACCGGCAAGTACGTCGGCGACTGCCGACTCACGCATTATTCCGCTCTGCTCCGCAAGGCGCTTGACGATGCAGGCTACACGGACGTGCCCATCGTCACGAACGACGACGTGGACTACCACAACCAGCAGCCCGGATGGAAGATGAACGTCATATCCGCCATCCGCATCGCGATGGCGCTTCCGATGATCGACGCGCTTGAAGAGCTGCTTCGCAAGATTCGCCCCTACGAGACGGTTCCCGGCAGCACGAACGAAGCTTTCGAGCGTGCAATGGATGCGCTCATCGAGGGTATGGAGAAGCAGGGAACCCGCGGCGCCACCAAGGGCTTCAAAGAGTCCATCGAGATCATGAAGGCGGTTGAATACGACCGCTCGAATCCGCGCCCGCGCGTGCTTATCGTGGGCGAATACCTGCTGAATTTCCACCCGGGCGCCAACCACGACGTGGAGCAGTATCTGGAAGACAACGGCTTCGAGATCATCGAGGCGCGCATGACCGACGTCATTCGCAAGTCGTACTTCTACAAGGATTCCCAGATCAAGGAATACGGTGTCGACAAGTCGTTTGGCGAGCGCACCTGGCTCGACGTCACCGATCGTGTCTTCGAACACGCCCACGACGTCTGCGACCGCATCGCCTGCGGGCATCCGCTCTATGAGCGCGCCACACGCATGCCGGAACTCGTGAAGGCGAGCGACCCCATCATCCACCACACCTTCGACGCGGGTGAAGGCGTGCTGATTCCTGGCGAGATTCTGCACCATGCGGCGCACGGCTGCGAGGCATTCCTTATCCTCCAGCCCTTCGGCTGCCTGCCGAACCATATCGTGGGACGCGGCATCGCGAAGCGCCTGAAGGAGCTCTACCCCAACGTTCAGATTCTCCCGCTCGACTACGACCCGGATGTCAGCTTCGCGAATCTCGAGAACCGCCTGCAGATGCTCGTCATGAACGTGCAGGGACGCAATGCGTTCATGTCTGCGCAGGAAACGGCGCAACAGGATCCGTCGGATTCCGGGGATGCATCGAACGGCACCACGCCCGACCCCGATAACCACCCCTGGACACCAAGCGTGGTGCCCGGGCGAAAGAACGATGCCGGAATCGCGGGAAATCTCGCGGCTTCCGTGTCCACCATCGCCCAGCGGGTTGCCGCCATGGCTGACGAGGTCTATTCCGGCGCAGCGGAGAATCAGAACATCCCGCAGAAGCTCGCGCCCGCGCGGCTCAACAGCATCCTTGAGAAGGCCCCCAAGGATATCGACCAGATGCGCGAATTGGCCCGCCAGATTGACGAGCTGCTCAACGCCATCACCGTTCAGTCGAACACCTGCACGAGCGAATCAATCAAATGCCTGATGGATGCGGCATCTCAGCTTGCTACCATCGCAAACGATGCGTTGGCTGAAGCGCAGAAGCAGAGCGAGAAGCTCAGCGCCTACGCCGAAACCCTGAAGCATGCCTCGCACGAAAACGACGAGACGCTCGAACGCGTTCATCGCGAACTTGTCGCCCGCGCCACTTACGTCACGCAACTCTCCTTGAAAGTGCGTGCGAAGGCAAACGAAATCGCGCGCATTGGCGATACAGCAAAGGGAAAGGGTTCTGACGCGGTGCACGCCTAGGCACACGGAAATCCGCCCGGGACCTCATAAAGGCGCGGGGATTCACCCGAGAGCCCATAAAGACGCGCAGGAGCCCACCCGGAACCCTGCAAAGCAGACAGACCCGATAAAGACGTGCGGGCATCGCATATGCGATGCCCGCTTTCCGTTTCACCCGTTTATGCGAAGTTCGCACCGACGTTGCGCTGCCGCCAGCATTGCACTGCCGTGCTATTCCTCCATCGCGTAAGGATCGTCTCCGTAAGGCATGGGATCACTCGCCGAATGCGCGCGGTGATTCCAATGGTCAACCGCATCCCATTCCGTCGTGCAATGGGCATCGTCTTCGAAGCCGCAAGCATCGCAAATGCCGTAGTAGTTGATCTCGCCGCTATTGGAGAACCATTCGGATATATGGACGTCGTGCGCGCCGCATTCCGGGCATGCATGCATATTCACGTGAGGCATGATGACCCCCTTCTCTCCGTTCGTCTACGCCTTTTGATTGTAACAATGAGCCGCAATCTCAATCGGGGAGGCTGCACGGGCAAGTTATCCCACCTGACCACCCAAAAGCCCTTGACTTGCGCACACGCATGCATCCGCCCGCATCCTACGAGCACATACCCGTTCGTCCATCGCAGGGAAAGCCGCAAACGCAAATGCAAGCGCTGCCAAATGGCTCGTTTCAAATGCGAACGGGCGCGCTTCTCACAGGAAAGCGCGTCCGCCCTTTCGACCTTGCGTCCTTTCGACCTTTCAGCCTTGCGTCCTTACTCCCAAAGATCTTTCAGGAGCGATTCCTTCAACTTGATCCAGCTCACCATCTCGTCGCCCGTCACATAGTCGAGCTCGACCTTCCCCGCGCGGATGGCATCGGCCGACGCTTTCACGATGTACTCGAAACCGTTCTTCTTGAAGGGTTCCGAAATCTCATAGCTCGTCGTGCCTTCGGGAACATTCATCACGGTGCCGGTTCCCTTGCTATTCACGTCCGCCTCGATATCGGGGTACTGATACACCGTCGCACTGCTCGCGCGCCCGTATTCGGGAATCTCAATGCGGCCGCGCGTGCCAATGATCATCGCGCGGAAGGGCGCCGGTGTCGAAATGGAATAGGTCGCATCGGCCATCGCGCCATTCGGATAGCCGAGCGAAAGATGCACGACCTCGTCCACACCCGTCTCGCCCAGGCGCGCGAAGCAGCTCACACGGTCGGGCTGGTAACCCAGGAACATGCCGATGAAACTCATGCCGTAGATGCCGATATCCATGAGCGCCCCGCCGAACTTCTCGCGGTTGAAAAAGCGGCTCGTCGGGTCGAATTGCATCCGGAAGAAGTAGTCGGCATGAATCACGCGCACTTCCCCAATGCCGCCATCCGCAATCAGCTCGCGCAGGCGGTCGTATACCGGCAGATAGCGCGTCCAAAGGTTTTCGGCAAGGAAAAGGCCCTTCTCACGGGAGAGGCTTACAAGCTCTTCGGCTTGCTCGGGATACATGACAAGCGGCTTTTCACAGAGCACCGGCTTACCCGCAAGAAGCGACTGCTTCACGAGCTCATAATGCGTGGTGTTCAGGGTCGCGATATAAACCGCATCGACGCGACCATCCGCTAGAAGATCCGCATTGTCGTCGTAGACCGTCTCGATGCCATAGCGCGCGGCGAAGGCGGCACCCTTTTCATGCGTGCGATTCGCCACTGCGATGATGTCGGCATCCTCAAGACACCCAACGGCTTCGGCGAATTTAGCCGCTATTGTTCCCGTGCCGATAATCCCCCAGTGAAACGTTTCAGCCATGCGAAAGCCTCCTTGCCAAACCAAATGCAAAGCGACCCGAAAAAGGAAACCGAACATGTAACCTTTTCGGATCGCTCAGACAATAGCACAGGCGCGGCGCGTCACGCCATATGGCAACTATTCCTATTTCATGAGGCTCAATACCTTCTGCGCATAATCCGTCGGATCTTCGACGCTCATGCCATTCACAAGCAGGGCCTGGTTGTAGAGGATCTCGGTGTAGAGCGTCACCTTATCGGTATCGCCCGTCTCCTGCGCCGCCTTCAGCGTCTCAAACACCGGGTGGTCCGGGTTCACTTCAAGAACGCGCGTCGCGGTCAGGCTGCTATCTCCACCGGTGGGCATCTGGGCCATGATGCGCTCCATCTCGAGCGAAATCGGGCCTTCCGCCGTCACGGCAGCCGCGGCATCGCCCAGGCGGTTCGACACCTCAACCTTCGCAACCTTGTCGCCCAGAGCCTCCTTCATCGCGCCGAGAAGGCCCTCGTTGAGCTTCGAGGCCGCTTCCAGCGCCGCCTTGTCGCTTTCGCTGTCGAGGCCCAGGTCATCGTTCATCACGTTCTTGAACTCATGCTCCTTGTAGTCGAACATCGTGCCCAGAACGAACTCGTCCACATCCTCGGTGCACAACAGCACGTCGTAGCCGCGGCTCAAGACGTTCTTCACGAGCGGCAGCTTGCCCAGGCGCTCAATCTGCTCGCCCGACGCGTAGTAGATCGCCTTCTTCGCGTCCTTGTTCTCCTCGCCCACCAGCTCGGGAACGGCGCCTTCCGCCTCGATGTACTCGTCGAGCGTGATGAGCTTCTGCTCCTTCGCGGAATGGAACAGCAGGAGGTCGCCCAGCAGGTCCTTGTGCATGCCATAGCTCGAGTAGATGCCGAACTTCAGCGAGCGACCGAAATTCGCGAAGAACTTCTCGTAGCCCTCACGGTCGTCGGCGCACATCTTCACGAGCTCGCTCTTGATCTTCTTCTCGATCTTGTGGGCGATGGCACGCAGCTGGCGGTTCTGCTGCAGGGTCTCGCGCGAAATGTTGAGCGAAAGGTCCTGGCTGTCAACCACGCCCTTCACGAAGCCGAAGCATTCGGGCACAAGGTCTTCGCAGTTCTCCATGATGAGCACGTTGGAGCTGTAGAGCTCGAGGCCGCGCTTGTATTCCTTGCTGTACAGGTCGAAGGGCGCACGGCTCGGGATGAAGAGCAGCACGTCATAGGAGATGCCACCCTCGGCGTGGAAGGAGATGACGCGTGCCGGGTCGGCGTAATCGTGGAACTGCGCCTTGTAGAACTCGTTGTACTCCTCGTCCTTCACCTCGGACTTGCGGCGCTTCCAGATGGGCACCATCGAATTGATGACCTCATCCTCTTTGTACTCCTCGTACTCGGGCTTGTAGTCGTCGCCCGCGTCTTCGGGCTTCGGCAGCTCGCGCGACTTCGTCACGTTCATCACGATGGAATAGCGCACATAGTTGCTGTAGTGCTTGATGAGCTCTTTCAGGCCGTATTCCGAAAGGTACTCGTCGTAGTTGTCGTCGTCGGTGTTGTCCTTCACCGACAGAATGATGTCGGTGCCGCGGGTTTCCTTTTCAGCCGGCTCAATGGTGTAGCCCTCAACGCCGTCGGAATCCCACGCCCATGCCTGGTCAGCATCCCATGCGCGACTCACGACACGCACATGCTTCGCCACCATGAAGGCGGAATAGAAGCCCACGCCGAACTGACCGATGATGTCCACGTCGCCGCCGCCCACATGGGAGCTCTCAACCTCGACCTCTTCCGTGCTCGCAGGCGCCTCTTCCCCATTGGCTGCCGCAGCCTCCTCGCCAGACGCCGGCGCCGTTGCCGCAGCGGCGTTCTCCGTCTTGAAGGCGAGCGAATCGGAATGAGCGATGGTGCCGAGGTTCTTCTCGAGCGCGTCGGCGTCCATGCCGATGCCGTTATCGGAAACCGTGATGGTGCGCGCCTCCTTGTCGAAGGATACGCGAATCTTCAGGTCGTTGCGGCCAAGCGTGGGGATGCTCTCGTCGGTCAGCGCCTTGAAGTACATCTTGTCGCTCGCGTCGGAAGCGTTCGAAATAAGCTCACGCAAGAAGATCTCGCGGTTCGTGTAAATCGAGTTGATCATCAAGTCGAGAAGCTTCTTGCTCTCGGTCTTGAACTTCCTCATGTCTCCTCCTCTTCCCGGGCCGCCCTTCCCAGCAGGAATGGAGCCGTGCCCGTCTCGGGTTTAGCAGTCACATCGTTTGATTGCTAACCATTATAGGCACGCCCCGGCACCCCACGGGATATGCCACGGTGTCTCCACAGACAGCAAGGCGTTTCGCGGTAGAATCGCCCCATGGATAACGACGAGAAGAAATGGCAACGCATACGCGACGTGATCATTGCGGAAGGCGCGGGCAAGAAGCAGCCCCGCATCGCATCGACACGCACGCTCTTCGGCATTCCCAGCGCGGTGGATGAGGCAATCGCCTCCATTGTGGAAGAGGAAGAGGAGAAGCAGCGGGCGAAACGCAAACAGCAAAACCCGTCACAGACCGAGGAATAGCCAGGAATAACCAAGGCGCGAACAGCTTCGCCTTGCATGGAGAAGCGCCTGTTCTGGGACGCGGCCCAATCTTTTGGGAAGCTCGCGAAATGAATTCCGCAACAAGCAAGCTCAACTAAGCGCCGAAAGCGCGGTTCAGCAAGCGCACCACGTCGCTACGGCAAGTGCGGCAGCCCAGCGGCACAAGCCTTCAGCAATTTTTACAGGAAGCGGTAGGAAACCTCGCGGACACCCCAGTCGTTGCAGCTCTTGAAACCAAGTGCCTTGAACACGCCCGGCTGCAAATCGAGCGCACGGGAACCGCCTGCCATATCACCGCAGTCGACGACCGTCGCCACGACCGTTTTCCCGCCGTAGGAAATCTCGACATTGCGTCCGTAATAGGCGGAAGCGCCCCAGGCCATCGGAACGGCAACACCCATCGAATAGTCATCGACCTTGGTGCCCGTCGCGGAAATCGCGTCTTTCACGGAGTCGGTCGATCCGCCATAGGCGCTCGCAAGGCCCGACTGCCATCCGCTCGAAACGCTCGAGCCGGATGATTTCGATTTGGAACCGCTGCTGCTCTTCCCCGAATCGCTGCTGGAATCGTCGGAAGAATCGTCGGAATCGCTCTTCTGCGTGGTGCCTTCACCAGTAAGGTCGGCGGCCTTCTCGGCAGCCTCATCGGCGGCGGCAAGAGCGGCCTGCTGCTCGGCGGTCAGCTCGCTCGCGCGGGCCTGGAGGTAGGAAACGGTCGAGGAAAGCTCGTTCTGCTTATCTCGCAATTCGGAAAGCTTGTTTTCCTGCTCGTCCTTGTCTTTCGACACCTGCTGGTATTCAACCTGCAATTCGGAGGAGATGCGCTCCTGCTCGACGGCAAGCGACGCGTACTCTTCAAGAACCTTGTTGCGTGTCTCGACCTTCTCGATCATGTCCGAGAAGCTTTCCGAGCTGGTGAGAATGGAGAGCAAATCGAGCTGTTCGCCATTCTTGTAAATCACTGTCGACAGCGCCGAAATGCGTTTCTGGATTTCCGTCTGCTTGCTCTGACCATCCTTGATGGTGTCAAGCATCTCATCGATCTTCTTTTCGAGCGCCTCGACCTCGTCCCCCGCGGAATTGACCGCGTTGGCGACCTCTTCAAGCGAGGCGGCCTTCGACGCAAGCTCCGACTGGACAGAGCCCAAATCGTCAGCCTGAGCGGAAGCCGGAAGCGCGCTCAAGGAAATAAAAGCACAGGTGGCAGCAAACAAACCTGCAACTACCACGGCTTTTAGCGAAGTGTCTTTCGCGACGAGCAGACGGCTCTCCTTTCCTCGGGCTTTTAATCCTACTCTGTCACGCATAGGAAACAGAGCATGTTTCGACTGGCGCCGTGCCAATCCATTGTTTACAAAGAGAAATAATACCCCAGATGTAGTAAATTCGCGCTCACAACGCACGGGAACGCATCTTCCGGACGCACCCAGGCATCCGCAAAACACGCCGTTTTCCGCGCGAAATGGACGCGCACCTACCGCTTCATCTCATTCAGGCCTCCGGACTCACCCGCACATGGCGCTGCTCGTCAATGGAGACGCGGCCGTCGGCGATAAGCCGCAGAACCCGGGGATAAAGCTGATGTTCTGTCTGATGAATGCGCGCTTCGAGCGAATCGAGCGTATCGCCCTCCTCGATGCGTACCGGCTCCTGAGCGATAATCGGGCCCTTGTCGTATTCCGCATTCGCGAAATGAACCGTCACGCCCGTCACCTTCACGCCCGACTCGAAAGCGTCGCGAATGGCATGAGCGCCCGTGAAAGAGGGAAGCAACGCCGGATGCAGATTCACGACCCGGTCGGGGAACGCGTCGAGCACCTTCGTGCCAACCTTGCGCATGTAGCCCGCCATGAAGAGGTACTCGGCACCCGCATCGCGCATCTCCGCGACAATCCGCTCGTCGGCCTGTTCGCGGTCGGCATACACATCCCGGTTGAAAGCCACAACGGGAATGCCCGCCGCCTCGGCGCGCGCGATGCCCTGCACGCCCGGCCGGCTCGATATCACCTTCACGATGGCGGCATTCGCCTGCCCCGCCGCTATCTCGTCGATAAGTGCCTGCAAGTTCGTGCCGCTGCCGCTGATGAGCACGCCGATCTTCAAAGGCGCGCTCGCGCAGGCCATCGAATTGCCTTCTGCCGCCATGCGCTACTCCTTCGCGCTCATGAAGAGGGCACCATCGTTCTCGTAACGCACGATGCCGGAACCGGCCTCGACATGGCCCACTTCGAACACCGTTTCGCCCTGCTCTTCAAGCGTTGCCTTCACAGCCGCCGCTTCCGCGGGGTCGACGACAAGAATCATGCCCAGACCGCAGTTGAAGGTCTTAAGCGCTTCGGTCTCGTTCAGGCGCGCCGCCTCGCAGACGAAGGGAATGATGGGAGCCGCTTCCCAGGTGCCCAGACGCACGACGGCGTCCAGGTTGTCAGGCATGGCGCGATTGAGGTTCTCGGTGATGCCGCCGCCCGTGATATGGGCAAGGGCATGCACGCCTTCGCGATGCGCCTTGATCGCCGCGAGAACGGGCTTCACGTAAATGCGCGTCGGACGCAGAAGCGCCGTCTCGAGGTTCTCGCCGCCGAGCGCCTCCTGCGCAAGACGCAGCTCGTAATGCGTCTTCCCCTCAACGCACACCTTGCGCACAAGGGAATAGCCATTCGAATGGATGCCGCTTGAAGCGAGTCCGAGCAGCACGTCGCCTTCGCGAACCTTGTCGGGACCAATCATCTTCGGACGGTCGACCACAGCGACCGCAAAGCCCGAAAGGTCGTATTCGTCTTCCGGCATGACACCGGGATGCTCCGCCATCTCGCCGCCAATAAGCGCGCAGCCAGCCTGCTTGCAGCCCTCGGTGATGCCCGATACAACAGTCGCCACCGCGTCGGCCTTCAGCTTGCCCACGGCAACGTAATCAAGGAAGAACAGCGGCTCGGCACCACAGGCGAGAACATCGTTCACGCACATGGCAACGAGGTCGATGCCCACCGTGTCATGCTTGTCGCATATGCGGGCCACCTGGAGTTTCGTACCCACGCCGTCGGTACCAGACACGAGAATCGGGTCGTCCATCTCTTTGAATTTCGCCGCGCTGAACAGCCCGCCGAAACCGCCGATGTCGCCAACGACCTCATCGCGATAGGTTTCATGCACCATTCCCTTGATGGCATCAACGGCGCGTGCGCCCTCTTCGATGTCCACCCCGGCCTGCGCATAGGTCGTGGATTCTGCATCTTCCTGCATCCATTTGGGAAGCGCCGGCGCGTCCATATCGTCCGCCGCGCTATAGGTCACCCGTTCGGTCATGCTTGCTCCTCAATCACGGTGCTCCGCAAACAGATTTCATTCTACGATAACCGGCCCGCGGACGCAGTCGACGCCGGGGCATTGCGTGAGAAAAGCAAAAGAGACGGCATGCATGACGCACGCCGTCTCCAAAATGCTCAGTGTTCCGGGTTCGCTTCGAGTGGGTTCCAGTTCCGTTCCAGCCCTGTTCCAACTTCGCTTCGGGTGGGTTCCGCCCGCGAATCGGCTCTCTCCCGGACTTGTTCCCGTTTTACTTCACGTTCAAGAAGCCCTTCTTCTGAAGGCTGTAGGGAATGGGCACCGGATACTCGCCGGTGAAGCACGACTCGCAGAATTGCGGATGATCCGCGCGAATGGCCTCGCGCAGGCCTTCGATGCTGATGAACGCAAGCGAATCGCAGCCGATGAATTCGCAGGCCTCCTCATTCGTCATGTTCGCGCACATGAGCTGGTCCTGCGTGTCGGTGTCGATGCCGTAGAAGCACGGCCACATGACCTCGGGGCTCACGATGCGCAGATGCACCTCGGTCGCGCCCGCGCGGCGCAGCATCTCAACGAGCTTCCGGCTCGTGTTGCCGCGCACGATCGAGTCGTCGATGACGATAAGGCGCTTGCCCTCGATCTCGCTCGGAAGCGGATTGAGCTTGATGCGGATGCCCATCTGGCGCATTTCTTGCGTGGGCTGAATGAAGGTGCGGCCGACATAGCGGTTCTTCACGATGCCGTCGGAATAGGTGATGCCACTTTCCATGGCATAGCCGATAGCGGCCGGAATGCCCGAGTCGGGAACACCAAGCACGAGATCGGCCTCAACCGGCGACTCCTTGGCAAGAATGCGTCCCATGCGACGACGCGCCTGGTACACGACTTCGCCGTCAAGCACGGAGTCGGGGCGGGCGAAATAAACGTACTCGAAAATGCAGCTCGCACGACGACCTGCGGGAACGCCCTCTTCGGAATGAAGGCCATCGGGGCCGATGCGAACAATCTCACCCGGCTCGATGTCGCGCACATAGTTGGCGCCTACCGCGTCAAGGCCGCAGGTCTCGCTGGAAACAACCCAGCCGCGCTCATCCGGCAGCTCGCCCAGGCACAGGGGACGAATGCCGTTCGGATCGCGGAAGGCGTACATGGCCTCGGGGGTGATGAGCACCATCGCGTAGGCGCCATGCAGCGTCTGCATCATCAGGCGGATGCCGTCACGCAGATGGCCGGTACGGCGTGTGTCGATGCCGATCGTCTGTGCCGCAACCTCGGAGTCGGTATTGGAACGCAGGTTGATTCCCTGCCCCACCAAGGCGGCACGCTGGGTGTTCGCATCGACAAGCGTTCCGTTGTGCGCAAGCGCGATCAGAACGTCATCGATAGCGGAAATATGCGGCTGGGCAGCATCCCAACCGCCGCCGCCTGCCGTGGAATAGCGGGTGTGGCCAATGGCAACATCGCCGGTCAGCGCCGCAAGCGACGCCTCATTGAAGACCTGCGTGACCAGGCCAAGGTCCTTGTGGACAAGCACCGTCGAGCCGTCGCCGACCGCAATGCCGGCGCTTTCCTGACCACGATGCTGCAGAGCCTGCAAACCAAAGCAGGTGAGACGTGCCACGTCCTCTCCCGGCGCGTACACGCCGAAAACCGCGCAAGCCTCTTCCAGCCTGTCAGGCCGCTCTCCCGGCATTATGGATGTCGCCATTCGGTTCCCCTTGTCCCCTATAAAACGCCTTGTCCTGTCTCTGCGATGATGGCCTATCGGCCCCGGCATCGCGCCGTCGGTTCCCCGCGCCCGCAAACCGCGGGAGCCGAAAGCCGTTTTCTGCGTCGTCGCTCCGGCTTTGCGAGCCTTGCGACCGCACCGCGTCGCCGATTCGCCTAAACGAACCCCCGCGATCGCGCTGCGTCGCCGATTCAGCTATGCGAAACTCGCAATCGCGCCACCATTATGGCGCAACATAACCGTCCGCATCGCCCACAACGTCGCTTCCATTCACTTTGGGAGCCGCGCTGTCCTCCAAGAAGCAATAGAGAATCGCGCGTCCGTCGTCCTGATTGTAATCGCATGTTGAAAGAGCAAGGGTCTTATCTATCGAATCAATCGAAGGAAAGCCCTCAGAGGGAGTCACGATGCTTCGATCCTCGACGTTCTGGAGGTAGGTGCTCTTCTCGTCGTCGCTCGCGAAATCATTCGCCACGAGATGTTCGGATCCCACGGCGCGAATAAGCGCATAGCTCTTGAATTGGTAGTTGCACGACGGCGTGAGGATATACACGTCACGATGCGAATCAAATTCGCTCTGGTCGGCGAAATCGGAAATGCAGGCGAACATCGAACCGTCATTCATGTGATGGCCGAAGAGGAAATTGACGTCATCGGAAAAATCGGGCGAGGTCTCGGTGTCGAGGAAGATGGTTCCCGATCCGGTGAAGACGCCCTGCGCGCCATCGAAATTCGTCTCGAGATACTTCTCGTTGTCCGAAGTCTGGCACACCGGATAGCTGATGCGCGTGCCGGGAACATATATCCAGGCGATGACCTCGCTGTTTATCTCCGAAAGCGCATCCCAATCAACCCGCATATTCTCAAGCGAATCGTCGGAGGACAAATCCGTGGGCGTGAATACGGAGTCGGAGATTTCGCTATAGCGGTTGGCATCATGCCAATAGCTGTAGACCATCGTGCCCAGCCAGACGAGCGCGACGACGAACACCGCCGTCGCGACCCACATCACCACGCTCCAAATGGAACGGCGGGGCTTTTGCGCAGGCGGCATCGCGGCAGCGTGCCTCCCCATTGGTTCGCTGCCTCTCCTGCTCCGGTTTCTCATCGCCAATTCATGCTCCTTCGGGCGCGTACGAATCCCCCTCGCGCAGCCCTCTCTCTTAGCCTTCTTGCACCAGTCGTGCCGCAAGTGTCTTGTTGATTATCTTCAGTGCCTTGATGCGGGCATAGTATTTGTCGTCACTTTCAAGAACAATCCACGGCGCCTTCTTGGTGCTCGTAAGGCGGAACATATCCTTGACCGCCTCGCGGTACTGCGGCGCCTTGTCGCGGTTGCGCCAGTCCTCCGAGGTGATCTTCCAGCGCTTGTCGGGGTTTTCCTCACGCGCCTCGAAGCGCGCCAGCTGCTCTTCGGGCGAAATGTTCACCCAGAATTTCAGCAGGATGGCGCCCCAATCGATGAGGTCGCTTTCAAACTCGTTGATCTCGTCGTAGGCACGCGCCCATTCCTCGTCGCTCGCGAAGCCCTCGACGCGCTCAACGAGCACGCGACCATACCAGCTGCGGTCGTAAATGCCCACGTGGCCCGCCTTCGGCAGGCGCGTCCAGTAGCGCCACAGGAAGGGATGCGCCAGCTCGGGCTTTGTCGGCGCCGGACTCGGGAATATGGTGTAGGAACGCGCGTCGAGCGCCTGGGCGATGCGCTTGATATTGCCGCCCTTGCCCGCAGCGTCCGTGCCCTCGTACATGAGGATCATCGGGATGCGCTTGCGATACATCATCGTCTCAAGCTCGAAGAGGCGCTTCTGCTCGCGCTTGAGGACCTTCTTATATTTCTCCTCGTCCTCTATCGCAAGGTCGTGGCGAATCTCCTCGAATATCGGATAGTTCTTCTCGATGGCGAAACGCGATTTCTTCGGCGCGGCCTTCGCCTGCCGTGCCGCTTCTTTCTCGTTCTCGGCGATAACCGCCGCCTGCTCCTCCTCGGTGCGCTGACGCTCGTCAACCCAAGGCTTCGCCTCGCCCTGCCCCGCCGAATTCGCCTGCGCCTTCACCGCGGCGGCCTCTTCGGCCTCGCTCTTCGGCTTCGAAAGCGCCTTCTCGTAGGCATCGACCAGCTCACGCAGAATCGTCAGATTGGTGCGTCGGCGATCTTCGGCGTTGAGGATGATCCACGGAGCGAAGTCGTAATCGCTCCCCTTCAGCATCCGATTGAAGATGTCATAAAGGCGCTCGTAGTTGTCGAGCTCGCGCAGGTCCTCCTCGTTGACGCGCCAGGCGGTATTCGGGTCGCTCGCAAGCTTGAAAAGACGGGTGCGCATGGTGTCTTCCGAAATATGGAAGAAGAACTTCTTGAGCACATAGCCGTCGCTCACGATATTGCGCTCGAAATGCTCGATGCCCGTGAAGAACATCTCGCCCTTGTTCTTCGCGGCCTCTTCCGCCGCTTCGCGGTTGAGGAACTTTTCGACCGCGGAATAGGGCGGATCGTATACCAGATGCTGGCCGACAACGGTGTACCAGCCCCGGTCAAAGAAGGTGAGCTCGCCGCGGGAGCCGAGCGACTTCCAGAATTGCTGCATGGGCGGATAGTAGTCGGTGACGTTGCGATTCACGAGATTCAGCGCGTTCGCCTCGTCGAGGTTGAAATCCTCGGTCACATGGACCCGCGTGTGGCGGGCGTCCAGATTGTAGAGGATGTCCGAAATGCGGCTTCCCTTGCCGGCGCCGCTCCAGCCTTCGAAAAGGACGACGACGCCCACACCTTCCCGGGTCGCCTGCTCCTGCAGCACCACGAGGCGCGTCACCAATTTGTCGCGCTCCGCCTTGTACTGCCCTTTGTCGAGTTTCTTTTGATCGAAGTTAATCTTATCGAGCATGAGTACATCCTTCCACGAAGAGCGCACGCGCGTACCTTTTGACGTACCTTCTGACTGTACCACAGGCGCGAACAC